>JAFSMW010000121.1 GCA_017447745.1 Thermoguttaceae bacterium
ATATGACCGACTCAATAAAAGACAACTATCACAAACAATAATTGCGCCCACTTAAGTTGATACCTATGGGGTGAAACCCACGGCTACATATATTGAACTGCTACGCAGTTCTAGTGGAAGCGCTTCGCGTCCGTATTTAAAACTTTGTGAACATCCTCCGCGCCTCCGCAACTCCGCGTGAGTTTTCTTCGGCGGCTGAGACAGCCGCGATCCAGCGGGGCGGAGGGGTTCTTCTGCGAAAGAGTTTGTCCGTCATATCAGCAGCAATGCGGCAGGGGACTGCCGCGAGCCGGCTCACCAGTGTGCAATTGCAAGAAAATTTGTTTGCATACAAAATTTTATAATTTTTTCTGCATCCCCCCTTGCAAATTTTAAAATTGTATGTTATACTAATAAAAATGGAGTTTTTCTCCATTATGATTAAAAAGATAATTTGATTAATGAAAATTAGTCAGAGTCATTGAAATAAATTAATTCCAAAACAGATAACCACCCTGCGAAAGCAGGTTCATACCGGAGTTGATTTATCAGGTGATGCACTCCTGTCTAAAACGTTATAATATAATTATGCGTATAGGATTTGGAGCGCTGATCCTGTTTTATTGTCCGGTTTCCCTGTGGTTAGGGTGTTTTGGCAATGGAACAGCGGGTCAGCGCTCCTTATCCTTTTCTTGGAATATATTAGGCGCGCTTTCTCAAAAGTTGTTTGTATCGCATAATCCAGGCGCGAAACAGGGTTATGTCGTAGTATATCTTTCGCGAAACGTTTTATACAGGAGAAAAATTATGTCTCAAGACAAAATTGAATCCCGCCGCGCTTTTATGAAGAAGTTCGGTAAGCTCGCCGGAGCCGCCGCTGTCGCTGCCGCGTTCATGGCTACTGGTTCCAAAGACGCAGAAGCTAAACCGAGCGAAGATAAACCCGGAACGTATTGTTACGGTTGTGAAGGAGCTTGTGTTGGTTGCATGGGATCTTGCAAAGGCGATTGCGCAGGCGGTTGCTCGGGTTGCCGAGGCGTTGCCAGATATGACTGATTTGTTCATCAGTTGATCGATTGCAAAACGGAACGAATTTGTATTTATTTTTCAAAATAATTGATCGAATGCATTTCGTTAATTCTTGCGAAACTGATAAAGACGACTGATGTTGAGGGATTCAAAAAATCTTGATGTCAGATGGTATGTCTGCGATTAGCGTCGCAGACATACTGAATTCAGTTTTAAGAAAAACTGGTAAAGTTTCATTAAGACATCTGTCTGACAAAACATAAGAAATTGTTGATATTTTTAAAATCATGTTTCAAGACAAAATAGAATCCCGCCGTGCTTTTATGAAAAAGCTCGGTAAATTCGCTGGTATTGCTGCAGTTACACTTCCGTTCATAACGATGACATCCAATGAAACAGTTGCAAAACCGAAAGAGGAGAGTCCAGCAACAGGATGTGAGAAATCTTGCACATTCACTTGCACATCCACCTGTAAAGAAACGTTGTTAGGTGGGTGTGGCAGATGTCAAAATGCTTGTACTGAGGCTTGCGCTCGTTCTTGCAATTTTATGTGCGGCGGTGATTGCGGCGGCGCCTGTGTTGCCAGTTGTATTGGATCATCACATTAAAATCAATTTATAGATCCGTTTCAAAGCGAGAACTGCTAACTGTTTTTGCTGATTATGTCATTTTATGGAGAAATATTATGTCTCACGACAGAATTGAATCCCGCCGCGCTTTTATGAAGAAGCTCAGTAAGTTCGCCGGCGTAGCTGCGTTCGCTGTTACCTTCATGACTACGGGTGCAAATCACTCTGTTGCAAAACCGGATGAAGATAATCCACCTACATCGTGTTTCGGCTGCAGCTCTGGATGTATGGTAACATGTGTTGGTGGATGTGATAGCGATTGTTTGTATAGCTGTTACAGAACCTGTAAAGAAACTTGCTACACTTATTGTACAGGAAGCTGCGATCGAACATGTGTAGGAGCCTGTGATGGTTCATGCAGAGGAAGTTCATATTAGTTTCGTTCCGCAATTCATTCATAGTTATTAAATTATCGTTTGATTATTACTGTACTTCAACAGGAGAAAATTATGTCTCAAGACAAAATTGAATCCCGCCGCGCTTTTATGAAGAAGTTCGGCAAACTTGCCGGCGCTGTAGCGTTTGCGGCGCCGTTTATGGCTGCGACTGATAAAGTGGCGTTTGCGGCTAAGACTAAAGATAGTTTAAAACTTGCAGAATGTAGTGGTAGCAGACTATCTTGTGATGGTAGTTGTACTAATCTTTGCGGCAGCTCTTGTAGTACGTGTTGTTGTGGTTGCTGCGCTTTTGGTTGTGATGGAACTTGTGCTGGCAGTTGTCATGACTTTTGCAGATACTCCTGTCAGAATACTGCCAAGAAAGACTAATTCAATCTCAATTTTAGATTAGATAATATCATATCGTTTGTTTTTTACACAGGAGAATAATAATGTCGTTAGATAAAACGGATAATTCTCAACAAAATTCTTATGAATTATCCGAAAAGATCAAAGCGTGGAATGAAGGTTCAGCGCGTTCCATTACTTTTATTCTTACGGAAGACTGTCAGCTTCGCTGTAAATACTGCTATTTGTGCGGGAAAAACTCTGTTTCTAAAATGACGTTTGAAACCGCCAAAGAGGGAATCGATTACATTCTTGAACATACGGAAATCTACAACGAAGGCAGCGTTGTCTGGGATTTTATTGGGGGCGAACCATTCCTGGAAATTGAGCTGATGAATCAAATCTGCGATTATATCAAAGTCCGTCTGTTCGAACTGAATCACCCATGGTTTAACAGTTATCGATTCAGTCTTGCGACCAATGGGTTGTTGTATGACGACCCGCGCGTACAGGAATTCATCAAAAAGAATAGAGATCATCTCAGTATCGGCATTTCCGTCGACGGAACGCCGGAAAAGCACAATATGCAACGGGTGTTTATTGACGGAACCGGCTCTTACGACGAAGTTGTCAAACGAGTTCCGCTTTGGCTGGAGCAATTCCAAGGCGCGCAAACCAAAGCGACCATCGGTCATGGCGACTTACCGCTGGTAAAAGATTCTGTTCTTCACCTGTGGAATCTGGGTATTACAAGCGTTCCGATGAACTGCATTTTCGAGGACGTATGGGAAGACGGCGACGACGACATTTTCCAGGATCAGCTCATTCAGCTGGCAGACGAAATTATCGAAAATGATCTGTTCAAAAAGAACTTCAACACAACGCTTTTTGAGCGTCATATTGGTTTTGAACTGACTGACAATAACAACTGGTGCGGCGCCGGAAAGATGCTGTCCATTGATACTCGAGGCGCTTTTCATCCCTGCACTCGTTTTGCCCAATATTCACTTGGTCATAAGCCGGAAATCAACAATGGCAATGCCGAAAGCGGAGTCGATTTGAACCGTCTGCGTCCATTCCTCGCTCTCAATCGTACCGTACAGTCGCCGCAAGAGTGTATTGATTGTCAGGTAGCGTCTGGCTGTGCGTGGTGTCAGGGGAACAACTATGAATGCGCCGATACGGAAACCATTTATCAACGCGCGACGTATATTTGCAAGATGCACAAAGCGCGAGTCCGCGCGAATAACTACCTCTGGAATAAGCTCGACAAGCTCGTTTCCCCGGACGAAAACGACGATCGGGTGATTCGTCTCAAGCTCCGTAAGGGATTGCAATCACTGTTTGTGTTGATGGATTCTGACGCGCCGTCGTTCTGCTATTACAAGACGCGGGAGATGGAACGCAAAGTCATGGACGACGAAACGCTCAAAAAGGTCGCTTTCTACGCCCTGACGGAGAATCTTTCTCTCAACCTGATTCTTGGCAAAGACGGTTTGACCGACGCTCAAAAGGAAATCCTCAAATGGAACGATTACGTCGTTTATCGATCCAGCAAGGCGAATTTCCCGGCGGACGACAAGACGATTAACGTTTTCGATTTTGAAACTGATACGTGGGACGATTCCGCCGCCCAGACCGAGATGTTCATTTTGCGAATCAGCAAAGACCATCTTGCGGAATTGCCGCCTTGGTTGGAAGCGCATTCTCTTTCCGCAGACAGAATTACCGTTTTTGTCAAGGAAATGGAATCAATGACGGAAGCGGAATTCGATTCGTATAAAGCGGTTTTGGATCAGCTCAAAGCATGGCTTCCGGAACGCGAAGAGAAAAAGCCTCTGGAACTGTCGCTCCTGACTGACCGTCTTCAACTGGATAAGCCAAACCATTGCGACGCCGGCGTGAAACACGTTACAATCGCTCCCGACGGGAACTTTTACGTCTGTCCCGGCTTCTACTATCGCGAAAAGAACAAGGATTTCCTTATTGCCGATATCGACACAGTACTCAAAACGCATGAGCTTCCGATTAAAAACAAGCAACTGTACAAGCTCGACCACGCGCCGATTTGCGAGAACTGCGACGCTTGGCAGTGCCGCCGCTGCGTGTGGCTCAACAAGGAAACGACTCTGGAAGTCAACACGCCGTCTCGTCAGCAGTGCGTCTGCGCTCATCTGGAACGAAACGCCAGCCGCGACCTGATCGAACCGCTGTTCTTAACGGATATGGTTCAGATTCCCGAGATTGATTATCTCGATCCGTTTGACGAACTGATGAAAAAGAACAAACCGTTTATCGAAAAAGGAGGAAAAGTCGATGAATGCTGAAAAGAAACTGGTAGGCAAAGTTACCCCTGAACAGCGAGACGAGATTCAGGCGTTGTTTGAACGCCGGAACTCGCTTAAGGAACTTTTTTTGATAATTCCTAAAGACAATCAAGACCTTTACGAACGCGTTGTTGCCGATATGGCTCAGACGCAAAAGAAGTTTGATCAGTGGTGGGCAGACCGCGGCGCGGAGTACCAATGGGAAGGAAAAGAAAACGGTCATTGGGAAATCAATTTCGAAACGTGCGAGATTTTTCTCAATGAGTAAATTTGGGGGTGTATCCAAATTATTCCGGCAATTGCACACGGTTGAGTTCGGTTCGCGGGCGTGTCGCCCGCATAGAACCGCGTAGCGGTTCAATGTCTCTAGCCGTGGGTTTTAACCCACGGAAAATCGATTAAAAAGATTCTCTTTAATCGAGTCAACCTCTTTTCTATCCCCCAGCGTCTTTAGACGCTGGGGATAGAAAAGAGAATTTGTCGATGTTTTTATTTTACGTTATTCGTCCGTGGGCTGAAGCCCACGGTTACAAGGGTTGCGTCCATTCGGGACGATATTTTACTTCTCGTCTTATTCTTTAATTCCGCACAATCGGGCATTGGTTCTGCTTGTCCCAGTACGGAGACATATTTCTCAGGCGTTCAACAATTTTCGGGAAGACGTCTGTAATATAGGCGATTTCTTCTTCTGTATTGTAACGGCTGAAGCTGAATCGGGTGGATCCGTGCATGGCGGTAAACGGGACGTTCATGGCTCGCAAAACGTGGCTCGATTCCAGCGACCCGGACGTGCAGGCGGAACCGCTCGAGGCGCAAATTCCCGCTTCGGAAAGCTGGTACAGAATCGCCTCGCCTTCAATGCAGTGAACCGCAACGTTGGACGTGTTGGGCATACGCGTTGCGCCGCGTCCGTTGATTTCGATATACGGAATTCGTTCCAGAAGCGCGTTCTCGAATCGGGCGCGCATCTTGCGGATTCGTTCGGAATCCGCCGCATGAGTTTTCGCCGCCAGCTTCATCGCCTCTGCCATTCCGACAATATACGCCACGTTTTCCGTCCCTGCGCGGAGTCCGTTTTCCTGATGTCCGCCGATTAAAAACGGACGAATTCTCGTTCCCTTGCGGATATACAGTCCCCCAACGCCTTTGGGCGCGTGGAATTTGTGTCCGGAGAAGGAAACAAGGTCAAAAAGCCCGGACTGATAGTTCAGTGGGAGTTTGGTCATCGTTTGCGTAGCGTCCGTATGGAAAATGATTTTCGGATCCGTCTCTTTGGCAATTCGCGCCAGGTCTTCAACCGGAAAGACGACTCCAGTTTCATTATTGGCGTGCATGATAGAAACGATGAGCGTGTCCTCGTCCAGAGCGCGGACGTATTCTCGCATATCCAGCTCGCCGATCTTGTTGACTTTCAAGTACGTAACCCGATAGCCGCGGCGTTCCATCTCCTTGCAGACTTCCAGAACCGCGGGATGTTCAACCGACGTTGTAATAATGTGTTTTCTGGACGAATTCGCCGCCGCAGCGCCAAAAATAGCGGCGTTGTTGCTTTCGGACGCGCAAGACGTAAAGAGAATCTCGGACGGGTCTTCGATATCCAGACATTGAGCAATCGTCTGACGCGCCTTTTTGACCTCGTGCGCTACGTTCTGCGCCGGCGGGTACATGGAACTGGGATTATAATACAATTCGTTAAAAAACGGAAGCATGACGTCCCGAACTTCCGGGGCGACGGCTGTCGTAGCGTTATTGTCAACGTAAATCATGATTAAGATATAAAGAAAGTGGTTAGTAGCAAGTGGTTAGTAAAACACTCTGACAGACGCTTTGCGCCCTAAAAACTAACCACTTAAAACTTACAACTATCTATTATATACCAAAAGCCCAGATAGTAAAGGGGACGCGCCAATTAATCGAAAAACGGGGTCGCAGACAAAATTTTCCAGATCCCCCCCTTTACAAATACAAAGAAAAAACTATATTATAGCTTTTATCATTGATTCCGTGTTGGAATCCGATCGCCAGCCCAGTTGAAATTGACGTTTCAAGGTCGGCTGAAGCGACGTTATTACCCCCCTACAATACAATACTCAAATTAAGGAGATTTTCCATGGCTCGTTACAATGGTCCTAAAGCGCGCATTAACCGCAGATTGAACGCACAGATTTTTGAAAGCAGCGGCGCCGTAAAAGCATTCGGTCGTCGTCCTCAGGCTCCCGGCATGGCTCGTGCTCGCGGACGTAAATCTGTTTACGGTCAGTCTTTGGCAGAAAAACAGAAGATTAAGTACTTCTACGGTCTGGGCGAACGCCAGATTCGTAAATTCTTTGACAAGGCTAAGCGCCAAAAGGGCAACACGGGCGAAAACCTCCTTATCCTCTGCGAACGCCGTTTTGACAACGTCGTCCGCCGCGCCGGATTTACCCGCACTCGTCCGCAGGCTCGTCAGGGCATCGGACACGGTCATTTCTGCATCAACGGTCGCAAAAACGACATCGCCTCCACCCTGCTCCGTCCCGGCGACGTCATTACCATTCACGGAAACGAAAAGATTCAGGAAATGTACAAGCAACTCCTGACAGACAACGGCGCTGGCAACGTTTCCTGGTTCTCCGTTGATCCCGCCAACTTGTCCATTACGGTTTTGTCCTATCCAACTTTCGAAGAAGTCGCTCTCCCAGTCGAAATCGAGATGGTTATCGAATTGATGAACCGTTAATCTTAACGGTATAAAAATTTGCAATCAGAGGCGTCGAATTTACAAACTGCAAATCGACGCCTCAAATTGTTTCTTGACGTAATTTGTCCTATCTCTACCCCTGATCTTCTTCCAGCGTTTTGACAATATACTCCGCCAACGTTTGCGCCGCCTGAACAGAGTTCTTTTTGAGTTTGATTAAATCCACTGCGCGAGACGGTTTTTTGAACAACGCGCCTAATGCCGCGCCCCACTGTCCTGCGCCGGAATTCTGATTGAGAATATTTTCTATGTCCGGAGGGAGTTCTTCTTTCGCATCGTCTGAAATAATGCGTATACAGCGCAGTTCGACTCCGCAGTCCTGACAGACTTCCGCCACAGCGTCCGTTTCCATGTCGACCGCGTCCATACCGTACTTTTCATACAGCTCGGCTTTCTCGGACAGTTTCGCCACAACGTGGTCGGCAGTATACAACCCCCATTGTTTTTTATCGGTTGAAGAAGTCGACGCATCGATTATATTGGTCGGCAGATAGTTCATCGGATAGACCGGGTCGAGAATCTGAAAGCGTTCCAGTTCAGGATTGAGCGCGCCGGCAAACCCGACGGAATACGCCAGAATCGGACGTAGACGATTGAGAACCCGTCGGACGGACTTGGCGGCTTTTTTGCGTCCCGCCCCGGTCTGAACAACCACGACGCGCAACTCGCCCAGACGTCCAAATGTAAGCTGACAGCAACTCCAGTCCTCCTTATGCGATTTCTTGAGCATGGCTTCCAACGGCGCGGACTCTATACTCAACGCACAGAAAAAAACGACGTCTGTCTGCTCGTTGGGGTTCTTTTTCGGAATCGGTTGTAGTTCAGTAGTATTCATAATGAATTATTATACCCGATTCCCAATTATTTGCAACGGCAATAAAACAACAGTCAGACGCTTTCGGATGCACGAAAAAATCTCTTGCAAAAATTGACAAGATGAGAACCGGGATCGCGTCCTGAAAGGACGCAACTCTTGTAACCGTGGGCTTCAGCCCACGGAATAATCGCGATATCCTCCCCTTATCGCTTTAACCGCTTTTCGTCCCTTCGGGACTTTAGCGGACTTTCGTCTGCTGTCGCTATCGCGACATATAATCCCCGACATTTTTCCCTTTCAGAAACTATTAAACGCAGGAAAAATTTGTTTACACCAGACGCTTTTGGATAACAAGGCGTCAATTTAACAAAAAATCAGATTACTTATTGTCTCTTTTATCCTCTTTGTACAAAATACCTCTTCCCAAAAACGTAATAATATGTAATAATAGAAGAAAGATTTCTGTTATAACAGATTCAAAATGTTTGGATTGTTCATATACAATAAAACGTCAGCAATTAACCCCATTTAATATCATGTCCGAAAACGACAATCCCCAATACGACCCGTTTGCCGTGCCAGAAGGATACGACCCTAACGGCGCTGAAAAGCAGCAGCAAGAGGAGCAAGCTCTCCCGCCAGAAGAACCGTGGTATAAGAAAAACCCCGCCATGACGAACTTTGTCGCCCTGGTAATTGCAATTATAGCGGTCGCGCTGTTTGTATATCTGCCGCAAGTTCTCCACAAATCAACAGGCGCCGATTACCCTACAATCGGATATCCGTCTCCGGTTTTTCAAATCGAACCGCTTAGCGACAATGAGAATCTCAAACCGTTTACTTCATACAATCTGGTTGGTAAAACGACTTTGGTTAACATTTGGGGGCCGTGGTGCGGGTCTTGCCTGCAAGAGGCGCCACACTTGTCCGCTATAAATAAAGAGCTATCGAAGAATCCCAATTTTCAGTATATCAGCGTCGCTTATCCGCCAGATTTGGCAACAGGATTTGAAAAGGAAAAAACCGTTGACGGCAAATTCGTTTTGAAAATCAATCCGGATATCAAAGAGCAAAAAGATCTGTTTCGAAAGATGTCTGTTGACGCCGCGACTTCCGCCGGCTTTTCCGGAAAGGAGATTTACTGGGATCCCGATGGAATTCTGGCAAACGCTCTGTTTCAGTCTTTTCCAGAAGGAAAGCAAAGGGGAATCGCGTTCCCAACTACGATTCTATTCGACAATCAAAAGGTAATCCGCGCCGTTTGGGTGGGATACACGCCCGGTTTGGAAAAGCAGATTGAAGAAAAAACCAAAGAGTTGCTCAACCAGACTTCGGAACAATAACGCTGTCAACCAGAGACCAAAATTCCGCCTCGCCGGACAGAAACGCCATGTCGATTTCGATTCCATAAACCGGAATCGGCGCCTGTAACAAGGCGGGAGACAGCTTCACAAAGTCTTTCATCGTACACACAACCGCGTCGGCTTTGACGTCTTCAGCCAGCGCGGTTATGTCTTTTTCGTCTGACGCACTGTATAAATGATGGTCTGGATACGCTTTGAAGCCTGCGACGTTACAGTCGAGAGATTCGACCGTTTGACGAAAGCCGTCTGGATTCCCCAGCCCGCAAAACGCCATGACCCGTTTTCCTGTTATTGTCGACAACGACTCCGTCTGACCGAACAAACGTCTTAAAACGCCCGGTCGATGACAGGCGCGAGCTAAAATCAGATTTCGATTGTAACTCAAGACGTGCTGTTCTATCTGTTCTAATTCGGATTCCGCTACCCGGTCAGCGCGAGTTATAACAACGCACTGCGCTCGACGCAAAGCGGAAAGCGATTCTCGCAAGAAGCCGCGCGGGCAGATGCAGTTGTATCCAAATGGATTGAGGGCGTCGATAAGAACGATGTCGAGCTGTCGAGCCAAACGCCGATGCTGAAAGCCGTCGTCGAGAACGATCAGCTGAGGTCGAGAGGATTCGTCCAAAGCGCACAGCGACGCGGCGGCTTGAGCGCGTTTGGGATTCTGAACGTAAACGCACTCCGGGATTCTTGTCGTGAGTTCTTTTCCCTCGTCGTTGAGTTCGCCCGGCTTGGCGTGATAGCCGCGGCTGATAATCGCCGTTTTAACGCCTCGGCTGACAGCGCGCTCAACGATGGCAGCCGTCAGCGGCGTCTTGCCGGTTCCGCCCATTGTAACGTTTCCGACGCTGACAACGGGAACGTCAACGCGAACCGCAGCGCCGGGAAAGAAATCGTACCAGCAATTTCGCAGCGCGACAGCAGGAGCGTACAGAGCTTCCAAAACCGTCAGACCAGCCCTTGCCGCCGACGCGGTTACACCTCGCGCTTCGCCAGAAACAATCTCTCGATAATCCATATTGTCCATTATACCGTACATTCCCAAAATTGGAAGAGCAATCTGGAGACGTTTCAATTACGTCCTCAAAACCTATTGCACAAATTCTGGAATGCGGTATAATCGTAGATTATGAGTCATCGATTACCCCCCTGGTTGAAAATTCGTCTTACTCCCGGCAGCGGGCTGGATCAGGTTACCAGTCTTCTGTCAGAACTGAAACTGACAACAGTCTGCGACGGCGCGCATTGTCCTAACCGCGCGGAATGTTTCCAGAAAAAAACGGCGACGTTTATGATTCTCGGCGACCACTGCACGCGAAACTGTCGTTTCTGCGCCGTCGAACCGTTTCCGAGTCTGCCGATGGCGCCGGAGCCGGATGAACCGCAGCGCGTCGCTCAGGCGGCGGCGCGGCTGGGGCTGAAATACGTCGTCGTTACCAGCGTTACGCGAGACGACCTGCCCGACGGCGGCGCGAACCATTTCGCTCAAACGATTCGGGAAATCAAGCGGCTTCTGCCCAACTCGGCGGTCGAAGTTCTCACTCCCGATTTCAAAGGGAACATCCCGGCTCTGCACGTCGTTCTGGAAGCGGGCTGCGAGGTCTTCAATCACAATATCGAAACGATCGCCCGGCTTTATCCAGACGTTCGACCGCAAGCGAACTACCAGCAAAGTCTGGACGTCCTTTCCGCCGCGGCTGACTGGATTAAAGCCAACAATCTGGTTGGAAAGCGATTCGTTAAAAGCGGGTTGATGGTTGGTCTGGGCGAATCGGACGACGAAGTTGTCAACCTGATGAAAGACCTCAAACAGGCACAGGTGGACATCGTTACCATTGGTCAGTACCTCGCGCCAAGCAAAGAGCATTTTCCCATTGCGCGGTTTGTTGAACCCGCTGTCTTCGACCGCTGGTCGGAAATCGGGAAAGAGATGGGGTTCAAGTCCGTCTTTGCCGGACCGTTTGTCAGAAGCTCGTATCACGCCGCGCTCATAACAGAAATCGCCGGCGGAAAGCGTGCGAATTAGTCGTCTGGCGGGTTGCAAGTAGATGAACGGCGGTAATGAAGCGAAAATATAGGCGAGCCACGGGTGTAAACCCGTGGGTGTGAGCAAAGCGAACGAAATTACGCAGTTTGCCGAAGGCAACCCCTTTACCAGACCGTAAGAAGACAAGCTTAATTCACGCTTTGAATAATTGCTATTGCTTCTCGCCAGCGTTAGTTGGCTGCGGGACTTCTTTCTTCGGGACAAATCGAAACATTTCTTTTGGGGAATCCGGTTTAATTTCCCCTTTTTCCTGCAAACACTGACGAAGAATGGCGATCTTTTCCTGAGTTGAAAGTTCGTCATCGATCGGTTGCACTTCTGTCGATTTGAATAAAAAAACAGCCCAACGAATAATTGTATTATTTTTCAGCCAAATATCAAAGCACATTGGCTGGTAATTATAACGTTTGTCAATTTCAGAACTTTTGTGAACGTGAATCCCCACAATTCCAAATTCGTTTTTGTACGGCGCCAGGTCGCTTGCAATTTTACATGCAATTTCAACCTGACTGTCGTTCCAGCAACTCCCGACAGGATTGGTCGGTAACGACGCTATCCCCGTAATGGCAATATAATTATCCAGATCAGATTTCTTAAAATAGACCGACGGCAGCCGGAATCCATCTTTATCGACCGGAACCAAGCCGCGTCCTCCCTTATCAAAATTGACGTTTACCATTGCTACAGGCTCAAAATACTCTATATCCAGAACAACGGTATTGGGAAACCTTCTCTTGGCGGATTTCACCACTTTAACAATCGGAGAAAGGTTGAACGAATTGGCAACGTCTTCCAGCAAGGTTTTGTCGTCAAAAGGCTTTTCAAACAGATCAGGGTTGCTTTTTCGAACAAATTCCAGAACGTCCGCCCCCATCCAAACCCCTTGCGGAAGATTATATTCCACTTGCCACGATTGAGCGCTGTCAGAATAAAAATACGTTTTGTTGCACCAATACAAAGCGCCCATAACGAGCGCAGAAATCAACAAAAATGCGCCGCCAAAGCCCACGCCGGGAATAAAAAATCCCAGGAAGCGGGATAACGATCCCTTGTTTTCTGCGGCGCTTGCGTCTTCTGTTGATTGTTGCGAATCCGTTTTTTTAGTATTCGCTTTTTTAGAAACAGTGGTTGAGTCGGATTTTGATTTGCGTTTTGCCATCTACAGATTATTCCATAACCGCAATAATACCGTCTTCCGGTACAATCAGATAATCTTTTCCATCCAACTGAACTTCAATGGCGCGATACGGCTCGAACAGAACCCGATCGCCATCCCGAACCAGCATGGGCTTACGAGTCCCATTGGGCAGCAATCTACCGTCGCCTACCGCCAGAACCTTGCCTTCGTTGGGACGTTTCTGCGCCGAATCCGGTAAATAGATTCCATTTACCATCGTTTGTTTTTGAGTGCGTTTCAAAACAACGTTATCGCCTATTGGCACTAATGTCATATCTGAATACTCCTTGTGAAATGAGAACCGACTGACTTTTCAAAAAACGCTTTTTGATAAAATAAATACCAGCCTGTTCTGCCGTTTCAATTGTTTGAATCTGGAAAGAACTACTCCAGATCGTCGTTTGAAAAATGCGTTCCCTGTTATGTTCTGCTCTTATTAATACGACCCTTCTCAAACAAGCTTAAAAAACTAAAGTATATTAAAGCGTATTTTCCTGTTTTTGTCAAGGTTTCTCACGCCATAATTTCATAAAATGTTAATATAGACAAAAGAATATTTTGTTTAATTTAACAATTTGGAGTTTTCAGATAATTCAGGAAAAGAGAAAACTCCTTGTCGAAATAATCGGGAAGTGAAATTTTGAGGAGACGTCAAATAAAAGTAATTGTCATTGAACAACCTTCCTTCGACTCAATCCCGGCGCATTGAGCTGCTTTTTATCTTTCTGAATATCAATTATCAGCTGACGGATATTTGTTATGAACCGACGCGCCCGACGAATTTCATCCTGCTCGGTTTCAAAAGCCAAATCGGCATGAAAAGTTTTTGCCCACTGTTGAGACAGGTTTTGAAGGTATTTTTCGACCCCGCGGCGACTGCGCCGTGAAAAGACGATCACCAAAAACCCCGTTCCCAGGACGAGCCAAATGAAAGTTACAATGTAAACGTATGTTGGATACAAAGCCGTCGAACGATAACTTACGGCAACGGGAACTGTTTGTCCGTCTTCGACAACGCGTTCAACGGTTGGATAAGACAGCGACAGATCGTTTATAAAACCTCTATATAAATAATCATAGAAGAAATTTTTAATAGGCAGCCACAGCAAAACAGCAATCCAGATCATCAGTATCGTCTCGTAAACGCCCCGGCGAAACCAGTGAGAATTCTGTTTGGAAATCTCAGCAACCGCCTCGTCTAAATGAGTTTCCGTAGAAACCAGAAACTGTTCGCTGGCAAGATTGAACTGAGTGTTGCTTTGAGAGAAATCGCTCTCCGGCAAACCGGCGGATTCAATAGCGTTGCTGATAACGACCTGATTTTTTACTATTTCGTCTGCAGTCCAAATATTAACCGGGATGCCTTCAAACAGCGATTGCGACTGCTTTTCAGAAATCCAGGACTTGGCTTTTCTGGCGGCTTCGACGGTTCCCAGCACAGCCAGCTGAGTTACAGATCGAGCGCGGAAAACAAGCGTGCTGAGGAGCAAATTATCCAAACTGCCGTAAATTTGCAAAGCCAGCGAAAACGGACTCGTTCCCCATTGACGAACCGTTTCTGAACGAATTCGGCGTTCCCATTGATGGCTGTCGTCTTTGAGGTCTTTGACCCGTTTTGCAATCAAGCGTTCGACAAACGTCTTGCGGAGATCTTGAATTTTGGATTCCAAATCGTCCAGCAGCGGCTGTTTGCTTGTTAACCTGTTGAGTACGTTTTGCAGAGCGTCCTCAGCAATATCGAGGAAATGGTATCGGCGAATTCCCGCAACGCCAATTCTCGGCAGCTGACAGGACAGCGTTTCAACCAGCTTCAAAAAATCGCCTTGCAAAGGACGTCCCGCCAGTTGATCTTCCAACGCTTTTTTAGAGTCTACAAAAAAGATATTGTCGACGTCTTTAAACTCTTTTTCCAGATCCTGCTTCCAATAAGAACGAATGTCCTCGTCGCGGTCAGCGTGAGTCTGAACCCAGATCAGGCTCCCCCCTACGGAGGCGTTTTTCAGTTCCCTGGCAATGGCGTCGTTTTTGTACTTTTGCTGAGTTGTCAAATGTAAAATGACGTCGCAGTGCGGCAGAATGGCTCGAAGCGTTTCCAGATTCTCTTCTTCAGACGAGTCCGGGTCCGGGCAGTCGACCAGCATAATATTTTGCAGAATCGGACTGGTGCAATGAACAACGCTAACCCGTTCTTCCGGCAACCCGACCATTCTGGCTGAATATCCGTTTGAACAATACAGCGTCGCCTGCCGCGTCGTTGGACGAATCGGGGACGCCTTGGCTATCTCTGCGCCCAGCAAGGCGTTCACCAAAGAACTCTTGCCCACTCCAGTGCCGCCCAACAGAGCAACGACTATATTATCGTTGAATCGCGCTTCCGCCTGAGAGAGAATATTCCGAACTCGACGCAAATACGGGACTGCATCCTGAGCCGGACGCCAAACAGGCGCATGTTCGCACAGGCCGTCTACACGATTCAAAATGCCGTCAAACGACGCCAGGACTTCAAGAGACATGGTATTGCCGATTCAACTTTGTAGCTCAGCGGAACGATCGATCAAACAATGCGTCTGACGATGACCGTTCCGCTCAACAGGATTAAACGTTAATTTTAGTGTTCTTCGTGACAGGTTGCACGATAGGTCGCTTCGTCCAGCAACGCGGACAAAGACGCTTCGTCTGAAACCTTGATCTTGCAAATCCAGCCGGCGCCGAACGGGTCGGAGGTCATCGGGTCGAGGCTGTTAGCCAGTTCCTCGTTGACTTCGACAACTTCTCCCGTTGCCGGAGAATTGATTCCGGAAACTGCTTTGACGGACTCGATTTCGCCGCACTGTTCGCCAGCAGTAACAGCGTCGCCAACGGTCGGAAGGTCAATGAAAACGAGGTCGGTAAGCAGTTCCAACGCGTAATCGGTCAAGCCCATCGTTACGATAGTTGTACCATCGGAGTCTTTGGAAACGGAAGCCCATTCGTGGGTCGGCGTAAAAAGGAAATTGGACATGGTGTGGTATTGGTGGTTAAATTTTAAAACAGACGCTTTAGCGTTCTGCTAGAACCGCGTTAGCGGTTCAATATTAATAGCCGTGGGTTTTAACCCACGGAGTTAGTGGTAAGTGGTAAGTGGTTAGTTGCGAGTTGCGAGTTACGAGTTGCGAGAGGATTTTGTATGCGCTTGCGTATTCTCGCAACTCGCTACTCGTCTCTCGTGCCTATTTCTTCGCTCTCTTATAAAACGGCAGCGGAACGACTTTCGCTTCGGCTTTGTTGCCGCGAATGTCGACTGTCAGCGCAGTATCCGGTTCGGCGAATTCCGTCTTGACGTATCCCATGGCAATGTTTTTGCCCAACGTCGGCGACGGCGATCCGCTGGTAACGTATCCGACTTCTTCGTCGTTGACGAACAGCTTGCAGCCCTCTCTGGCAGGACGTTTGCCCAAGATTTCGAGTCCAACGCGAGTTCTGGTCAGCGGTTCCTGAGCGATCTTTTTCAGAGCGTCTCTGCCGGGGAAATCGTAGCCGTCCAGATAGCACGCTGAACCCAAGCCCGCTTCAATCGGGTTGATGGACTCGGACAGTTCGTGTCCGTACAGAGGCATGCCCGCTTCCAGACGAAGCGTGTCACGGCAGCCCAAACCGGTCGGGATAACGCCCAACGGCTTGCCCATTTCGACCAGAACGTCCCAGAATTTGGAGGCGATTCCCGCGCCGAGGGTAATTTCAAAACCGTCTTCCCCGGTGTAGCCGGTTCGGGAAACGATTCCGCCCTGACGCTGAGCGCACGGGTGCAGGAATCGGCACTGGCTTCCGCGATAGTATCGCATCGACTTCAAATCGACGTCGACCAGCGGCTGAAGCAGTTCCAGAGAGTTGGGTCCTTGAACGGCGATCATCGCCCAGACGGACGACATGTCGTTAAAGATAACCTCTTTGCCCGGCGCCATGGCGATTTCTTCCGTTAAATGCGCTTTAATCCATTTGACGATTTTATCGTGGTTGCCGGCGTTGACGACCAGCATGTAATACGGCTGACCGAAATCGTTGAGGTAATATCCCAGCAAAACGTCGTCCAGAACAAACCCCTGTTTGTTGGTAACGAGCGAATAGCGAACCTGTCCCAACGACATGTCGCACACGCGGCGGGTGAGCGTAGAAGACAGGAACTCTGCCGCCCCGGGTCCTTCAAAGCGAAGACGTCCCATGTGAGAAACGTCTACCAGACCGCCGGCGGTGCGGACAGCGTTGTGTTCCGCGATAATTGTACTAAACTGAACCGGCATGTCCCAGCCGGCGAAATCGACCATCTTCGCGCCGAGGCGAACGTGGTTTTCATAAAGGGGTGTTCTCATGGAATTTGCTTGAAAAAACGTTGCTGATCAGTTGAAAAGCTTAGTTAAAAGGAACGAACTGCGATTGAGTTCCAACGTATTCCCCAATAATCTCTTATTCAACATAATTATATTATATCCATACGATAATCTTTTGCAACGGGGGGGAGGGAATTAGTTAGGAGTGAGACGTGAGGAGTGAGGAGTTGGCGCAAAGCGATAGGCGAGCCGGGAACGTGAGTTCCCGGGCATTCCGCCCCGCATGAAACCATGAGACGACCGCTTGCGCGGGGAGCGCGGCGGCTTGACGCCGCCTTGTCCAACGCCCCGCGCACACACTGCGACGAAGTCGAAAACCTCACTGGATCGCGGACGTCAGTCCGCCATATAAAAAAGAAAAATCTCCGCCCCGCACAAAACGTTCGACTGAGCCGACCTTTAACCTTCGAAAGGACGATAACGATTTTATGGTTGCGGACTTACGTCCGCGATCCAGAATGATTACTGGCTGCGAAAAAAAGTTTTTAGCGGGACGGTGAATTCTTCGGCGGACTGGATGTCCGCGAACCCGCAGGTCGGAGCGGTTGACGCTTTCTTAAGATTTTTGGAGGCTTCCGCCGCAAGCGACAGGCGCTTGACTATTTCTTTTCTTTCAGGTATATTGTAATTATCATGGAAACACTTAATCTCAATACAGAGCTGCTCAACGCAGCTCAGCAGGAAGCTGTAAATCACATTGACGGACCGATGTTAGTCTTGGCAGGACCCGGTTCCGGCAAAACGCGCGTCGTTACCCATAGAATCGCCAATCTCATCGCTCACGGGGTCGCTCCTCGCAACATTCTCGCCATGACGTTTACCAACAAAGCGGCGGACGAGATGAAAAGCCGGGTCGAACAGCTCGTGCCGACGGCGGGACGAAAGCTCTGGGTCAGCACGTTTCATAAATTCTGCGCCTGGCAGATACGCATGCACGGGGAAATCGTCGGTCTGCATGACAACTACACCATCTACGACACCGCCGATTCCAGACGATTGTTCAAGATGGTTCTCGACCGTCTCAAGCCGGAATACAAGTTCACGCCGGCGGGACTGATCAACGAAATCAGCCGGTTAAAAAGCCAGATGATTCTGCCGGAGGATTTCAACCCCTCGCCGCGCAACGGGCGGCAGTGCGCTCTGAAACAGATTTACGAAGAATATCAAGCGGCGCTGTTGAACGCCAACGCGGTCGACTTTGACGACATGCTCATTCATACGGTTTCCATGCTCAGGCAGAACGAAGAGCTCCGCGCTGAGCTGGACGCCCGGTATCGTTACGTTCTGGTCGACGAGTATCAGGACACCAACGCGATTCAGTACGAAATCGTCAAGCTGCTCAATCGGGACTACCAAAACATTCAGGTTACCGGCGACCCCGACCAGTCCATTTACGGCTGGCGCGGCGCGGAAATCCGCAACATTCTCGACTTCGAGAAGGACTACCCAAACGTCAAAACGGTGCGTCTGGAAAGGAACTATCGATCCACGCCGGAGATTTTGCACGTCGCGGACGAGCTGATTGCCAACAACCGGCAGCGCAAGCAGAAAAAGCTCTTTACCGACAACGCGTCCGGCGCCCCGGTTCATCTGGTTTGTCTGGACGACGAGTTCGACGAAGCGGAATTCGTCGCGAAAAAGGTAGAGCTGCTGGTCAAGTCCGCCCTGGCGCAGCCCAGCGACATCGCCGTCTTTTACCGAACCAACGCCCAGTCCAGACCGTTTGAAGAGAAGTTCAACATCTACAATCTGCCGTACATTCTGGTCAACGCGGTGGAGTTCTTCCAGCGAAAAGAAATCAAAGACGTCATGGCGTACCTGCGGCTTCTGTCCAACCCGATGGACGACGTTTCGTTTGTCAGAATCGTCAACTGCCCGGCGCGCGGCATCGGCGACGCTACGGTGGAAAAGCTCGCAGACTACGCCCAGCAACAGGGTATCCCGCTCCTTCAGGCGGCGTGGGAAGTCGAACGCATTCCGACTATCAAAGGGAAATCCAAAGCGGCGATTCAGGACTTTATCCGTATCATGAACGCCATTTTCGAGCTGACCGGGACGAAGCTTCAGCCGCTGGTCGAGCAGATTCTCGACCTGTCCGGATACCGCGCTCAGTACGCGGACTCCAAAGACGAGGACGACATCAACCGCCTGGCGAACGTCGACGAATTTCTCAACGTCGCCAGCGCCTTCGACGAACGTCACGCCGACGACGAGAACATGATCAACCCGCTGACCGTCTTTCTGGAAGAGACGGCTTTGGTGGCGGACTCCGACAAACTCAACTCCGGCGCCAGCTGCGTTTCTCTCATGACAATCCATTCCGCCAAAGGGCTGGAGTTCCCGTACGTGTTTGTCGTGGGGCTGGAAGACGGGCTTTTGCCGCACAAGCGGTCGATGGAATCGTCGAACGAAAACGACCTGGAAGAAGAGCGGCGGCTGCTGTTTGTCGCTATCACGCGAGCGAAAAAAGAGCTGTTTCTCACCCACGCCGCCCGTCGGCGAATGGGCGGGTATTTTCAGTCCTCGCCGCCGAGCCAGTTTCTTATGGAACTGCCGAGAAACGAAATGGACGCGTCCGCCGACAAGAGCAATACGTTCTATAACGAAGAGCCGGACATCGACGACTCGGAACTCAACGACTATCCCGACGATTTCCCGGACCGAATCCCGACGGGCAAGAAACGCTGGAACTCCTGGAGAAAAAAGAAACCGTCTGGGAACTCAGACGGTTTCTGTGACGAAATTACCGACACCCGCTTTACGGACGAGTGGTGATTCGGGGAGCCGCTGACGCACTCGGCGTACCCGGCACGCGGCAGTCTCTGCCGCATCCGGCGCCGAACGGCGCCGGGCTAATACTGGGAGCGCGGTAAACCCATTGTACCTGCGTAGGTCATTGCAATTGCGGCAGGGGACTGCCGCGTGCCGGCTCCCCATTGTGCAATTGCGGGGCGATTTTTAGAAGTTTCTCGGAATCTCGTAACCCTTGGTTTCCTGACGGGAGAAGAAGGTCGCCGCCTGGTCGTCGCCGACGATCGTTTCGGTCTTCGGATCCCATTTGACGACTCGGTTGAGACGAGCCGCGATGCCGCACATGTGACAGGCGTTCATCGCCTGGACGTGAGAGACGACGTCCGAAATGCACGTGCCGCCTTCGCGAACGCAGCGGATGAAGTTCTCCTTGTGTCCTTCAAACGGTTTGCCGTGGAACAGTTCTCGATAGTCGTCTTCCGTAAACGCGTTGGGCGGAAGCTCTTCAATCGGCTTGCCCTTGCAGCGGCCGCGGCTGACGTGGAAGCGTCCCTTGGTTCCTTCAAACAGAATGCCGTTGCCGTCTGGCGAGTGGCTCACGACGTGCATTTCAATGCCGTTGTCGAACATGCACTTGATGTCGAAGTTGTCGCTGGTGTTGTAACGGTTGTCAACGGTCGGATAGCCGTCTTTGAATTCTACCGGGTGATGGGCGTTCGTGCCGTCGAAGGAGACGGGGCCTGTTCCCGGGGTTTGCAGATTCAGAGCCCACAGAGCGCAGTCAATGTGGTGAGCGCCCCAGTCGGTGAACTTGCCGCCGGAGTATTCGTACCACCAGCGGAACTCGTAATGGCAGCGGGTGTGCCCGAAGTTGCCGTCGTTGTTGTTATTGATCGTTTCGCCGAGGAACTCGTGACGCGGCGCGGGACCTTGCCACATTTCCCAGTCCAGGCAGGAGGGAACGTCCATCTTCGGAATGTCGCCGGACGTGGGAGAGCCGCCGATATCGCAGACTATCTTCTTCACGTCGCCGATATATCCCTTGCGAACCAGCAGCGTCGCCTTGACGAACTGATCGCGCTGGCAGCGCTGCCACGTTCCGATCTGGAACGCTTTGCCGTACTTCTCGCAGGCGCGGCGAATGATCTGGTTTTCTTCCAGCGTCAGCGTCAGCGGCTTCTGACAGAAGACGTGTTTGCCAGCCATGAGAGCTTCAACGGCAATCTTGACGTGCCAGTGATCCGGCGTTACGATAGAAACAACGTCAATGTCGTCCCGTTCGAGAATTTTGCGATAATCTTTGTACGTATCCGGCTGAATAACCTGTCCGTTGGCGTCGCGTTTGCCAATGCCGGAACGAATCGTTCGGGCGAGACCGTAGTTTTCGTCAACGTCGCAAAGGGCGACAATATCGACCAGACGATTGAATCCGTGGGCGTCGCCGCGGCCCATGCTGCCGACGCCAATGCAGCCCATGCGAAGGCGGTCGCTGGGCGCCTGTGCCCAAACCGGTTTAGAGGTTGAAACAACGGGAATCGTTGTCGCCATCGCCGCCGCAACAGCCGACGTCTTGAAGAAATCTCGACGGGATAATTGTTTCATGTGGTTATCTCCTGAAAATTAAAAAGGGGGGATTAATGCAAAATATCGAAACAAGGAATTGCAGGGGGAATGTCCCCGCAACCGAAAATCTGCATTCTATAACTACTTGGATTATACCCGAAATGCAATTCGATTGTAAAATCTGGACGGGAAAAACCGAAAAATAACGAAAAAAAAGTTTAGAGCGTTTGCGGGTTATACGGGTTGAAGGGGAAATGAGGCAATAGGCAATAGGCAGTAGAGAATAAAAATCTCACGCGGAGACGCGGAGGCGCGGAGAAATGTTCGCGAAGTTTTAAAACGGACGCGAAGCGTTCCTCTAAAACCGCGTTATCGGTTTAATATTTCTAGCCGTGGGTGAAACCCACGGATCAATAAACACGCAAAAAAGAACATCGTCAAATAACCTTTTCCTTCTGTCCTCCTGCAAGGAGGGCGGGAGGAAAAGGAACTGTAACGATTAGACAAAACGGGTTGCGAGACGCCCGGGCAAACCTCACGCGGAGCTGCGGAGAAATGGAAGGCGGTAATGGAGTGAGCGTTAGCGAACGGAATTACGCATTCGCCGTAAGGCGACAAAACGGGTTGCGAGACGCCCGGGGAAACCTCACGCGGAGCTGCGGAGGCGCGGAGGCTGTTCGCGAATTTTTAAAAATTCTTTGCGTTCTTTGCGGCTTAAAATTCTTTACTAAAGAAAGAGTAAGCGACCAACGGGAGCGGTTATTGGCAGGCGCACGATAGCGCGGATCGTGAGCGGCGCCTCGCCGCCGGCAGGGGACTGCCGCGAGCCGGCTCCCCGATGTGCAACTCCAATTTCTTTCCCCTTGACGAAAATTTGATTCTATATATAATTATGACTTAAATTTGGCAAGAGTATATAACCGCTTGCCGCTAACCACTAACCTTCCCCATTTTTAGCCACAAATTATGAAAACCAGCGAATTACGTGAAAAGTACCTCTCGTTCTTCGAATCGAAAGGCTGCGTCCGACGTCCCAGCGACGTCCTTGTTCCCCGATGGGATCCGTCTGTTTTGTTTACTCCCGCAGGCATGAACCAGTTCAAGGATCATTTCCTCGGCAAAGTCAAGCTGGACTTCACTCGGGCAACGACGTGCCAGAAATGCCTTCGCACCGGCGACATCGACAACGTCGGGCGGACAGCGTACCATCACACCTTCTTTGAAATGCTGGGCAACTTCAGTTTTGGAGATTACTTCAAGCGCGAAGCCATCACCTGGGCGTGGGAGTTCCTGACCGATAAAAAATGGCTCGGATTGCCCAAAGAGACGCTGACCGTTACCGTCTACAAAGACGACGACGAAGCGTACAACATCTGGAATAATGAAATCGGTCTGGATCAGTCCTGCATTTCCCGTCTGGAAGAAGACGAAAACTTCTGGCCGGCGTCCTGTCCGTCGGAAGGTCCAGACGGCGTCTGCGGTCCGTGCTCGGAAATTTACTATCATACTCCCATCGGAGAAGTCGAAATCTGGAACCTCGTCTTTACGCAGTTCAACCGTAAAGGGAATCCGCCAAACAATCTCTTCCCGCTGCCCAGCAAAAACATCGACACCGGCATGGGTCTGGAACGCGCCGCCTCCGCCTTGCAGGGCGTAACGACCAACTACCACATCGATATTTTGCTGCCGATCGTTTACGCGTCCGCAGACGTTGTCGGCGTCAAATACAACTACGACGACCCGAAAGACGAAAACGGTCGCCGTCTGCGCCGCATTACAGACCACATTCGCGCCTGTACGTTCGCCATTCACGAAAACGTTTATCCCGGCCCCAACAAGGAAGAGTACGTTATTAAACGTCTGCTTCGCCGTGCGTCTCTGGACGGGCATCAGATGGGCGTCCGAGAGCCGTTCCTCTACAAAATCGTTCCCGCCGTTGTCGAAATGATGAAAGACCAGTATCCAGAACT
This sequence comes from Thermoguttaceae bacterium, assembly GCA_017447745.1. Taxonomy (GTDB): domain Bacteria; phylum Planctomycetota; class Planctomycetia; order Pirellulales; family Thermoguttaceae; genus RUG11551. The sequence goes on from JAFSMW010000121.1 coordinate 23,483, forward strand.
GGAAGAAACGGTCGAACGCGTTCAGGAAGTCATTAAGGGAGAAGAAGCCAACTTCTTAACGACCATCGACGGTGGCGTGAATCATATCGCCAGAGTCTTTGAGCGTTTGGAATCGGCTGAATCCAAAGTCATCGCCGGCGAAGAAGCGGCTGAACTCTACACAACTTACGGCGTCCCGCCAGAGCTGTTTGCCGCCATGGGCGCTGACAAAGGCTACGATTTCGACTGGGACGGATACAGAGCCGCCATGGAAGAACACGCCAAGCAGTCCGGCGCCGGCAACAGAAAAGAGCTGTTCAAGTCCGGCCCGTTGGATGACCTGAAAAAGCAGTTGCGTCAAACCCCGTTCGTCGGATACGAAAAGCTCGAAGCCCCGGCTATCGTCATGGGAATTCTGGCTGACGGCGCGCTGGTCGACGAACTTTCAGACACCACCGTTTTGAACGTCGCGGTCGTCCTCAACTCCACGCCGTTCTACGCGGAAAAAGGCGGTCAGATGCCCGATACCGGAACGCTTACCGTCGGCGACATGGTCTTTGAAGTTACCAACGTTCAGCAAGACTCCGGTCTGGTTCTCCATATCGGTCAGCTCAAGTCTGGAACGCTTACCAACGGCTCGCAGGTTATGGCGACAGTCAACGCCACGCGCCGCGCCGCTGTTTCCAGAGCGCACTCCGCAACCCACCTGCTGCATTACGCCTTGCAAAAACATCTAGGCGCTCACGCTCAACAACGCGGTTCCAAGGTAGACGAAGACGTTCTGCGATTTGACTTTACTCACCCCAAGCCTATTACAACCGAACAGATACAGGCAATCGAACGAGAAGTCAACCAGCTTGTTCTAGACGCGAATTTCGTTGAAAGTCAGGAAATGCCGATTGCTCAAGCTCGAGAAGCTGGCGCGACAATGCTTTTCGGTGAAAAATACCCGGATATCGTCCGCGTTGTTACAATGGGCGGTTCTAAAGAACTCTGCGGTGGAACGCACTTATACAATACCGCAATGGTCGGTGGATTCCGTGTCATCTCCGAAGAAGCGGTTTCTGCCGGAACGCGCCGCATTGTCGCTTGGACAGGAGAAAAAGCTATTGACCTGAGTTCCATGAGAATCGCCGCCATCACTAAAGTGTGCTCTTTACTCCGTTGCGCCCCTGAACAGATTGTCAATCGCATTGAGGCGATGCAGACGGAACTCAAAAAACTCAAAAAGCAAGCCAGCGCCACCGCCAAGGCGGACGACGGCATGATTCTTGATTCCCTTATCGCCAAAGGCGAAAAGATCGGCGATGCGCTGTACATCGTTCAAAAGCTTCGCAACGTTCCCGCAGACGCCCTGCGAGAAGCCATCGACGGAATTCGCCGCAAGGTCAACGCGCCGTGCGCTGTCATGTTCGCTGTGATTAACGAGGACGACAAACTCCTGCTCATGGCGGGCTTGAACAAAGACCTCGTCGCTCGCGGACTGGACGCTGTCAAATGGATCCGCCCGGTTGCCGCGCTCGTCAAAGGCGGAGGCGGCGGACGTCCTGACCTCGCTCAGGCTGGCGGAAAAGACCTCTCAGGTCTCGACAATGCCCTGGCAGAAGCCAAAAAGCAGCTCGAAGCGATGCTGGGATAACGTCGGGATAGTCCGGCTCGCGGCAGTCCCCTGCCGCAAAAGAAATTTCAATGTGACATTTCGGAGTGCGAGAGGGAAGCGTAAGCGGAACTCTCGCTTTTTTCTAAATTAGAATCGCTCACACCGTCAAGCGCAGCTTGATACAGTTATTTACGCCGCTTGACGGCAAGCCGTCAAGTACGAAAGCGGCGGCAAGCCGCCGCACTCCACATACGCGGCTGTATCAGCCGCCGACGGCGAGGCGCCGCTCCCAGTCCGCGCTGCCGCGCGTTTGCCAAAAACCGCTCCCGTTGGTCGCTTTGTCCCATTCTGGTACTTCGACGTAGCCGAAAACCTTTCTGGATCGCGGACGTAAGTCCGCAAAATGAAAATTCGCTTCGGCGGGCGAAACGCCCGCGAACCGGGCTGAACAAAGGTTTTCTGTTACATCAGGAAACGTAGCCCGAGGACGGGCTACATCCAGAGAAGGTTTTCTGTTGCATCGGTTTGGTATGCACACTTCTCAACGTTTTGTTCGCCGTTCCACGCATAGAACGTTATCTTTAAAACTTCGCGTACTTTGCGAACTTCGCGTGAGGATTTTTTCCGGGGGCTTACGCACCCCGGCTCGCCTAGCGTTATTCCGCCGTTTCCGGTTCGTCGTCCTGGAGAATCGTCTGTTCCTGGAAGTTGCGGGAGATCAGGAAGAATCCAACGACGTCTACAACCAGCAGGACGAAGAATAACATGTAGTAGTTCGTTCCCTTAAGACAGGCGAAGTGGGCATTTTTGTCGATGAGCATGTTCAGCGAGCCAACCAGCAGGTTTCCAATGGCGATCGGCATCGTATAGAAACTCATAATCAAGGACTTCATCGTTTTAGGCGCTTGTTTGTACGCCAGTTCCAACGAGGAAACGGAAATGAGAATCTCGGCTACGGTAATAATAATGTACGCCAAAATCTGCCACGACTGGTTGAGCGCAATAACGTCGCCCTGCCGGTGATATTCAAAATACAGCGGGAACGCCGCTGCAATCGCGCCGATAATCAGACCGAATTTGATTTTTCGGACAAGCGTCAGGTTGATAAACTTGTTAATAAACGGATAAACCGCGACCGTAAAGAAAGGAATCAGCCCCAAAATCAAAGCGGGATTGAGCGCCTGCATCTGGTCGGGAAGGATTTTGAACTCCCGAACGCTGTCTGGGAGGATCGTACATTGATAGAAAATTCGCGAGTCCATGCTGGCGCCCTGCTCGACCCAGCGGGAGCCGGTCTGATCGTACATCGCCCAAAACGGGACAAGGAACAGATAAATCAGCAAAACCTTTCCAATAGCCTGCAGCCCTTCCTTGCTTTTGATTTCTTTGAGGAAGTTATTGGTCGAGACGGTTCGCTTGGCGTACTTCTTTCTGCCGAGCCAAAAGACTAGCGTCGCAATCACCATTAAAACGCCGGGCACGCCAAAGGCGACGTGAGGCCCGTATTTTTCTCTCAGCCAGGGCGTCAAGAGCGTCGAAAAGAAAGACCCGAAGTTAATCGCCAGATAAAACCAGTTGTAAATATTCGACATCAAACTTTGGTTGGACGCATTAAACTGGTCGCCGACGAACGACGACACGCACGATTTAATTCCGCCTGACCCCAACGCGATAATCGTCAACCCGAGCAGCAGCGCGCCCTTTTGCGTCATGCCGATAGCCTCGCACGGCAGCGCCAGGACAAGGTGCCCAACGCAGTAAACCAGCGACAGATAGAAAATAACCTTGTATTTCCCCCAGAACAGGTCAGCCAGCAGCGCGCCGAAAAACGGCAGGAAATACACCGCGAAGTTGAACATGTGAATCACTCCCGTCGCTTCCTCTTTGGACATCGGCGTTAAGAGGGATTGCGTCATGTACAGCATCAAAATCGTTTTCATGCCGTAGAACGAAAACCGTTCCGCCGCCTCGTTCCCGATAATATACGGAATGCCTGCTGGCAGCTTGGGCTTTTCTTCTGACGGAACTTCGTTATTGACCAATACAGCGTCTTCTGTTTGACTCATGGGAGGTTAGGGAGTAGGGAGTAGGGAGTGGGGAATAGGGAATAGAGAGTAGGGAATAGGGAGTAGGGAATAGGGAATTTCGCTTTGCGTCAACTCCTCACTCCTCACTCCTCATTCCTAACTAACTAAGCGCCGCCGCGACGTCGTTGGAAACAATTACGCCGTAGTTGACTGCGCCCAGCCAGCCGGACATGATAATTCCGACCGAGCCGGTATGGTACAGCCCGGCGATCTGATCCGGCAGATGTCGGCTAACGTCCAGACCTTCAAACTTCGTACCGAAACTGGCGCCGGCGAGATGGAGCGTGTATCGCTGGAACGTCTTCGGCGTTGCCGCTTCGGTGTAAATCGCACGTTCGTGAATGTTGGGGACGTACTTTTCCAGAGCGTCTAAAGTCGTGTTAATCAAATCCTGTTTGGATTCCTTGTAACGTTCCGGCGACAGGTTGTTCCAGTCGGCGAAATTCGCGTTGGAACTGGCGACAATGGCGCATCGGTTAACGCCGGGGCGCGTTTTGGGATAGTAGAACGAGTACGTTCTGCTGGTAATGTTTCGTGACAAGAGCATGTCCGTATCGAATTCCGGCGCGACGGACGTAAAGAGCAAATCGCCGCAGACGTCTTCGTCCAGCATGTCCCCTTCCGCCATTCCGATATAAACCTGCGTTGACGAGTTGTTAACTCGCACCGATTTCGCCTGTTGAATGAAATTGGGATCGAAGTGGAACCCGCCGACCATGTCGAAAATCGTCGTCAGCAGGTTGCCGTTGGAGACGACCGCCCGGGTTTTGACAATCTTCTTCCCATCGGGCGTTGCCAGCATGACGGACGACACCTTGCGTTTCCCGTCGCTTTCGTCAACGTCAATTCCCACCGCTTTTGTTCTCATGGAAATATCGACGCCGTTTTTGAGCATTTCCGCCTTCATCAGCTCGATAAGCTGATCCGTCCCGCCGGAGAACGTAAAAACGCCTTTGGACATGAAGTTGGAAAAGACGATTCCGTACGACACCGCCGGGTCGTCCAGCGTCGAGCCATTAGCGTAAGTAATCGGCTCCATCAGCAGACGAACAACGTCTTTTCTGCCGGGAAAATGCTGCTCAAACAGATCCCGTGCAGTGAGCGTCAAATCGTCTGTAAAGTTCATCGATCGGGCGTGATCAAAAAACGCAACGACGTTTTCCCGGGGAACGTTGAATTTATTGACCAGCAATTCAGTAAAATCTTCCCGGTTAAACGTCGTCGTGAGCGAAAACATCGGGTTGTCAAACTTGATGTTTTTCAGCTGAACGATGCGGTCGGCAATTTCCTTTGTCCAGTAGCGGCGGCAGGATTTAATCATCCCGACGGGGAACCCGTGCAGCGAGACGTCGAAAATCAGCCCCCCCGGGCGACGAAACCACGCCGCCAGCCCGCCGAGCTGAAAATGCTGCTCGCATAAAAGAACCTTGAACCCGCTGCGCGCCAGCGTATTCGCCGCCGTCATGCCGCCAAGCCCTGAGCCGATAACAACAATATCGTATGAGTCTTGCATTGTTTAGTTAGTTAGGAGTTAGGAGTGAGGAGGGAGGAGTTTTATTTTTTCTCTCTTGCGATTTTGTCCAAAATGCCGTTGACGAACGCGGCGGAATTTTCCGAGCCGAACATTTTGGCAATTTCGACCGCTTCGTTGATGACAATCGCTGCGGGCGTGTCTGTATAAAGCAATTCGAAAGCCCCAACGCGGAGAGCGTTTCTGTCCGTAAGAGCCATTCGGGCGAGCGTCCAGTTTTCAGCGTGAGATACAATCTTCTCGTCGATTTCCGCCTTGTGCTTGCGGACGCCGTTGATGAGGTTCATTGCCATTTCGACCTGTTTTGGACCGCGGAGCGTGTCGCGAATCATGCCCTCGTCGAGTTCCGCCGTCAAGTCGGAATTCGACTCCTGCGGATTGGCGTCGTCCTGAACGCACATCTGAAACGCGACAATGCGCGCTCGAGTGCGTTTATCCATTTTTTGCAATGCTTCTTTATCTTCGTCTTCCGGAATATAGGAGGGAAGCGGATGTTCAGTCATGTTTGGTAATCAGGGATTTAAGTTAAGAAATAATATCCGTCGAATCGTCGGCGTTTAAGTATATATATTATAGCGGATTGAATTGGGCGGTCAAGGGATACAACTATAAAATATAGGCGAACCGAGAATTAAAGGCGAGCCGGGAACGTAAGTTCCCTGGCTTAGCGACAATCGACTAATTTTCGCTCGTTGGTTTCTGGTCGTATGCCCACGGGTTGACACCCGTGGCTCGCCTAGATTGATTTTTTATTCCAACAATCCAACGACCGGCAAATGGTCAGAGGGTTTCTCGCCGGCGCGCATGTCAATTTCCATTTTGACTTCCTTGAATCGGGCGGCGGTCGGACGCGTGGCGAGAATATAGTCGATTCTCAAGCCGTCTTTGCGTTCAAATCCCAAACTTCGGTAATCGTACCACGAATAATCGACCTTTTGCGGGTACAATTCCCGAAAGACGTCATGGAACCCCCATTTAAGCAGCGCGTTAAACTTCTCTCGCAACAGCGGATAGCCCAGCGGTCCGCCTTCGTAAGTTTGCGGCGATTTGGCGTCGATGGCAGAACGGAAAACGTTCATGTCGCCAACCAGAACAATCTCGTCGTCCGGCGTGGCGGAAATGAGAAGCTCGTTTAACAGCGCGTCGTACCAGTCCAGCTTGTACTGGGCTTTTTCCGTACCCGGCTGATCGCCGACTGGAACGTAACAGTTGACCACCCGAATCGTTCGTCCTTCGTCGTCCGTATACCATCCCGAAAGAAGACGGGCGCACGATTTTCCGTTGAACGTATCGTCCCAGTACTCAAACCCGACCTGAACGTCGTCCGGTTCCATTCTCGACAGAATCGCAACGCCGTTGTACGTCTTTTGAGCGTTGAGAATGACGCTGTATCCCGCATGTTCAATTTCCTCAAACGGAAACTGTTCTTCCGTGCATTTGATTTCCTGAAGACAGACAATATCCGGCTGATCCTGCTGAAGCCATGTAATCAAACGAGGCAAACGACTGCGAACAGAATTGACATTCCAAGTGGCGATAAGCATGATACTCTTTCTAATTAAATTGATAAAAACAAACGGATAAAAACCGACTCGTCAATCAAGCGGCAGCGCTACTCTCGAGGCAGATTGACTTTTCCGTCCAGCTTTCCGGCGAAGAAATCGCGGAGGGCTTCAGCGTAGCCGTCGGGAATGTCCATGTGATCCTGGCGATGAATTACAAACGCCAGTTTCCCCTGACGGGACTCCACGCCGGACGCGGTTTTGTAATTCTTCAACGCCTGAACGTACGGAACAACCGAGTCTCGTTTTCCGTGGGTAATCAAAACGTTCCCGGTATACTTTTGGAGTTTTGAATTCGTATCCATTTTGGTAGAAACCAACGACGCCCCGCCGAGAATAGCGTTGTTCGCCATGTCGGTAATGCTGCTGAACGTGCTCTCCAGAACAACGGCTCGACAGGGCGTTCCCGCCTTCTGCATGTCCATCGCCAGCTGCATCGCCATCGCGCCGCCCAAGGAACGTCCCATCGGAATGACCTGTCCCGGTTCAATTCCCGCCAGTTTGACGAATTCTTTCATGCCAGCCAACGCGTCGGCATAACACCTTTTTTCTGTCGGCGAACCCGTACTTTCTCCGTATCCGCTGCAGTCAACGGCAAAGACTTCCGCATTTAAGTTCTTTACCAGCCACGCATTATAATAATAATGATGAGTCAGATTTCCGGAATTGCCATGAAAATAGATAATATAGCAGTCCGGTTTCTGCCCCGGTTCCAAATTGGGCTTGATTCTCCAGGCGTGAATTCGATTTCCGGAAGGCGACTGATAATATACGTCTTCCGGCTTGTACGGAACTCGATCAGGATTCCAATGCCGGGATACGGACTTCGTTGGAACAAAAACAAAACGGTCGCCCAAACTGGCAGCCTCCAGAACGGACATCGTCCCGGTAAGCAATATCAGAATCATCAGCAAATACTGAGCCAGCCGAATCCCCATCGACGCCATGCGAGAATTAGTTTTGCGTCTTTTATTCATAAATGCCAGACAAATCAAAATCAATAACATAATGACTGTTGATAAAATCCACATTTGATTAAGCTCCGTAATATAGTCGAATAAACCACTGTACAAAATACAGACCTAAAAAAATACAGAAACATTGCGTCCAGTACGGGAAATACCAATCTGGAAGCCCGCGGCGAAGACGAATCAACGCCCAAATGCGATACGGGATTTGACTCAAGAGCAGGACGTACGCCGCCGCACCCCAGGGATGAAAATGAATCGCCTCAATCACGTTTCCATGCGCCATGCAGACAAAACATCGGGTCATGCCGCAGCCGGGACAGTCGTGCCCAGTCATAATCTTGAATCCGCACAGCTTTGGCGACGGTTTATCATTCCAAAGAAATCGACAATGTTTATCCGGCGTTAAAACCATCGTCATCGGCGCCAAAACAAAAGCCAGACAGACAATCAAAACCAGGACATGAACAACGGCAGAACGGACAACGTCAGACACAGTTGAAAATTATACAAACAATAAAAAAAGAGCGTTTGAAATCAAACGCCCTTATATGCATTCAATAATGAAGATTTGAATAAATCAAAATCAGCATCATTGTCGGAATTTAATCCACAAACGTAATTAGCAAATCATTCAACCGGAGCTTCGGGAGCGGCTTCTTCAGCCGGAGCAGCTTCTTCAGCAGCCGGGCCAGCTTCGGTAGCGGTTTCATCAGCCGGAGCGGTGGCAGCGGGGGTTTCATCAGCCGGAGCGGCGGGGGTGGTGTCAGTAGCGGCCGGTTGATCGCAACCAACAACAGCCAAACCAAACAAGCAAGCGCAAACGAAAGCGAAAGTCTTTTTCATTTGTTTATTCCTCTCAAATACGATAACCAACGCTTTTAATATTAACACAATACTTATTAAACGTTGGAAAAACTTATTACGCATATATAATAACTCTTTTTTTTAGAACTTTCAAGGAGTACCTATAATAATTTCTCGAAAAAATATTAAAAAATTTTAAAAAAACTCAAAATTCATCGTAAACTTGGCGAAATTTGGTTATTTACAGTAGATCATTCGTAATAATCGTTACATCTTAACACGAATTTAGCGCGTAACGTAAAAAATCATTTTTTCAATCAAAAGTTCTTCCCCCTATAATGTCGATGTTGTTAACATCCTCAATGGAAGCTAGTTGTTTCCATCACAACAAAAAGATTTTTCAACCCATTTTTAAAAAGGAGTTTCTGGTATGAAACGTGTAGTCATTAGTGTTGTTGCGATTATTTGTCTTGTTAGCGCTTACAGCGCTCAGGCTGCTCTTTTCGGATGCAGTTCCTGCAATCCTTGCGGACCTGCTTGCGACCCAGCTCCAGCCTGCGCCGCTCCCGCTGCTCCGGTTTGCGCTCCTTGCGCTCCAGCTCCCGCCTGCGCTGCCCCCTGTACTACCTGTGGTCCTGTCGCCCCGGCTTGTGGAACCTGCGATCCCTGCACTCCGTGCTTCCCGGTTCTTCGTTGCGTCTTAGGCAACATTCGCGACATTTTCAGCTGCAAATGCAATCAGTGCGGTATGCCCGCTGACGCTTGCGGTTGCGGAGTCCCGGCTCCGGTTTGCGCTCCCGCCGCCCCGGCTTGCGGTTCCTGCGGAGCTTGCGACACCTGCGCTCCGTGCAAACCCCGCCTGTTCAGCGATCCTTGCTATCCGTTCAACGGCTTCTTCGCGAACCTGTTCGCGCCTTGCACCCCCTGCGGTCCGGTTTGCGGTTCCTGCGAACCTGCTCCGGCTTGCGGCACCTGCGCTCCGGCTCCGGCTTGCGCCGCTCCCGCTGCCCCGGCTTGCGCTCCGGCCCCGGCTTGCAACTGAGCTAAATAATTTAAAACATTAAAAAACAGTAAACAAAACAGGGAATCGATTATCGTCGATTCCCTGTTGTTTTTTATAATTTCAAAGGTAAATTTATAGAAGGATCAGTCCTTATTCTAGGACTGCGAATCCGCTGATTCAGAATCGTCAGAATTCGAATCGGCTTCTTTTTTGTACGCCGGCGCGCCAAGAATGGCTTCGATTTCCGATTCCGTCAGTTCCTCTTTGAGAAGCAGAGCTTCTGCCAAAGCGTCCAGCTTGTTGCGATGATTCATAAGGGTTTCTTCGGCTCGGGTATCCGCTTCGCGAAGAATCTGCATAACTTCTTCGTCGATAATTTGAGCGGTATACTCGCTAAAATCTCTCGACCCGGCGGAAATCTCCTTGCCAAGGAACGGGTGTTCTTCCGAAACCTTGAACGCAGCAGGACCAAGTCGTTTGCTCATGCCCCAGTTGACAACCATCTTTCTAGCCAGCGACGTGGACTGTTTGATGTCGTTTTCCGCGCCCGCGGTAACTTCGCCAAAGACGACTTTTTCCGCCGCGCGACCGCCCATGATAAACGCCAGACGGTCGCGTAGCTGGGATTCGGAAACGCTCAAGCGGTCTTCATCGGGAACAAGCTGAGTTACGCCCAAAGCGAACCCGCGCGGGACAATAGTAACCTTATTGACGCGTTCGCTGCCAGGAGTCATCCACGCCAGAAGAGCGTGTCCTGCCTCATGATAGGCGGTCATGCGACGTTCTTTTTCAGTCAGAACTTCTTCCCGCTTGGCGCCCATGATGACTTTGTCTTTGGCGTATTCAAAATCGGACATGTCAACGGCGTTTTTGTTTTGACGCGTCGCCCAAAGAGCGGCTTCGTTGACAATGTTGCGGATGTCCGCGCCGGTCAGACCAATTGTCGCCGCCGCCAAGCGCTGAAAATCAACGTCTGACGCCAAAGGAACGTGTCGGGTGTGAACCTTGAACATTTCCAGACGACCTTTGGACGTTGGACGGTCAACGGTAATGTGCCGGTCAAAACGTCCGGGACGAAGCAACGCCGGGTCGAGAACGTCCGGACGGTTGGTTGCCGCCATGACGATAACGGATTCCGTTGGGGCGAAACCGTCCATTTCAGACAGAATCTGGTTGAGCGTCTGCTCTCGTTCATCGTGTCCGCCGCCGACGCCTGTACCTCGAAGACGACCGACAGCGTCAATTTCGTCTATGAAAATAATCGCAGGCGCCTGCTCTTTTGCAGATCCAAACAAATCTCGAACGCGGCTGGCGCCAACGCCGACAAACATCTGGATAAATTCTGAACCGTTAATAGAAAAGAACGGGACGTCCGCTTCGCCAGCAACAGCGCGAGCCAAAAGGGTTTTACCGGTTCCGGGAGGGCCGTTGAGCAAAACGCCTTTCGGAATTCGAGCGCCCAATCTGGCGAACTTCTCGGGATTTTTCAAATATTCTACAATCTCTTCCAGTTCTGTTTTGACGCCGTCCAAACCTGCAACGTCTCTGAATGTCGTTCGACCCTGAGAAGGTTCAAACTTCTTCGCCGGAGAACGACTAAAACCGGACATGAATCCGCCGCCCATCTGTTCTCGAGAGCGTCTCATCATAACCAGAATGAATATAAATATGCCGACTGTAATAACAATGTACAGGACGGCTAAATAGTTGGAATAGTCTGCTGGTTCGGATGCGGCATAGTTCTCTCCCAGTTTTTCAGTCAAAAGCTGGTTGACAGAGTTATCTTGCAAAGACAAAACCGGAACAATACAAAAAAACTTTTTACTCAGTCTCTCTGCAGGCTTGCCAAGGAAAAAGCCGCGAGTTATCTTTTTATCAGATTCATTTTTGGAAACGTCATTCGACTTAGTTTCCTCGGGCTTTGCTGAAACAACGGTTTTTGAATCCTTCGCGGGCTTGGAATCCTTGTCGGTTTTGGAATTGGCAGACGTCTTCTCCGCTTGTTCTGGCTTGGAATCCTTGTCATTGGACTCAACGGGGACTGGAGTTTCCGCTGACGACGCAGACGCAGGAGCAGCTTCCCCAGAATCTGACTGGGCAGGTTTTACTTCTGCCGGAGTCGGCTCAGACTTTGCCTCGCTTGGCTTTTGCACCGGCTTAATCGCGTCTGACGGCAAAGGCAACCCTTTGCTTTTACAATACTCGATATATTCCGGGTTATACGGTTCGACTTTGAACTCACCGGTAATTCTGGAACCAACCATTTCCACCTTGGCGATGTTATCGTTTTGAAGCTCGTCGATAAACATGCCGTATGGGATTTCACCTTCTTTACTTCCAGACCAGCCGGAAGACATGATGAAAAACAACACTGCAAGAATCAGCAAGACGACAAAAAAGGAAACTCCCTGTCGCGGCGGACGTTCTTCGCTATCGTTGTTTCTGTTGTTATCAAACTGCGGATCAGGATCGCGGTCGAAATCGTCTGGACGATTATTCTGTCTATTATCCATTTATCTATCTTAAAAACTGTATTGTGTTATTCTGATACTACTACAATTATATATTTTATATTCTACTCAATATACCCTAAAATAACGGAACGAACAGACCCCAAATAACGGATTTTTTCAAAAAACCTTCGAAAAGTTAAAATAAATGCTAAAGTTTTACAAGATTTTTAAAATAAAAGACAAAATTGCCCAGCAATTTCAGACCATTTTACAAAACATCTGGAATTACAAAAGATTTTAATGTTGAAAAAGCAACAACGACAAACTCTTGGTTATTCCCCCCCAAAAATGCCAAAACTGAAATGGAACAGAGCGTTTATCTCTGCTCCATGAGACAAAAAACTGCCCCGCTCTGCTAGAGCAATGTCTGATAGAATTCTTTAACCTCCGGCATGGAACCGATCTGGGACGCAACGTAAGCGGCGGCGCGATTTGCCAGGTCGAGCGTCTTTTCCGGCGGCAGCTCGTTGAGGAATCCGTAAATCAAAGCGGCGTCAAAGGCGTCGCCCGCCCCGACAGCGTCTGCGCCGGGAACGGGTTGAATTGGAATGCCGGGCAGGACGACAGAGTCGTCATCCGTATAGAGAGAACAGCCGTCTTTCCCAAACGTAAAACAAACGACGGGAATGCTGAAGTTCTCGCGAATCGCTCTGGCGAGTTCTTTTCCAGGCGTGGAAACGCTAAAGCCCATTTCGTTGGCGAAGAATTCTGTTTCGTCTGCGCTGATTTTAACAATCCAGGCAGAAAAGAGCGAACGTTCAATCCATTTCCGATAAAAAAACGGCGGACGCAAATTGAGGTCAAAAAGCGTCAAACAGTCTTCCGGAATGGCGGTCAGAACGCAATCGAGAGTGTCTCGGGACGCGTCGCACCGCTGAGCCAGCGTGCCGAAACAAAGCGCCTGCGCTTCGTACGCCAGCTGTTCCCATTGAGGCGTGTACTGCATGTTGTCCCAGGCGACGTTTTCGTGAATGACAAACGTCGGTTTGTCCGGTCGGGAGACGTCAACGTCAACGGTCGAGGTGGGCAGATTGTCGTCAATTTGAATACAGGACGTATCCACGCCGCGGTCTGAAAGATAATCCGTCAGTTCTTTACCCAAAGCATCGTTTCCAACGCGAGAGAAAAGACTGGACGGCAGTCCCCATTGAGTTGCATGATAGACGACGTTTGCCAATGCGCCAGCTGGACGGCGACAGTCGCCAACGCAGTCCCAAAGCAATTCTCCGATTCCAATTATTTTACGATTATCCATGGCGGTATAGTAAATCAATAAAACGTCTCGACGCCCATTTCTCCTCGCTGTTTCGGGATAATGTCCTGAGCGATTTCAGACCACAGCGGGTGTCCGGTTCCACGCATGGGGAATCCGAGTTCTTTTCGGGTCAGATAGTTTACCAGCGGCTCTCCCGCCTTCCAGCGGCGAAGGTTTTCGCAGAACATGTACGTCATGTTCTCAATTCTCCAGCGGCTCTGCCCGGCAACGTGCGGCGTAATCAACACGTTTGGACGTTCCCACAGCGGGCTTTCCGGCGGAAGCGGTTCCGGGTCGGTTACGTCCATAACAGCCCCAATAAGCTGCTGAGAATCCAGAGCGGCAACCATCGCGTCGTGGTCAACCAACGCTCCTCGCGCCATGTTAGCGAACAGCGCGCCCTTTTTGAACCTCGAGAATCGCTCTGCGTTAAACGTCTTGCGAGTAAACTGATTCAATGGCAAACACGTAACAACGACGTCCGCCTTGGGCAGAACGTCGTCTAAAGCGTCTGCCGGATAGAGTTCGTCAACCGTAGGCGGAAGGACTTTGTCCGGGAACAGATCGACAGCCATAATCTTGCCGCGGAACGGACGCAGCAGTTCAGACAACCGCCGCCCTACCCCGCCCAATCCAACGATGAGAACGGTTCGATACGTCAAATCCCACGTCGGACGGCGCGTAAAGTCTCGAGTCGCTTCAGCCTGAATAAACGTTTTCAGTCGGCGCATCCACCCGGTGAGCAGCGCGATGGTATGTTCCGCAACCTGATCGGAAAGAACGCCTGACGCGCTTGTTACATGAATGGGCGAATTAATCGTTGCCGGAACGAGGCAATGATCCATACCCGCCGCGGACGACTGAATCCACTGAAGGCGCCCTTTTTCGACCACCGCGTCCCAGTCGATACCCGCCGCGCCAGTCAGCTTGCCGTGTCCGCAGAAAATATCGGCGTCAAAAATAGCCTCTTTGATTTCTTTCTGACCAACGGAAATAATATTGTATTCAGGTCCGGCGGCTTGAGTAATTTGCTCTATTTGAGCTTCATTTACAGGATAACAAAGAACAATGTTTTGCATGATAAAAAGTTATTTTAACACGAAATAGTGGTTAGTTGTTAGTGATTAGTGATTAGTGATTAGTGGTAAGTATGAATATCGCTTTGCGTCCTTACCACTTACCACTCCTCACTTACCACTGTCTCTTATCGCGTTTTTTAGCGTTTCGGATACCCGGATTGAGCCCCGACAGGGTCGGTTCCCAAGTGGACGTGGGAAGCGCCGAAATCGGCTTGTTCGGAGGCATAACCTCGTCCACTCGCCCGAGCGGCTTCGCTCATCGAGATTCGTTTTTCTACAAGGATTCTAATCTGCTTGTCGGAAATGAAAGGCAGGGCTTTGGCGTACCACGTACAAGCGTGTTCTCTGAATCGTTGCTGCATCGGGACAGGGTCTTGAGAAAGATTCCACCAGCTGTTGGCAACTACCAGAACGTTTCGAACGTCTGTCGGGTTAGCGGCAATTTCATTTTTCGCGGCATTTCGAACCGGTTCATTGTCGCTTAACGTCAAATACTTAAGCCCGGACTGCCAGTCGTTCTCGATTTCAATTTTCCAGCGAGCGACAATGTTAGCCTCAGACGAGGAAACCGTTCCCTCCGACGCCATTTTGGCTTCAGCTGCGCTGACGTATTCCCATAATCGGGAACGTTTCGAGACAAATTCCTTTTGACGAAACGCCTCAGATCGATACGTTTTATCTGCGATGCGAGCGCAAGAATCATAAACGACGTCAGCAATCTGTTGAGCCTTGGAGAACGCTCTTTCTTTCATCAAGTCGTCCTCCGCCTGACGGGCAAACAAAAGAAGCTGGGCGAAATCCGCGTCTGTACGCGCTTTTTGTCCCAGCTGAACAAAATAATCTACCTTATCTACATCTTCCAGAACAACGTTCGTTGTCGGCGTAACAGAAGCAATTGACAACTCCGGAATAGCCGGAGGACCGGGAGCGACAGGGGGTTCTAAAGTTGACCGTTCTTCCAGAGCGAAGCCGCTCGGGCGAGTGGACGAGGTTGTGACTCTGAACATGCCGGGTTCGGCGCTTCCCACGTCCACTGGGGAACCGACCCTGTCGGGCGGGGGCAGTTCAGGAATTCCAGGATTCTCATACTTGGCAATTTTGGGAACGCGAGGCGTATCCGAATCAAAATGAACGTCCGGATTCGAGGACGGATCAAGAGCAGCGGAATCCGCAGAGTCATCCGGCATTATAGCAGAGGGTTCTTCAAGGGGAGGCGCGATCAACTTTGGATCAGATGTTTCTTCCGGAACCTGATCAACGGGCGCGTCTTCTATCGGAGCTTGTTCAACATTCGGTTCCGGAACGGCTGGAGCTTCAGGAACAGCAGGCGCCTCTTCTGTTTGCTCTGGAACAGCGGGCGTTGCTGGTTCAGGCGTTTCCGCTGGTTCAGGCGTAGCCTCCGGTTCGGGCGTTTCCGCCGGAGCGTTCTCAACGGCAGCATCTTCTATCGGAGCTTGTTCGTCAATCGAATTCGGAACGTCCGGGAGATCCGGAACAACAAGTTCTTCTTCTGTTTGCTCTGGAACGTCAGGCGTTGCCGGTTCAGACGGCCCCGAAGGCGTTTCTTCAACGACAGGTTCTTCTAACGGCGCAGTCGGTTCAACATCGGACGGTTCCGCATCGGACGGCTCAACGAGCGTCAACGGGGCGTCTTCCTGCGGCGGATTGTTACTAGTCGTTTCCTCATCGGAAGGAACGTCCGACCCGTCGATGAATTCCACGGTTGTATCAGCATCCAGGTCAATTGGGAGGTTGAAATTTACGTCCATAGTCGTAATATCTTCCTGACGTTGTTTAAGGATGTCGATTTCCTTTTGGGTTTCAGTTTCGTTATAGCTGGGCAGCGTTGAAATGGAATCGCCAATATTTTCCGGCGGAACGGCAACGACCATCGGATAAATATAAAACGTCGAAACAATGACGATAATAATGCTCAAGACAAAGGAAGTAAGAAGGGCTATAAAGCCGCCTTTTCCCAGATGCGCCGTTCCCGCTCGCCCCGTTCGTCTCAAATGGTCGTCGTACTCTTGTTTTCTGGCGGAATCGGAAATGCGATCGCGAGCGTCATCGATCTGCTGGGACATCTTTGTAACAATCTCATACAATTCAGCAATTCGATCCGAACGCTTTTTATGGGCGGCGGCTATCTTGTCTGAATCGTCTTCAAAATCGTCAACTCCAAGAAGCTGATAATCTGTCGGATTTTCATCTTTCAGAGAAGGAATATCGAGCATATCCCGATACGGATTAAAAACTTTTTTACTCACAAAATATCCTTTCGATTATTGGGAGGGAAAAGGAAATACGACGCAGTTTCAGCTTTGCCTCGTTCTGGTCGCAGTCCTGTTATATTTGTAGTCCAGTTCTTATTTTAGGACTGGCAACAGAATACGGACTCCTGGAGGCACGCGGTCAATGCTGCCGGATAACAACTGTTGATTGAGTTTATAAATCTGTGAACAATAAATGACGTTGCCCAACTCCCGTTGAGCAATATCCATCACGGTTTCCTCCTGATCAACAATATAAACGCGAGTTCCCGCTGGCGGAGCGTCAACAGACGCTACAGACGACGTCGATCTCTTATGAACCGGGCACAACTCTGGATACTGCTGTTCCAACGTTTCCACCGGCGGCGTCGATATTTCAACGGATACAGCCAGAGACTGAGAACCGATACGTGAACTGTTATACCTTGCCAACGCCGGCGCATATTCGCCGCTTCCATAAATGCGCTGCGATATCGACCAAAAGCTGTCTGTAGGCTGAACTGTATACACGCCTTTGTTTTCTAACAGGGGCGCGCTGTAATTTCCGCCGACATTGTCGGCTGCGTAATTGTTATTGAATTGGTTCGCTGTATAGCTGGGATTTGTCGAAGGCGTATCGTTGTAGCGCCCCTGATTAACGTCTAAACCAGCTTGAGGCGCAGACTGGGTTCCCGAGTTGGATGAAACCAAAGGTCCCGGCATTCCCACTTCTACAGACGAATCTGCAAGAGGACTCTGCGGCGTTTCAGCAGGAGAATTCACAACTTGAGTATTGCTCTCCGGCGTCAACAGAGATTCAGAAGGCACAGACGATTCTGGCGTTTGCACCGCTACGCCCGTTTCAATCGGATTCGATTCTGATTCTGGAATCGTTGGTTCCGGAATCGTGGGTTCTGGTATTGTCGGTTCCGGAGTCGTAGGTTCCGGAATTGTGGGTTCTGAAATCGTAGGTTCTGGAATCGTAGGTTCTGGAATCGTTGGTTCCGGAATTGCGGGTTCGGGGATAGTTGGTTCCGGAATTGTAGGTTCTGAAGTCGTTGGTTCTGGAATCGTTGGTTCCGGAGTCGTGGGTTCCGTTGTAGGTTCTGGAGTCGTGGGCGTCTCAATCGGAGTTGTCTCAATTGGGTTCATTTCAATCGGATTTGAATCCAATGGTTGAGGGTCAGGCAGTTCCGGAGCGGACAATTCCGGTTCAGACGTCAAATCGGGCGACGTTGGAACGCTTGCGTCCGGTTCCGTAACAACCGGGACAGACGAGTTCACATCTGCCGCCGAATCCCCAGTCGAATCTGCGGGAACGTCTGGCGCTGTAACATTAAACGGATCAGAAGGAACGTTAACGTCAGGCTCAGGATTTAACGGTTCTGATAATGACGGTTCCGATAAATTGGCTGTTGGATCTTGTATATTGACGGGCTCCGGAGCGTTGCCGCTCGGGCTAGTGGACAAGGTTACGCCTCCGTACAAGTCAGGGTCGGCGCTATCCACGTCCACTTGGGAACCGACCCGGTCGGGCGGCGTTTCAGGAATATCCACCGTTGTCGGATCAGGAGTTACATCAAGGTCGGGAACAGAGACGTTCAATTCCGAAGGTTCCGAAATCGGAGCAGTTTCCAGAGGAATGCCCGCGTCTGGAACATTCACATCCAGATCGGGAGTCTCTATTGGGGAAATGGAAAAGTCCGATCCGGAATCGTCAGCGGCTGGAATTTCAGGATCAACGATTTCGGGAGCGGAAACGTCCAGATTCGGATTCTCCAGGGACGGGGACGTAACATTTTCTGTATTCACTGGCGCTGGCGGAACGATAGCCGAATTATTATCAAAAGTTTGCGGAACGTTTCTTTTCGGAGACTTATTGCGACCTTTAGGCGCAGAAGGCGCCGTTGTATTCTGCTGCGACGTCGGATACTGCGTCGCCGCGCCCGACAGACCAGCCACCCCAGGATCGCCCATATTCGGAGACGAGAATCCCATATTAGCGCCGCCGTTCGGATTGCTGACATTCCGCATGTTCGGAGCGCCGCCGTTCGGATTGTTCATACTCGGCGTTTCGGGTTTCGACACTTGAGTTACAACTTTCAACGTTCCCTGATTCGAAACTGTAGAGGAATTATTCGACTGTACGCCGTTATTCTGATTCGACGTTTCGGAATCGGTATTTTGATCGTTCGCAACGGCAACGGCGTTTTCGTCTGTCTTTTGAGTTCCAGGCATCAATGAAGGAAGAACCAACAGGAACAAAACGGCAGCCGCTCCAATAGACGTCAAAGACCAATACAGTCTTCTGCGGCTGTCCGGCTCTTTGCGAGCGACAACGCCCGGTTCTTTATCCGCATTGGCGCCGGCGTCCGCCGTTTTTTCAGTGGTCGTTGCATTCTTCCGGGATTTCCTTTTACTGGAATTGGCGCTGACTATCGCAGCGGATTCCAGACCGATAGCCGGCTGAGCGGCATTGGAAGCCAAACCGTTTGCCGCCGGATCGCCCGCACCTGGGGTTCCCGCTTCGTCCGTAGCCGGAGCGTTTTTAACAAACGGTTTTTTCATTACATTCCAAACGCCCGATCCGATTCCAGACCACCATTTGTAGCTGAAAACGTTCCAGTTTTGCCAAACATGTTTCGGAGCTTTCCAAAACAGCCAGACGCAACCGGCGGCTATTCCCGCCCAAATCCAGGCAGAGCCGGAGGCGATTTTTGACCACAACCAAGCGGCTCCCGCTTTGGTTTTATTCACCGCGGTTTCGCCAGCAGAGGTCTTTTTCCCTTTAAATTTATCGAGAACGCGAGCGCTTTTTTCTTCTTTCTCCTTTTGTTCGTTTTCCAGACGCTCCTTTTCTTTTTGCTTCTTTTCCGCCTCAGCTTTTTCCGCCTCTAAATCTCGAGGTTGAACAGAACTGACGCTTGCTCCGTTTTGAGACTGAGCCGTAATTACCCGACCGCTGCCAGACTTCTGAATGGGTGCGCTGGGCTTCGATTCCGACCTGGAACTAACCGTTGTACTTTGAACTATTCTTGCGTTAGCGTGCTGCGGCGTTGCCGGTGTAGAACCCGTAGACGTCGAGGGATTATTATTCTTTTTCCCATTTTGAACAATCGGCTGTCCAAACAAAGACAAGGGCGAAACGTTAATATCAACCCCATCGCTGGATTCGGAATCGGATTCTGACGACTCTTCATTTAATTGCGGACGCATCTGACCGCGAAGCTTGCTAAGCAAATCAGAATTCCCAGCATTTTTCCTTGCAGTAGATTCTGTTGCAGCATTGATTTCGTCTTCTAATTCGTCATCGTCCTCGCCTTCCTCGTCTTCTTCATCCTCCTCTTCGTCGTACTCTTCTTCTTCCTCGTCGTCCTCTTCTTCGTCTATATCTTCATCGTCTTCTTCATATTCCTCGTCGTCATATTCTTCTTCATCATCCTCATATTCCTCTTCATCTTCATCGTAATCTTCTTCATCTTCATACTCTTCGTCTTCGTACTCGTCCTGATCCTCTGAAGATTCCTCTTCTTCAGACTCCAGCTGATCGTCGTCATCAAAGTAATCGTCTAAACCCTCGTCCCATTGATTTCTATTGCGAGAATTATATCGATTATTATTGCGATTTTTTCGGCTCATGGTTATTCAATTAGTAATTAGTAATTAGCAATTAGTAATTACGCTTCGCACTCATCATAATTTCATTGAGGCGCTTACGTCCTACTGCCTATTGCCTACTGTCTAAATACGCTTCGCCACGCGAAACTTTGCGGATCGGCTGCGCGGATTGACTTCAATTTCTTCCGGGGACGCCGTTAGGGCTTTGGGCGTCAAAACTTCGTAACGACTGTCGTTGCGAAATGCCTCTTTAACCCGTCGATCTTCCAGGGAATGAAAGCTGATAATTGCTAAAACTCCCCCCGGTTTAAGTACGTCCGGAAACCGTTTGAGTGCGATTTCCAACGACTTTAATTCGTCATTGACGGCGATTCGAAGCGCCTGAAACGTTCTCGTAGCCGGATCGATGGCGTGGTTGCGATCAACAGGAACGCAGGAACGAACCAGCTCCGCCAGTTGAGCGGCGGTTTTAATAGGGTTGGATCGCCGAGTTTCTACAATCTTTTGAGCGATTCGACGGCTGAAACGTTCCTCGCCGTATTGATAAATCAGGTCAGCCAACGTCTGCTGAGACAGTCGACCAAGCAGTTTCCACGCCGGTTCGCCATGCTCGACGTCAAAGCGCAAGTCCAACGAACCGTCGGAATTAAAGCTGAACCCGCGAGAGCGGTCCGCCAACTGATCGCTCGACAAACCCAGGTCTAGCAAAATCGCGTCCACCTTATCGACGCCGTCGATCTGCTCCAAAACTTCCGGCAGATCGCAAAAATTGGACTGCGCCAAAACGACAGGCAGCCCCTTGAGCGTCTCTTCCGCCCGCTGCAGGGGAATCGGGTCTCGATCCAGACCAATCAGACACCCGCCGGGCGCCAGCCGAGCCGCGATCATTTTAGCGTGCCCCGCCCCGCCCAGCGTGCCGTCGACTACGACCTGCCCTGGCTGAGGATTGATATATCTCAACACTTCGTTGGGCATTACCGATACGTGTACTGTAGACTTCACTTCCGACATGAGCGGTATTATACCAAAAATCTCCGCTCTTGTCCAGACGAATTTACGTATCTTTCTCTATATTATTGAACTTTCAGAATTCTCCTTAGAACATTACAGCGCCGCCTAAACTTTTCATTTTGACTATGTTACTGTTTCCTCTTGAGAACCAGTAAAGAGCAGTCGATAGCAGGCGAGATCAGGTTTTGGGCTTCCAAAGTTCCGCAGACGTCTCGGACGCAATGGCGAGCGGAGCGGGCAAGGCTGCCCTGAACCTTGTTCAGAATGGCGTTCAGTTCTTTCTCTGTGCATTCTATCTTGCTGGAAAGGATAACCAACGCTTCGTTTTTGTTCAGTTCAACGCTGTCGGACGCGAACTCGGTTTCCGGAGTCTGCCCTAACATCGCCGTTTCTTGAGACAGACGCTCTGCTTTTGACGAACTAACTCGATACACTTTTATCTTGCCGGCGGTTGAAAAATAAACTCTGTCGGAATTCGAGTCGAGCGTTGCGCAAAACAGGTTGACGTATTGATCGGCGGCGGAACTGGACCAGATGGTTCGGTCAATCTGCCCCATCAAGTCGTTAGCGTCAAACTGATATTGAGCGTGCGAACGCAGCGACGATTTAACCATCGAAGCGGTTAGAGCCGCCGTAATTCCCTCATCCTGACAATCAGCCAAAGCGCAGACGATTTTACCGTCCGGCATGGTAAACCAGTCGTAAAAATTCCCGCCGAAATCGCGCTTCTGTCTGACTTTGCCCGCCAAATCCCATTTTTCAAACCATGGAGCGCAAATTGGCGCCTGATTCTTTTGAATCAAAGCGGCGGCGGTCAGTTCTTTTTTGATTGATTCGTGATCGTGACACAATCCTGTCAAGGCGTCTCGTTCCAGTTCCGCTGCCAAATGACCAGATGTCAGTTCCGCCATCTTGACTTGACGATTGGAAAAACGACGCGCGTTTTGAGAATAAAACCAGACCGTTCCCAAAATATTGGATTGAGAAATAATCGGAACGCACAATCCGGACTGGAAATCTTCCGGTGAACGCCATTCTCTCATCGAGTTTTCGTCTTCCAGAATGACGACGCGACCCAACATCGCTTCCAGATCCGCCGATCCGCGCAGCGGTCGAGCCGGTTCCATAAGCCGTTCCGTTGGCAATCCCCAGCAGGATCGCATTTTCAATTCCGACGTTTTGTCGTCCAGAAGGTACATCGCTCCTGCAACGCATCCCAAAGCGTCCGCCGTTCCATGAAGAATATCCTGCAGCATAAACGCCAGCTGACGATCTTCTGTCAGATGACAATTCGTCAGAACGCTTTTCGAAGCCAGTTCAGACTCTCGTCGCCAAAGCTGATATCGAGTCGTCAGAGACTCCCCGACCATATCGGCTATCGCCGACGCCGCCTGACGAGCCAGCGCGACAAAAGAACTCCAGACGCTGCCCGCGCTGGCGTATTCAATTACTCCAACTTCATGAGTTTTGCCGTCTGAAAGACGAATTTCCACCGGAACGCTGTTGCGTTGTTGACCGGATTGCTTCGTAACAGAATCGACGCCTGCCTTTTTGTCTTGGAATAAGGAAAGAAGCGGACTCGGTTCTGAAGAAGGATCAGACGCATTGACGTCTGCTTCCGCGTTTTGAGACAAGCCAGCTTCGCTCAACGACTGAAACGTCTGGTTGTCGCGACGTAAAAACTGTTCCAAAATCGACGGAATGTTCTCTTGGCGCGAAACAAAGCGAAACGTCCAGCCAAGTATTTTTTCGTAACTTCTCAATAACGCCGGTAAAGACCCCATCAAGTCTATTGAAGGCAAACAGGGGCGCGTTTCGATTTCAACGCGCTGATCAACTTCTGAAAAAATATTAAATTGACTCACAATCAATCCCCCTCCGTGGGTTAAACCCCACGGCTACTGATATTGAACCGCTAAAGCGGCGCTAGAGGAAGGTTAATTTATTCGTTTGCGTTATTTCAAAGCTAACTAACAACAGAATTTATTTTCGGAAGATTTTGAGTTCAATCGCAATTTATCTTTTTTTCTTCCGCTGACGCTGTTTTTGCCGAAAAGTCCGGTTGATCCGGCTGTATGGGAGAAAAGAGTTAGGAGTAGGAAAAGAGACAGTAGGCAGTAGGCAATAGGCAGTAGTTTGATGCTTTTGCTCGAAGCGCTTCTGCAAGAACTGCGTAGCAGTTCAATATCAGCAGTCGGGTTTTATCTCACGTAGCGAGTTTCAAGAAGATGGAAGGCGGCAATGAAGCGAAGAATTAAGGCGAGCCACAGGTGTAAACTCGTGGGTGTAATTACTCAGTTCGCCGAAGACGAAGCGCTACTGCCTACTGCCTATTCAGAATTTCCGCCTTTCTGGCGATTCGTTCAACTTCTTCCGGCGAAATGAGTCTGTATTCGCCGTTCTTTTCCAAAAAGAATCTTGTTTCCGGTTTAAGAATGCGCGGGAACAAAGACCAAAGCTGGCGCATTACCTTTGGTCGAATTTCGCTGGAAATCATAATCCAGTCAACTTTTTTAGCGGTAAGTGAATTGGCAATCGGCAAAAAGGACGTTAATGGATCTCCAGGCTGCAATTTCGATTTGACGCCTAAATCCGCCAGCATTTTTGTCGCCTGACTGTACGTCAAACCGGGACGCTGCTGCGGTTTTCTGTCCTCAAACCAGTCCAAACCGACATAAAGCAGTTCAGACGGATCGACAACCAAAACGCCAAACTGAAGCAACGTTTTTATGCGTTCGCCGTCATCAATGCCAAGCTCTAAAATTCGACGTGGAAAATGATTGGCGGCTTGATCGTACAGAATATATTCGCCCTCTGGACGGGTTGCGATTTTATCAACCGCAAGCTGCAACGGGTCTGGACCGGGATCGGCTTTAGGCTTCGATTCCCGTTTCTTCGACGCAGGCTTTTTAGTCGGTTTCGCCGCTTTTTTCCTGGACGCATCCACGTCCGCTGCCGGCGTGGCAGGAATCTGCTCTTCAACAGACGCTGTCGGTTGAACGTCTTTCTTTCGCCAGAAGTCAAAAAAACCCATTTTTGCTGAATCTACCAAATTAATACACTTCTACACGGACGCTTTTACAAAATCGTCCTATATCTTCATATCGACAAAAAGAGATGAAAACTGTAAAGGGAATAGGAAATAGGGAGTAGTTTTAAAATTCGACGAAGGCGATTTACTATTCCCTATTCCCCATTCCCTACTCCCTATGCTGCCGGCGTGGGCGTAGATCCGTAGGTGTCGACCTGAGACAGATCCAGGTTTTCCGTCCAGTGTTCGCCCTTGGAAATCCAGATTTCTCCGAACAGCTCGTACTGCTGAGCCTGAACGCCAAAATGGCGAATGAGTTCCATGGCTCCTAAAAACGTGCCGATTAAAGCCGTCCGATTCATCCCGGGCTGAAACAGCTCGGAAAACGTAGTCGTCCCCTGGGATTTAAGCTTGTCCTGAATCCTTTGCATATAGAAGTATATTGGCGGCTCTTTGTTGACGATTCGACTTTGCGGATCCACCTGAGATTCCTTGACAATGCGTCCAAAAGCGCTCACCAAATCCCACAGTTCGACGCGTTTGATTGGCTCTGCTGCAAAGTTCTGAGCGCGCGGAGGAAGATCGTTTGCCAAGCGCGGATAATTCTGCTGCATCAATTCCCCCGCCTGTTCCAGATCCGCCGCCGCATCGCGATACTTTTTGTATTCCAGCAAATGGGCGATAAAACTGGTCTTGTCCTGCTCGACCTCATCCTGCTCAATCGCCTCTGCGTCCGGTAGAATCTGTTTCGACTTGATTTCAATCAGCTGCGCCGCCATCCAAAGAAACTCGCCAAGCTCATTAAAGTCCAGAAATTCCAGAACTTTCGTGAATTCCAAAAATTGCTGGGTGATTTTACTCAACGGAAGATTGCAAATATCCAGTTCCTGTTTCCGTACAAGGTACAGCAACAGGTCCATGGGGCCTTCAAAAATATCCGTCAGCTTGATTTCAAAATCCATTAAAGTTGCGAGAAATTCTCGTCCTATTGTCTACTGTCTACTGTCTACTGCCTACTGTCTACTGCCTCCGTGGGTTAAAACCCACGGCTATTAATATTGAACTGCTACGCAGTTCTAGCGGAAACGCTTCGCGTTACTGTTTTAAACTACTGCCTAAAACGTCCCTGTCGGCGATTCTGGCATAGGCAGAACATTCGGGTCAATTTCGGGAACTTTTGGCTTTTCCGGCGTCTGAGGCGCGCCCTGGTTATTGCTCTGATAAACCGGAACTGACGGGGCTGACGAATCAACTTGCGGCGGAACAGGCATGGCATACGCTGAATTGTCTGTTGTTGGAGCAGCTCCATTGTAAGCAGAGCCGCGGGGCGAATTGTAATTCTGTTCTGCTTCCGTAACATGACGCCAACGCAGCGAATCGGCGTCTGCTCCTGACGACGGCGCGCCGTACGACGGACCGTTATATGAAGGATCCCCCCCTGATGCAATTCTGGGAGAAGCGTTGGGATACTGATTCGAATACTGTCGAGGCAATGGATGGTCGGGAACGCTTACCATGGAATCGGCGCCAGCCATTGCTCTGAGAGATGAATTGGGATATTGATCTGAATTTCGATCGGAATACTGACCGGGATACTGAGCCGCTCCGTCAGACGCGGGATATCCAGGCGTTTCCATCGCCGACGCTACGCCCGACTCCGCTCCGCGAGAGGAATTGAGGTATTGGTTTGAATACTGACCAGAATACTGACCAGAATACTGACCAGAATACTGTCCGGCATACTGACCGTCATACTGGCTGGGATACTGACCGCCATATTGACCGCCGTATTGACCGGGGGTTCGTCCGGAATATTGTCCAGAATACTGGCCGCCATATTGCCCGCCATACTGTCCCGGATACTGACCAGAATATTGTCCAGGGTACCGACCGGGGTATTGTCCAGAATATTGTCCAGGGTACCGACCGGGGTATTGTCCAGAATACTGTCCGGGATACCGATCGGGGTACTGACCGGAATACTGCCCGGGGTATCGACCGGGATACCGTTCAGAATACGGAGGAGCGACGCCTGACTCTGGACTTGGGCGTCTAATAGCAGACGCAACTCCTGCGGCTGCGTCGTTGCGGTAAGAGTCTGGCGCGACGCCCGGCGCGGAAGCGGGGGCGGGAGAACCGAATGCAGGAGCGCTCAACGCCGACGCAACTCCCGCTGACGTCGGATTAGTTGGAGCGCCGGCATACTGCTGTTCATTTTCCGTAACGCGACGCCAATGCAAAGTCGGCTGTTCCTGAGCAGTTTGCGTCTGAGGCGCTTCCTGCAAGCTGGAGTCCACGGAAGAAGCTGCGGCGATTGTATTTTGCTCATTCAATCCGTCTTGAGTAGAATTGCAGCCTGCTGTTACATTTGAAACCGGCGTTAACGGACTGTTATTGGCAAGCAGCTGCGTACTGCAGGGATTGCAGGGATTACACGCATTGCAGGGAGCGCTGACGCTGCAGGTATTGTACCGACAATTTGTTTTCGGCGATTCCAAACGCGTTTGACCGACAAGCGTTTCATAACGCGAGGAATGAGCGGTTTTATATCCGCAGTTCTGACAGCCAACAGTAAGACTGAAAACAAGCGCAGCTGCGCTCAGGACGATGTATTTGTTCATTTTGGATTCCTTATATTTGGAGTTTTTTTGACTGTATACCAAATATTCAGAATCTTGTCCAGAGTAGTTTTTTAATTCTCGCTCGTTTTGCTCTTTGCGGTTTTCTTCGCCCGGAGCTTTTGCAGCGTTGCGAAAGAGCGGCGGCCGCCGAACGGGGCGTCGAATTCGTCTTCCAGTTCTCCAAAAAGAACTTCCAGAATGTCTTCCATCGTAATCAGACCGAGCGTTTCTCCCCCCTCGCCGTTTTTATTGACGTCTCCGGAGGTAACAATCGCCATGTGAGCGTGCTGGTTGACAAACAGCTTCAAAACGTCCGACAGTTCCGTCTGTGGTTCGATAAAATGAATCTTTCTCATAACGCCGCGGACGTTGGGAGCTTTCGGGTTGACGGACGACCAGGCAATCAACTCTTTGAAATTGACGTAGCCCAAAATGTTGTTGACGTCCTGACCTTCCACAACGGGAAACCGCGTGTGCGGGTCGGCGTGAATGACGTCTATCGCCTCGGCAAGAGTCATATCGGTAGAAATGAACTTGATTTGCGTTTCCGGAATCATGACCTCAAAGGCGTACTGTTCCTGCAGCGCAGCAGTCTGACGAAAAATGCGCTCCTGATGAACGTCAAGCTGTTTTCTTAGTCGAGCAATTCCCGCCAAGGCGGAAATCTCGTCTGTCGGGGACATCGGCGCATATCTCGATTCCCATTCAAATGGGAGGTTGAGAAATCGCACGACGCGCACTAATGGCATCGCCGCCCAGACCATAAACTGCATCGGGCGGGTCATAATGCTGGCAACGGCGACATTGTAACGAACCCCCAGCGTCTTGGGCAAAATCTCCGTAAATTGCAGCATCACCCACGTAAAGACCACAGAAAACACAGTCAGCGGGATGTTATGAAACAGCAGCTGAAATTGCGCGCCGGCGATCGTCGCCCCGATAGTATGGGCGGACGTATTGAGCAGCAAAATCGCGGAAATCGGGTCGTGAATATTCAGCTTGAAATTACGCCAGAGCGCGCCTTTGGTTTTGTTTCGACGCGCGAATTCCTCAATCTGCCCCGGCGTCAGGCTCAATAGCGCCGCCTCGCACAACGAACAGATCGTTGAGCAGACAATCGACAGCGTCAGCCCGCCAGCGAACAAAACGATATGGTTAATATCCGACTGCGTCATGACTGCGGTTCCTCCCGAAGAACTTCGTTCTGTCCGTACGGTAAAACCAGAGCGTCAAAAACCTTGTTGTGACGCGTTCGGCGAACGATAAAATCCCAGCCGTTGACCGAGACTCGTTTATTGGCTTTCAGGGTACCGTCAATTTGACTTAAAAGCCATTGGGAAATCGTTCCCGACGGCGCGTCGCCATACCAGCGTCCGCAGCAGTTCTCTTTGTTGAGGACGGAAATCACCTCTTTCATCGATGCCCCGCCGCCGACGATAAACACGTGTTCGGACAAGTCGTTAATGAATTTCGGAAGCGACGACATGCGTCCCCCGTCTGACGATTCCGGAATCTTCTCGTCCGCGTTAAAATCGTCGTCCAGGTCGCCAACCAGTTCCTCGACGATGTCTTCCAGTGTAACAATTCCCAGCGTTTGCTTCTGATCGTCCTGAACGATCGCCAAATGGGCGTGCCGCTCGACAAACAGATGGAGCGTGTCGGAAATTTCCTCGTCTTCGTTGACGAAATTCACAGGGCGAAGAATCGGCAACACGTTGGGTTCGTCAGGGCTGGTTCTTGCCCAGGCAACCATCTCTTTGAAGTTGACGTATCCCAAAACCTTGTTGACGTCCGTACCGTCTATAACGGGAAACCGGGTGTGCGGGTCTATATGAGCGACCAGGATCGCTTCCATGAGCGTCTGTTTCGACGAAATAAACGTTACGTCCAGAGCGGAAACCATAATCTCGGACGTCGTCCGCAGATGTAGCTTGGACGTTTGGATCATAATCCGCTCTTGCGTTTTATCAAGCAGGTTAGACGATTGCGCCACGCCGACCAGAGCCGCCAGCTCGCTAAGCGTCTTTTCGGAATCCGAGGATTTTGTCGGTCCTTCAAACGGGCGATTGAACAAATAAAGCAGCCAGACAATCGGCGTGAAAATCCAGATCAATATCCTCATGGGCCACGTTGCCAGTTCGCAAATGTACAGATTGTTTCTAACGCCAATCGTTTTCGGCAGAATTTCCGTGTACTGAAGCATCAGCCACGTAAAGAGAACCGAAAACGCCGTTACCATCGCGTTCCCGTACATATAATGAATTTGCGCGCCAGCAACAGTTGCGCCAATCGTGTGTGCTGCCGTATTAAGCAGTAAAATCACCGCAATGGGATATTCCATGTGCGTTTTGAAATTCGTCCAGACGCGTCCGCGGGACGGGTACAGCTCGGCAATTTCCTCGACTTGCCCGGGACTCAAAGACAGAAACGCCGCCTCGCACAGGGAACACAAAAACGATATCCCCAACGCGCACGCGACGCTCAATAGCAGTATCGCCCAGTTTTCCCAACTGGGCAAAGTACTCGGAGGCGCGGAACTCGCCTGTTCCGCAACGCCCTCCGCTGCCGCCAAAATGGCGAACGACATTTCCATATAATAATATCCTTATAATAAACAAACAAATTACTGTTCTATTATATTATATCATTTAGAGGGAAAATCAAGGAGGGGCGGGCGAGCGGCGAGGCGCCGCTCCCAATCCGCGCTTCCGCGCGCTTGCCAATATCCGCTCCCGTTGGTCGCTTGCACTTTCCTTACTAAAGTTTTTTTGACCGCGAAGAACGCAAAGAAATGAAAGGCGGTTGGCGAGCCGGGAACTAAAGGCGAGCCGGGAACGTCAGTTCCCGGGCAAAGAACCGCGTAGCGGTAAATGAAAGGCGGTAACGGAGAGAGCGAAGCGAACGCAGTTACGCTTCCATAACAACCGCGTAGCGGTTGAATGTTTCTAGCCGTGGGTTTTAACCCACGGACAGCAGAACAACAAAACATAAAATCGACAAATACCCTTTTCTTTCC
>JAFSMW010000122.1 GCA_017447745.1 Thermoguttaceae bacterium
GATTAAAGTTTGACGAATATATACGATAGTAACGGATTATGCCGCGGTATGTAAGTACGTAATTAATAAATAGTGCACGGAAGCAATGAACCACTACATTTATAAACGTTATTTTCGAATTGCGTTGGCAGCGCTGCTATTAACAGCGTTTGCCGCGGCGAATATTGGCTGTACACCGTTCGATTATTACGACCCGACGCTGGAACAGCCCGCGCCCGCCGACACCGCGATTCCTTCTGAATTGGCAAAGGTTACGCTGCCGGCGTATCGAATCGAGCCGCCGGACGTTATCTCTATTGATATTGTCAAGATGGTTCCGCTGCCGCCGTATCGTCTGGAAACGTTCGACGCTCTGGCGGTAAACGTTTTGGGAACTCTGCTGGATCAGCCGATTAACGGCGTTTATCTGGTCAATGCGGAAGGCTCTGTAGATTTGGGGTCTGCTTACGGCACGGTTCGCGTCGCCGGCATGACGGTTGACGAAGCCAAAAGCGCTATCGTAAATCATTTAGAGCAGATTTTGAAAGCTCCGGAAGTGTCCTGTCAGCTGGCGCAGGCGTCGGCGATGCAGCCGATTTCCGGAAATTATCTCGTCGCTCCTGACGGAAACGTCAACCTTCGCAAATACGGTTTGGTTCGTATTGCCGGCATGACCGTTCCAGAAGCGAAGCTGGCGATTGAAAAACATCTTACGCAGTTTTTTGACTCGCCCTCTGTAACGGTAGACGTTGCGGGTTATAACAGCAAATTTTATTACATCGTAACTCAAGGCGCTTATCAGGGCGATAGAATTCATCGCGTTCCGTATACCGGGAACGAAACTGTTTTAGACGCTATCTCCCAGATGGGCGGCATTTCTCAGCAGTCCAGCACAAACATCTGGATTGCTCGACCCGCTCCGAACGGGAATCAGTGCGCTCAGGTGTTTCCGGTCAGCTGGGACGAAATCGTTCAGGACGCCAACACCAGTACAAACTTCCAGATATTTCCGGGCGACCGCGTATTTATCGGCGAAGATCGCTCTATTGCTGCGAGCAACTTTATGCGTAAGGTTCAGGCTCCATTCGAGTCGTTCTTTGGGTTCATCTCCCTTGGTTCGTCAGCAGTTCGCAACCTGCAGAACCTTGGCGTAAGAAACGGTACGAGCTATTAGTGAGGCAATAGGCAGTAGGCAGTAGGCAATAGACAGTAGGCGCGAAGCGCATCCGCTAGAACCGCGTAGCGGTTCAATATTAATAGCCGTGGTTTTAACCCACGGGCGGCGAGGCGCCGCTCCCAGTCCGCGCTGCCGCGCGAATCGTATTATATTCGCTCCCGTTGGTCGCTTGCGCATCCGCTAGAACCGCGTAGCGGTTCAATATAAGGAGGCAGTAGTGTCTACTGCCCTAATATTGGCAAATACTAAAAAAATTCCAATCGTATCGAACAAAATTTGTTTTTTGAGTATAATATAAATAGAGTGAGACGGTTTCGTCGCCGTCTGAAGAAAATATTTCATTTGCTGATTGCTAATAATAATTCCATGAAACATATTCCGAATTTATCGAAATCGTTTGTTTGCCGACTTGGCGTTTTAGGCGTATTCGCAATGACGATTTTCGTCTGCGCGTCTGGTTACGGTCAGGATTATCGACGTCGCGGTCCGTTGATGACGACTAACCCGGCGCCGTTGTATATGTCTCAACCCCAGCAACCCCAGCAGTTTACTCCGCCGGCTTCGGGAATTAAAAATCCGACGAAAATTAACGGCGCGACTCAAAGCATGCCGACTCAAGCGACAGTTGCTAATCCCAATGGAACTGCATCTCCGGCTGTTTCTGGCAATCCGTTTGTCGGCGTTTCCGCCAACCCGTTCCAGCCGACCCCGTCGACCGGGTACGGCTACGGTCCGAACGTCGCTCCGGCTCAGCCGACAATTCAGCGCAACCCGTTCCAGGTTCAGCAGTCAACAGCGCGACCCATTCAGCCGGCTACGATAGGCGGACAAATCACTTCTCAGCCAATTGCTCGTCCGTTTGACGATCAGCCCCCACAGTCGCCTTATAGCCCGTACATGTATATCTACGCTGGACGCGGCGGTATTGGCGGAGGCGGCGGAGACAACTACAATCTGTTTGTCCGCCCGATGATGGAACAGCAGCAGTACAACAGACAAATGGTTCAACAGGTTGAATCGTTACAGCAGACAATTCAGCGTCAGCAACAGCAGATTCAGCAGCAAAACCGAACGCTGAACCAGCTTCAGCAAGAGGGGATTATTCCGACTCAGGCGAATCCGACTATCGATAATAATCCCAACAGCGCGCAGCAGTACTTTAATCAGCAGTACCAGCAGTACTTCAATCAGCAAAACAGATATTAAAAGGTCGTAGGCAGCAGGCAGTAGACAAGAGTTTTTTACTACTGCCTACTGCCTATTGCCTATTGCCTAACTATGCGCTCCTGGCTATATTCTCGCGTCAATTACGAGACGTTTCATAAAATCCCGACGTCCAATCTGTCTATGAATCTGACGCGAATGCAGACGCTTTTAGACCGCTTGGGGAATCCGGAACAGGGCGTGAAATGCGTTCACGTTGCCGGGACGAAGGGCAAAGGCTCGACGTGCATTCTTCTGGAATCCATGGCGCGGCACGCTGGGTATAAAACCGGTCTGTTTACGTCCCCCCATATTTTGCGTATTGAAGAGCGCATTGCTTTAGGGGGAAAGCCGTGTTCGTCCGAGGACTTTGACGCCTGTCTGAGTCTCGTTCGCCCTGTCGTGGAGCAGATGGACAACGACGCGCCGGAACTGGGCGCTGTTACTTTTTTCGAGATTACGACCGCCATGGCGTTTCTGGCGTTTAAGTCTGCCGGCGTTGACCTGGCTGTGCTGGAAACCGGCTTGGGCGGACGTCTGGATTCTACCAACGTCTGCAAACCCTTGGCGACGGCGATTACCAGCATCGGCATTGACCACGTTGCCGTTTTGGGCGATACAGAAGCCAAAATCGCCAAAGAAAAGGCGGGGATTATCAAGCCGGGCGTTCCGGTCGTTATTGGACGCATGAATTCGGAACCCCGCCGGGTTATCGAGCGCGTCGCCGCTGAGAAAAACGCCCCTATTTACGAAGCTGACCGCGATTTCTCCTGGACGTACAAGCCAACGCCCAACGCCCTGACCGGCTTGCTGTCTTGCGGATCGATTCGCAATGCAAAGCTCAACCTGCCGGGCGAACATCAAGCCGGAAACGCCGCAATTGCTATTAAACTGGCAAGAATTACAAATGGCTTAGGCAACGGATTGCAAATCCGTGATTTAGCCATTCGAGACGCGCTGGCGTCCGTCCGCATTCCCGGGCGCATTGACGTCGTCCAAACGAACCC
This sequence comes from Thermoguttaceae bacterium, assembly GCA_017447745.1. Taxonomy (GTDB): domain Bacteria; phylum Planctomycetota; class Planctomycetia; order Pirellulales; family Thermoguttaceae; genus RUG11551. Next base: position 3,367 of record JAFSMW010000122.1, read on the forward strand.
GATTACGATTATCGACGCGGCGCACAATCCCGACTCGTTTTCCAAACTGGCGGAGGCGGTTGCACGCCTGAACCTGCCGCGGGAAAACTGCTGTCTGGTCTTCGCCTGCGCGGACGATAAAGACGCCGTCCAGATGTTCCGGCTCGTCTATCCGTATTTCGGAACGTGGCGAATCACCCGATTCCAGAACAACCCCCGCTCCTGCCCGCCGGAACGGCTGATGGATTTGTTCAAACAGCTGGAATCCGAACAGACGCTGGCGGGTAACGCTCAGCATAACGACGTCGCCGCGTTTGACTCGTCCGCCTCCGCCATCCAGTCCGCTCAAGAAAAAAAGAACCGGCAAATGACGTGCATTGCCGGCTCGTTCTATTTGGCTGCGGAAGCGTATTCCGTACTGGAAGCGAAATAATTACGCTTCTGCCGGTTGGGCTTCTTCGGGTTGGGCTTCATCTTCTTTATTTTCCTCAGTCGGGTTCTTTCCGAACAGGAGGAAGAAGATGAACGCCGCTGCCATCATGATGGCAGGAACCATGTAGATCTTTTTCCAGTCGTTGGTCTGCGCCTGGAGGTATTGCTCACGAGTAATGTTGATTTCTTCCGCCTTGACATCTTTTCCTGCCAGCTTGGACTGAACCTGAGTCAGCAGCGATGTAACAACTTCTTTGGGAATCGTATTTGACTTGTCAGCGGAAATGACGTCTGCAAGTTCGGGGGCAGTAATCTTGCCGTCTTTATTAGTATCAATAGACGTCAGGTCAAGGTTTTTGGCGGCTGCCTTGGTTTCTTCATCTTTAACGTTTTGTGGTTTGACATACTGACCCAAGTCTAATATATTCCAGACGGATTTAGCCGCAGCTGGATCTGTCCAGCGTGGAAGGTTTTGAACATTGTCCGCTGTAACATTAAGAACAACAGCATTGCCTTCTGTTACCTGATAATTGGAAACGAGCGCTGGGGACCAACCAATCAGATATCCTGCTAACAAGGCGCCGACAATCTGTCCGACGCCCAAGAGAATCATGCCGATAAAGCTCTGAACGGAGGCTTTCATAGTTTCCGGAGCAATTTTATCGCCAAACTTGTACGAACCAGCATAAAGGAAACTATAGCACAAGCCGTGGAGAAGCAAGCCGACCAAGGCGAACCCAAAAGCCGCTTCCATGAAGCAAACGTATCGTGCTAACCAGGCTCCAATACCAATTAAAATGACATTTTTCAAACCAATTCGCTTTACGAAAATCGGGAGCAAAGCCATAAACAGAACTTCAGATATCTGGTTAAGCGTTGTTAATGCCAGTCCGCCAGGATAGCCGCGTTGAGTGAGCATTGATTGACAGGTAGTAAAGAAAAAGCCGCATGCGGCGATGCCTGCAATCAAAATAGCAATGGTAAAGCACAGGAATTGCGGTTGAGCTATCAATGTCCAGGCGCTGGGCGCTTTTTGCGTCGAAGTTGTTTCTACGGGTTTGGGAGGCGTGTCGGGAAGAGTCAGAGCGTATATAGCAAGAAGCAGACTGCATGCGGCTCCAACATAGAAGAATTGTGGAGTTTGGTCGCCACCAAAGAACGCTTGAATAATCAAAACAATTACGATCCAGCCAATCGTTCCGAACATGAAAACGCGTGGAGCGTTGTCTTCGTTAGGATCGTCTGGATTTTTTTTAGGAACATGTCTATAGACAATCGAGTTGATAAGTGGAATAGTCGGCATGTAGAAGCTTCCAACCAAAACCAACGCAACCATCATAGGAGTAAAATCTTTTTGAAGACCAGCAAAGATCAGCAATCCAGCGCTAATGAATTGCAAGATCGACAGGACGTACTGGGCGGAAAGGAATCGGTCAGCGATTCGACCGACCAATGGGGCGAACAGCGCGCCAATCGGAATGGCGGCTCCAATCCAGCCAACTTGAGGTCCGGAAAAATTAAGAACGTTCAGTGCGTAACTGTACAGGGCGAAGCCATAGCTGCCCCAGACGGCAAACTGTAAAAAGTACGCCAGGCACAAACGCGGATACGCCAGCGCAACGGATTTGGATTCTGACATAGGAACTCCTCGGGCGTCAGAAAAAGGAACTATGACTCCGAAAAGACGTTCAAATTCTGACTGAAAAAAGTGGTAAAACAGTTCTAAACCAATGAATATTTGACAGACGTCAATACATCTTTATATTAAAACAGAAATATTGGTTTTTGACAAGGCGGGAGAAGGGAAGATTTTCTGGAAAAACGGCAAATTTTCTCAAAATATTGCTCGATTCGGGGGGAGTTTTAGAAAATAAAAGCTATGATATAATAAATAATAGTTAGGAGTGAGGAGTGAGGAGTTACGCAAAGCGCGGCTCTCAGCTTGAAACTCGCAAATCCTGATTATGTATTATTCAGGACGTCTGTTTAGCAACGCTCCATACATAAATTACCAACTACTTCAGTTCAAATTCCTTGTTATTAATGAGATATCCTGGCGTTATCCGTTTGTTGATTCCAGCGGCGCTGTTCGTTTTTATGGCGACGGCGTGGGCGGACGTTGCGGTGATTTCCAACCGGATGGAAAAGGGCGTTGCGTTTGTCGTGGCGCAAAAGGGCAAGCCGCAGCAGACGGTTCGTCTGGCGTCGGGCGACGCGTACTCGTTCTTTTTCGACGACCAGGCGGCTTTGGCGTTTAACGATGGACAGCAGAATCATCAAGTCCCCTTGGAACCACAGTCCGTTTACTTTTTCGGAACGTCTCCGGAAGGGAACATGTTTTTCCAGAAGATGCCCATTATCGGCAACCCGGTTGGGGCGTTTCGCATGGATGAAAACGCTGCGCCGGTTCTCAGCAGTTCGATTACGTACTCACAGCTGGGAATGAAGATCATCGAAGTCCCGGTTAAAATCTACGTTGACGACAACGAGTATTCCAAGCGGAACGTTTGGGAGTCGCGATTACGAAAGAGAATCGACAAGGTCAATGAGGTTTACGAGCGGCTGTGCCATTTGCGGTTTAAAATCGTGGGCGTAGGGCAGTGGAAGTCTGACGACAACATTCAGGACTTTGTTACGTCCATGAAAGAATTTGAACTGATGGCTCCCGCTTATCCGGCGGCGTTGGCAATCGGGTTTACCAGCCAGTACGGCGTTAAGCCAGGGGAATCGCATATCGGCATGACGCGTCAGCCGTTCCATACGCATATTTTGATTCGAGAGTTCGCCCCGCAGTTTTCTGAAAACGAACGGGTGGAAGCCCTTATTCACGAGTTGGGACATTGGCTCGGCGCGGTTCACAACCCCGATCCGCACTGTTACATGAATCCGACTCTGGCGGAACGTCAGTCCCGCCGCGCCGCTTACGTCAAAACGTTCAACCCGATAAATGCGCTTTTAATCAACCTTTGGGCTGACGTTTGGGCGAATCGCAAAAACGGGCTGATGAACATGTCGGATAAACGCATTGAAGAGTTCATCGAGATTTACTCGTTCATGAGCAAGATTCCGCATACGGATTCCAACGCCGCGTCGATTGAAAAGCTGTTGACGATTGTCGCACAACAGGAAAAAATCCGTCGAGAACAGATTCGCCGCGCTATGGGCGTTGTCAAACCGGTTTTGACCATGCCAGACGATCTGGACGCCTACGCCTCAACCATTCCGGAAATGAACGAAAAACCAGCGGCGACAGTCGCAGAGAATGCAACTCCTCAGCAAGCGACTCCGCCTGAATCTCAATCGTCAAAGCCGGAACAGAACAGTGCGGTTGAAGTCGCTCAAAATCCGCCGCCGCGAAATGAAGATAAAGAGGATAGAACCGAAACGCCTGAACCGAGAACCAAGACGCCGGAGGATAACAGCGCGAACGCAGCGGTGAATAACGTTCCATCAAAAGATGAAGACGAGATTGTTCAAACCGAACAGCCGGATGCGTCTTCGGATGCGGTGATCGTTCCGTCCGATACGATGTCGGTCAACAAGGCGGTTCGATACGTCAGTCAGGAAATCCTCAACGGCATGGAAGGTCAAACGCTTGACCCGAACAGCAACGAGTACGTCAACCATATAATTCGATCCGGAGCGGCGGCTGCGGCAAAGCTCCCGGAAAAACACCGCGTTCGGGCGTTCCTGGTTGCAATTGGAATGACGATGGACATGTCCAATTCGATGAAAGTTCTGCCGATTGTCGGCGATCGCGTTAAGAAGATGGACTCCTACGACCTCCAGGTTCGGCGTGACGAGTTGATTAAACAGCCCAGCATCAACAACCGTTCAGACTGGTCTCAGCATTTTGGCGTATCCGCAGCGCTGTCAGGGCTGATGTCGCCGGACGCCGCGCGACAGGCTGGTTTGATAAAAGAACTCAAAGACGAATCCACGCCTGGCAACGCCTTCGACGTTGGCGACCTCGCCGCCGACATGGCGGGCTGTACGTTTGCTCAGCGACTGCTTGAAGGCAAATTGACGCTCAATTCCGTTGCGGAATCGTTTGACGTTGGAAAATGGATCCCGGACGTCAAGGGATACAAACCCAACCTCAAAAAGCCCGACAGAGTCATGAAAGACATTCAAAAGAAAGTTGACGAAAAGATAGGCAGTAGGCAATAGACAGTAGGCAGTAGTATGTCGCGTATTCGCGACAATAACTCCTCACTCCTCACTCCTAATTCCTAACTCATATAACCCCCTAACCCACCGATTTGTCATGTTATCCTTAGACAGCGTATACCGCGCATCGTACGTACTTAAAGAAGTCCTTCGTTCGACGGAACTCATTCGCGCTCCGAAGCTCAATCCGGAAAGCGACATTTACCTCAAGCCGGAAAACCTGCAAATTACAGGTTCGTTCAAGGTTCGAGGTTCGTACTACAAAATTTCTCAGCTCAGCGCTGAAGAAAAAGCCCGCGGCGTGATCGCGTGTTCTGCTGGAAACCACGCACAAGGCGTCGCGCTGGCGGCAACGCGTTCCGGGGCGAAGTCGGTTATCTGCCTGCCGGACTGCGCGCCGATTTCCAAAGTCGAAGCGACCCGCGCTTACGGCGCTGAAATCTGCATGGTAACAGGCGCGTACGACGACGCCTACGAGAAAGCCCTTCAGCTTCGCGACGAATTCCAATATACGTTCATTCATCCGTTTGACGACGAGCAGGTCATTGCTGGGCAGGGCACGCTGGGCTTGGAAATCCTCAACCAAATGCCGGACGTCGAGGCGGTTGTAACAGCTGTCGGCGGAGGCGGGCTGCTTTCCGGCGTTGCGTACGTCATTAAAAATCTGCGTCCGGAAGTCAAGATTTACGGCGTTCAGGCGACCGGCGCCGCCAGTATGGTCAACTCGGTTCACGACGCTCATATTGAACGTCTGGACAGCGTTTCGACCATCGCAGACGGCATCGCGGTTAAACAGCCGGGAACGCTCACGTTTGAATTCTGCAAACAGTACGCAGACGACATTGTAACAGTAACAGACGACGAGATTTCCTCTGCCATTTTGGCGATGATTGAGAATCAAAAGCTCATTGCTGAAGGCGCCGGCGCCGCGCCTGTTGCCGCAGCCATGTTCAACAAGATTCCTATCAAGGGGAAAAAGACGGTCTGTCTGGTTTCCGGCGGAAACATCGACGTTACAATCCTGTCGAGAATTATAACCCGCGGTTTGATGAAGACCGGTCGTTACGGCGCTTTGAAAATCGAGCTTATCGACAAACCCGGTCAGCTGGAAGGCGTCGCGACAATTGTCGCTCGACTGGGCGGCAACGTCGTTTCGATTCACCATGAGCGTTCCTCGCAAACGGCAGACGTCAACGGCTGCTATTTAAACATCGTACTCGAAACTCGAAACTTCGATCACTTCACGGAAATCCGCAACGCTTTGACGTCAGCGGGATATAAAATCTGCTAGAAACTGGCGTTGAAATTGTAACAAAAAACGCCTTGAAATTGGCTCGTCTGACGCATTTGTCAGATGAGCCAATATTTTATACGGGTTAATTCCACGCAATCCATTCGACTTTTTCCGCTTCACGGGACGATGGCATTTCCATCTTTTCAAGAAGATGTTCAATCACGTTGACTGGAACGGCTTTTTCTCGATTCGCGTTACGCCGGAGCTGTTCCGTCCAATCAGTTTCCAGATAGACAATTTTCGCCGACGCGCCATATTGGGTTATCAAATCAACAATTGGTTTGCGAGTAAAGTTGGAAATGTTTGTTGCGTTCCAGACAAACGGCGTTTTCTGCCGCAAAAAGACTTTTGCTCTGTCGCGGGCTTCGTTGACAAACGCACCCTGATTGTCAGTCGGATCGCCGTTCAAATCTTCTCGAACGTCGTCGATGGAAACCGTCGGCAAACCTGAAAGAACTCTGTTACCGTATTCGTCCTTTCCCGTTCCCGGCAAGGCGGAAAGGACAATCACCTCTCCCCAGGTGGAATCGTATAAATTCACTCCCGGATAGTTCAGTTTATCGTGAAAATATTTGAATCGGGAATATTCGTTTTCAAAGGGGTACGGATTATCCAGACAGTTGTTTTCCTCGGCGCAATCGACAAACATTGCGACCTTGTCAATTGATTCCTGAATGCTGTCTGCTATCCGCCCCCGCATATCCGCATCGACAAGAATCGACAGCAAGCGGTTGTTGAACTTCGGGACTTCCAATCCGTCAACCGAAGATCGAGCTACGATGTAAACAGGATCTTTTACGTCTGTAATGTGCGGCGGCGATGAGTGAAATCGAATAAGGGAGCATATTGTTTCGCGAAACTGGATTTTGTCATTTGTCCCCGCCAGATCAAAATCGCGCCATAAAATATTTCTCGCCAGTTTGGCGCCAACGGGATTGTGATTTTTCGAATGCAGCTGACCGTCGACGTCCAACGCAGTCGTTGACGGCTTTCCGACGTCATGCAGCAGCGCCGCCCAAAACAGAATTTCTCGCAATTCCTCCGTCTGACGCTGCCACGATTCCAGTTCAATCAAAGCCTGACAAACCAGCTTAGTATGCGTCCAGACGTCGCCTTCGCCATGCCAGTACGGATTTTGCGGAGTCTGCGCCATTTTTTTGATTTCCGGCTGAAGGGAAGACGCTTCAATCGCTTGCCAGTCAATCTCCTGTCCGGGTTGAGGAATGGGAATGTTATTGTTCATACTGTCCCTCGCATTTTGTAACAGACAGCGTTGGGGCGTAGATTTCCCCTAACGGAAAACGCAATTGATTCGGGACGATCGGGCGATCCAGCCAATGCGTCTGCGATTCCAAAATAGTTTGAAGAAACGACGGGCGAACAAATTTCAAACGGTCTGTAACCTGACCGTTTTCTTCAACTTTGATATATAACCCCTCCATCGTTGTGGAACGGTCGGTTTCCCCGCAAATCGTATAACTATCCAGATCGTTTTCGTTGCAGTAACGTTCCAGAGCGTCAAAATGGTTGTCTGTGATGTAAACCGAATGTCCGATAAGATTCAAGAGTTCTTCTTTTTTCTGAAACGTCTTTCGACGAATCACGGGAACCGAAACGACCGGCAAGTCCGCCAGCATCTGATGACGGTTAGGCGTGTCGAGAAACGCCCCGGTTTCACGATCCAAAATGTCGAACTCCAGAAAATAATGCGGCAGATTGTCGTAAAAGATGGAATGTTTTGCGTACATCCATTCGCCGTACATGATATATCGGGAACCGAGAACGTTGTAAAACGCCTGCTGATGAACGCTCGCCCATTGCTTGAGCAAATTGTAATGCCGCTCGCGATACCCGCCGGTCAGATAATGCCCGCGGCTTTGAAGGAGTAATTCCCCGTTGGCGTCAAACGAAATGGCGGAATTGGCGCCGTCGCACTTTTCTTCAACCGCCAGCGTCTTGCCAACAATTTCAGAAAACGCAACCTGAGACACGTCTTCGTCTCCGGGCTGCAACCGCGACCCTTCTAAATGCGGCGTTCGAGGATATTTGATAATTTTGAATTCTGTCATGATATTTTCTTAAAGCGTTGCAAAAAGAATCCGATGGTTGTTGACCTCGTCAAATATTAGCCTTTTGCAGCCAGCGTCATTAAAAAGCGTTTGTAATATTTCTTTGGTAAGCAAATGAATGTGATCCGGATTGTCGTCCGGTTTGGATGGGACGGAAACAACAATAAACTTTCGGGCGATTCTAACGACGGATTTTACAGCAGACGCAACGTCGGGAATGTGTTCCAGAACCTCCAGCATGGATACGATATCGTACGACTTGTCTGGGACGTCGAGAGTGCAAATGTCGCCCTGAATTCCGGACAGCGTATCAATTCCCCCCTGCTGAACTGTTTTGTAAAGTTCGACGCGATAGTCCAGCATGTCGACTGCCGTAATGGGAACATACGGGAACGCATTGATAAACGGCCAAAGGAAAACGCCGCGTCCTGATCCGATATCCAAAACGGATTCCATTTGTACCGATTTGAGAAACCCCATGACGCCAACAATTCGCCCTAAGTTGTCATGAGTGTTTTTGAATCGATACAGCTTCAGTTTGCTGTCAACCCCGATTCGAATAATCTCGTTTTGTTCTTCGTCCGACAGGTCGTCCAGATCAGGAGCGCTCAGGTCTTCCGGCAAAGCAAAAGAAACGCCGTTGAGATCAGCGTCGAGGGACGAAATCGCGCCGTTGTTCTGAACAGCATTGACAGCCAGTCCGCGAATATAGGCGGCTGTAATTCTTCGATAGTAATGGAACTCGGAATTGTTCATCATAATGCTATCTATTATATACAAATTATTTTGCGTTGCAAGTCATCCAAAGGACAGAATTCAGGACGGAGTCGGAATTATTGTCGGAACCATCGAGAACGCTGACGGCAAAAAAAGCGTACTTCTTAAATCGCGTTTTAATGACATTGACGAAATTGTACATCCCGATATTTACAAGATAGTTTTCTACCAGCCTGGATTGTTCTGCCCATTGTTTTGAGGATTGAAAATGACGTTTTTTAACGCCAATTCTTTCGCTCAGACCATTGATGTCGCATTTTGTTACAATAATGCAGATTGGAATGTTAAAACCGCCGCGAAACGATCTCGTATAAATGTGATCCAGTTTGCTGCAAAGCCTGCCAATGACAACGTTGGCGTCGTGCCTGGAATAATGGTATGTTTGAGGAGGCGTAAAGTTATTTCCTTTGAAGGCGTCCAAGACGCATCTTTCCGCCCACGGATCAATAACCAAAAATACTCCGTTTGCCATGTTGAAGTATGGTTCAGCTACGCCTGCCTGAAGAGAATATGACGTATCGCCGCCGGTGTCGTAAAAGTACGCCAGAAAAGAATGAAAACGCTTTTTACAGTGCATTACGTATGCTTCTGGATGTAAAAGCCTTGTTGTGGAAGGACAAAATCTTTGTTCGTTTATGCTATCGGCTAAATTCTTAACTGTATTTTTTTGCTCTTCAATTAAAAAATGGACGCGTTCCGATGAAAGAGAACTCCAATGAATCAACATTTGTACAAGAAGCGAGGTCTTTCCGCTTTTGGCTGCCCCTTCAACAATAAATACAGAGGAAGGAACTTTTCCAAAGTTGAAATATTTCCACGTATTATGACACTTTGGACATGCTGTAGAATATTTATCTCGCCCAGTCAGACAGGACGAACTGACGTTACTGTTGCAGCTTGGACATCTCTTATAGAAAATGCCGTCAAAAGAGGGTCTCAGATTTGTTAATAATTCTCCGCAATGCGGACAATGATAAACCGATGAATAGCCAATATGACCACAGTCCTGATTTGGACAGATATGTCTGATTTTCCGTTTACTAAAAAGCCAGTCAACTATTATCATAATTCCAAGCAGAAACGCTCGTAGAATAAAACAAGAACCTGCAACGACAAGTCTGTAAAGTACCGTAATTCCAAGAAAAACAGCGTGCAAAAGCGTACGAGCGCCGGCAAAAAGAATCCTGAAAATTCGATACGACAATGTCGAGGCGTATATGAAAAATGTCGGTAAAACTGTTACAGCAACAGGCGTCCAGGAATAAAGGTAAACTTTATACTCCAAAAAGACGTTAATTACCGAACGGCATGAGCTATTGGCGTATGACCTTATAATCATGCCATAATCTTCGTCGCTATGGTAAAAGTCAATGCTGTAAAAAACGAACATTAGCGCCAGGCAAATTAACCAGAATGAAACAATAAATATCACTATTCGTCTTAGAGTCGGATGTTCGGAAATTAAATAGCGAAGCAATCCATAGGCGCCTTGGAATAAACCTATAAATAGTTTTAAAAATAAGAAAAGTATAAAGGGACCTATAATAACGGCGCAGCAGCCCAATTGATTATCACAATAATTACTTAAGGCTATTAGTGGTTTGAAAATGATGTAAAATGGTCCGAAAGCGACGTAAAAAACAAAAGGGCCGATATAATCTACAACAAGGCTTAAAAGCGTTAGCAAAGCATACAACGCAACAGCGATGCATGGCAACGCTAAACAAAGAACAACTGAAACAGCCAAAGCGTATCCAATTGTTTTAACAGAAAACGTATATTTATATTGTGAATCCATGATTCAGGATTGGGAGCGCTAATAATTGAACGTCTGGATTGCTGGAGTATTTATAATGGGCTTGATTAACCGTTTCCATCTAGTGGGCGTTGCATAACATCCACAGCAGCGGATTAAGGACGGCTTTTGGGTTATGGGTTGAATCGTCAAGAACGCTGACGGCAAAAAAAGCTTTCCTTTTAAATCTAGTATTAATAACATTGACGAAATTGTACATTCCGTTTTGTATCAGATACTCCTCAACCAGTTTTGATTGTTTTTCCCAATTTTTAGAGGATTGTGTAAACTGACTGTTTACGCCCATGGCGTTGTCCAGCCCGTTGATGTCGCACTTGGTAACAACAACGCAAACCGGAATGTCAAATCCGTTATTGGACGGGTCGTCGTATAAATGTTCCAATTTATTACAAAGAATGCCAACGACGGCATTGGCATCCTGCGTTGCATACTGATAGTCCGAAGGAGGCGATTGTCTGTTATTGTCCGCCATTGTTAATGATCCTTTTTCAGTCCATGGATCAATAACCAAAAAGACGCCGTTTGCCAAATTGAAATATGGTTCTACCATGCCAGCGTCAAGGGTGTTGGCAGCAACGCCGCCGGTGTCGTAAAAGTACGCCAGAAACTTTCCAAATGATTTTTTACTAAGCATGACGTATGCCTCTGGACGCTGCTGTCGCAACGTTTGAGGACAGAAATGTCCATTGCTGATTTCATTTGCCTGAAAAAGAATCTGGCTTTCCTGTTCACTGTTGCAGAAATGAGATCTAAAAAGCTTGTTCCATAAATACAGGGTTTGAAACAGAAAAGACGTCTTACCGCTTTTAGAAGCCCCTTCAACGATAAATACCGACTCTGGAACGTCGCCGAACCCTTCGTAATTGAGCGATCGCTGACAATTGGGACACGTTTTGGAATACCTGTTTCTTCCCGTTAGCCATGACGTCATTACATAGTTGTTGCATTGAGGACACTCCATAGCGAAAATACCGAATCGGGAAGGATGGAGATTGGTCAGCGTTCCTCCGCAATGAGGACATTCATAAACGAGAGACGAACTGACGTTGCCGCAGTTTTCGTGAGGACATATAAACCGAATTAGTCCCCAGTGAGGGCGCCAGTCCAGGAGTTTCATCAGCCAAAGCGTCAACAGGCTGACAATTCCGAATGCAATCATTAAGAGTATTGGAATCCACGACCAGTAGACAATTCCGCAGTCGCTGAATAATGTCATGAGATAGTCCCACGTTATGGATGCTGATTCAAATAACGCTTCGGACGCTGTTAAAAGAGGCGTATATGTAAAATATGTAACAATTCCTGCTGCTATAATTCCCGGTATTATAAGATTTTGAATTTCGACGTCATAATTGCCGTGCTCCTCACTGTAACCGATTATAAATGCAACAGCCGCAACAGCAACGATTATTCCCAAACTCCAACTCAAAAAACCGGTTATTATGCCCAGCAACCATAATATCGCATAAACAATGCACGCCACTAAAGGGATAATGATAAACAAACCCACGGACAACGCCAGCATAATTGTATACGGACGTAATCGAAAGGGGAGGATCGGACGTTGAATGCCAGGGTTTGTACTCATGGGTTATTGCAAAAACGACAGCGTTTTTATCCAAAGAGCGCCTTTTTGAAAAATTCAATTATTCTTTGGAATAACGACAAACTCTCTTCCTCTTGCGGCTCTTCCTGGATTGACAACGCTGATATTAATAATTGAGCATACTCGCTGTTATTGCGAATCTGTTCAATGGAATTCTCTGAAATTAGCCTGTTGAGCATTTGATCCTGAAGTTCCGGATTCACGAACTGATAAAAATTGAGCTGGTCATCCAGAGAAAAATGAAAGCTGTTCATCAATGTTTCTATAGCGCGATTTCTCAATTCGGGAATTCTGATCGCCATGTCAATGTCTTGACAAGAGATGCGATCTGGTTGATTGAGAAACTTCCAGTATATCTGCAATGAAGCCCCGGAACTTTTCACGTCGGCAGGGAGAGTCCTGTAGAAATTGTCTAGCGTATCGAACGAATTGTTAAGACAAATTTCGAGGATGTCTTCTGCTAAGGCGTTGTCTGGAAGTTCAGAAGATGGAAAGTGCGGATTTTCTGAATAGAACAGAATGTTTTGTCTTTGTGGCAACTCCTTGAAAACGATTTCATCCTGCGAGTCCGGGTTTTCAGGAAGAAGAAAGTTGACAACGTTGAACGAAAAAGACAAAGATGGCTTTTCATGCGTTGAAAACGCGATGTTTATCCACATGGACGATGGAAGACATCTGGTTGCTCCCCATAGGCAAAAAACCATATCTTCTGGAAGACCCGTCAGGACAATTTTTCTGCTTGAATCCATTGACAACAGGCTTTTGATCAGAAAGAGAAACTTTTTTTGACGTTCCGGAGACGAACGAAGGAATTGAACAAAAGTTTCCTGATTGACAACCCCCATCTGAACGTCTTTTTCGTTGATTAATGGCATTTCTGACGACATGTCGTCGCTGTCGCATGTAATCCAAAAAGGACTTCCCCACATCTCCAGAGCGGTGCGAACGGTCCAGGATTTGGGAAGAGGATAAATTAAATGAGAAAAGTAATTGCCATCCCGGTTTGTTTCCTTATCAGGCAAAGCGGAAACGGAGTGCGCCAGAAAATGATGGCTGAAATCTTCCGTTACATTGATTGTACCGAATACAAGTTTAGCAAGCGGGTCATTTGTTAATATAAAGGAATGCGTTAGCAAATTCTCTGCAAATTCTGCTTTGGAAAAGTTGGAATACTGTGGAAAACCGCAGAATTTCTTGTAAACCAACAGTTCCGATTCTGAAACTTCTTTTACAGCGGCGCGCGCTCGGTCGCCGCCAGAACCAGACAGACTCTTACCGAGTCCGGAACAGCAGAATGTAAAACAGGCTTGTTTCATGGCAATTATTATCTTGTTAGTATCGATTTGTATGGCGTGAGGCAGGGAACGCCCCATCGCGCTATATTATTTGTAACGATTAATTATGATAAATGATTTTCGAAACCGAAACAGGTGAAATCATTTAACGATTTGTTCTTTGATTATATTATGACCTGCTGTTTCCCCGTTTTGAGCGACCTTTCATCTCTTCTTCTGTTTGAAGGTATCCAAGCCGATTCAAAATCCAAAGCAGTGAGTCTGCAATGTTGATTGGGTCAATGGACGTTAATGACGAGTCCTCGCGCGGCGAACGACCGAGTGCGGACATGCCAAAGTATTGACAGGTTTGAAAATTCCCCTCTGCAACAGAAGTTATGGCATTAATGCCTTTATGGGTAATGTAACTTCGAATGGCGTCCGAAGTCTTTTTAGCGGCAAGTTCGTCAAAACCGTTGCTGTGAACATGGTCTTCAAAAACGCATGGATCCAGACCGGGAGCGTTTCGGAGCAGGTCGAATTTCGAGATCGTTACAGCCAGCGGGACCTTGATTTTTTGATTGGGGGACAATTGGGAGTGCTTTTCAATGGTTCGCCGAAGGATGGCCATAGCGTCAAACGGTTTTTGATTTGACGTTATGTTTGTATTCATTCTGATATCTTTGCGAATTTCCGAATAGGAAAGAGGATCAATCAGAGCGATGATTCCTGCTGCATGAGAAAGATAACGACCGTGTATCGCCTGAATGTCCGGCGATTTAAGATCTTCCCCAGCGGCGTCGAAAAGAACCAGGTCGATCGGTCGATGGGTTGCAAACGGGTGCAAAAGCCGCTGTTTGAAGCTAAAGCGCGTCAGATTGAGACGGTAAATAAGAGGAATGCGGATGTCGATATTGGATTCGGCAGAAAGAGTTGCCTTAACGGCTTTGGGGTTGTCTCCAAACAAGTCGTCTCCGTATCTTTCGTCATACAGTTCGTCGGAATAAATTGTTTGCAAAGAACGCGTTGAAAACGTTTCTTGAGTTGTCAGATTGAGTCCGACTTCCTCGGAATAGCGGTTTCTCAGAGCGTCAATCAGCACCCCGAAAAAGTTGCTTTTCCCAGACGAACGGTAACCAGTAACAGCAATGATGTTGCTTCTCAATTTGTTATTGGCAAGCTGAACGGGCAGCTCCATGTGACAATGCGGACAGATTCTGTGCTTGACTTCATTGTCGTCTGTTAGAGAAGGATACCAAAACCAGCGAAGGGCTTTGTTAAAAAATCCGGTGGGCTGTTCAACCGGAGCCATGGGAACGTCGCTTTCTTTGCTGAGAAATCTCTGGACAACGGGATCGTTTACTCGCACCGAGGAAGAAATGACGCGTAATGGAGCCTGCCCGAGATGGAATTCCCGGAAGCAAAACGGACATAAAACTTTTGAAAGTGGATGGGTAAGCGGCATTGGATTAATTAAGGGTATTAAAGGTTTGACTGTAAAATGGACTGCGATTTTCAAATGGTTAAAAGTTTGCGTGCAAGCTTTTCTGCGACGCGATTAAATTTCATCGTTTGAATCGCTGTTTTTGTGAATAATCGTTCGACAGTTATCCGATTGCCCCGGTGAAAAATAAATCTTGTTTCCAATTTTTACGGCGTTAAACGCAGTAATGTATAACTGGGAAGAAAAATTGAATTTCTTTCTCAGCGGATGGTTAAGGGATCTGCGTTCAGCGATAAAAAGAGGAATGTCGGATTGTAAGTCATTGACGTCTTGAGCAAATCGATCGCTGCGAGCAACGATATACATGCGTACAACATTAAGGTCGTCAGACCAATAAGGGGCTAAAACGACTTCTCCGGAGTCTTCGTCGAAATAAGCGTTCATCAAATCCGCTTCTTCAGGTCCGCCAACGACTATGGGAACGCCCCATTCATACCAGTTATCGCGTTTAATGGCGGGAGTTATCGTGTACGTTTGATAAAAAGCATTATTCTGAGGTCGGTTCCATTGAGCGATTCCAGCGTCCGCGTCAATAACAGGGTTGATTCCTGGAATGTTCGACAGTGAAACTCCGTATTGATCAATGTCGCTGTGCCAGGTTAATTGACGTGGAATGGTTCGTTTTTTGTTGTCAGTCCAAAAAAGTAAAGTGTTACAGTTTGAATTCTGATTCCATTCCAGGCAAATCCTGTTTTGATTTTGAGTCAGACTTAATGAAATCGGAACGCTTTCACGTTCAATCGGCTTCCAAAATTCGCGATTGTAACAAATCTCCTCTGGAAATTCATCGGGAATTTGTCCGCTTGCCAATATATTAACAATCGAATTTGCCGGTTGCGTTCTTAAAACGGAACAGTTCAAATTCATAAGCCATCTTCCCAATCGAGACAAAGCCAGTTTGGGGTTTGGTTCTGACGTTCTCTCCATGGAGAGCGATGGCAATAACTTCCAGCTGTCGCCAATTTGAACAAAGTTTGACCAGCTCCAATTATTGTATGCGAATCCGCAATTATCAAGTCGAATTGTCATATCGCACAGAGCGGAAATAAACGATTCGCCTCCTGAAGAGGGGAATCTGCTTATCAGCTCGGCGTTGTCCAACGATAAAACAGCCGCCAAAAGGTTGTTAATAATCGCAACTTCTTTGCACTCTACGCCAAAGTAATTTTTGACGGTGAGCGACCAGTCTTTCCATAACTGAAGCGTTTTTTGATCCGTCTGGTTGGAAAGAACCAGCCAAACAGAACGAACGATTTCTTTTGGCGAACTGAATTCATCGATAGTTTCAGTGATGTGTTCCTCGGCAGAATAAAAGGCGTGTTTTGCAAAGGCTTTTATCGGAGTAATTTTTTTCAATTCTCTGCCTGAAGGAAACGTTAGCGTAGTTAATGTTGCCATGGTGTCGGGTTTATCAAAAAAACAAAGCGTCAAAACCGATCAAATTTCGAAGCGTTATTTAAACGGTTATTCAATCGTCAGTTGATTGTCTTTGAAATCCAGCGTCAAAGTTGTTCCTGCGGACGGAGCGTTATCGAAAACCCAGCCAGCCAGAGGTTGTTCAATTTTCTCTTCCATTCGAACGCGAATGCGTCGTCCGCCGTAAATCAGATTTTCTCGCTGTTTCATGATATCGATAATCCACTGACACAGCGTTGACTCTTCGGCGTTGTGCGTTACATCGCCGTTAGCGGTTTTATACGCCAATTTGTAGCCATGTACGCTTGCGGACGTCTCCAGATTTCGCATGAACTTTTTGAAGATTCCCTTGATGTGCATCGGTCGGAGAAGGTCAAATCCCAAAATATTGTTGCCCAGTCGGTTGAATATTTCCGGACGTCCCAGACCTTCGACAAAATGCTTTTGAACTTCTGAATAAAAGTGCTGGCGAATCTTTTCGTATGTTGGGCTTTCGTTTGTAATGTTGTCCATGCCCTCAATTTCGCTTAAGGTTTCCGCTCCAATATTACTGGTAAAAATAATAATGGATTGATTGAAGTAAACAGTCAGTCCTTTGCCGTCAGTGAGACGTCCGTCTTCGAGGATTTGAAGAAATTTATCCAGAACAGCGCTGTTTGCTTTTTCGATTTCGTCAAACAGAAGAATGCTGAACGGGTTTTCGCGAACGTAGTTTGTCAGCTGACCGCCTTCTTCGTACCCGACGTAACCAGGAGGCGAACCGGTAAGTTTTTCTGCGGCGTGCTTTTCGGCGTACTCGCTCATATCGAAGCGGTGCATACGGTTTTCATCGCCAAAAATCTGCTGAGCCAGAGCTTTTGCCAGTTCCGTTTTTCCAACGCCGGTTGGTCCGACAAAGAAGAACACGCCTTTGGGCTTTCCGCCTCCTCCGGAACCGGAAGACGGCGACATGGTAATTCCCACGTTCGCATGCTTGAGCATGTTGACGATGCTCGTAACAGCGTTTTCCTGACCGATAACCCGTTTGGAGATTTCCTTATGGGCGTCCTGAATCTTTTCTCGATTGAATCGTTCCCAAGGGTCGTCCATGGCGCCGTATCGATAATAGAAAATCAGATCTTTCATTTCCTGAACGCTGCTGCAGAACCGATGTTCGCTTCTGGCGGTTCGAGAAATGGAAATCATGTCGGAAATGGTCAAATCTTCAGTGTTGTCGATAAAAGCTTGACAAATCCTCTTCTTTTCCGAATCGCTGACGGTTTCGTGTACAAACTTGTCGAAATTCAGTTCGATAAAATCTTCACGTTGCTGCGCTTCTGGTCGAGGAATGCGAATGAGCGCCAACGAAGGATGATCCTGATAGAACCAGGACGGCATCGATTGCAAGGACGACGCAACGAAAATCATGCAGTTGCAGCGTCCGGACAGCTGTTCAATTGGCAGTTCGCTGTTTTCTTTGAGCTTTGTCGCTTCCAGACGTTGAGCTTCGGTAAACGTCTTTTTCAGGAGAATCAGATCTTTACGTTCCTGTTCGCGTTGTTGCTGAGGGTTTTCGGACATGCGATCGGCATATTCGAACACAACGGCGACAGGTTTGTCCTTCCCCCTGATGAGATGTTCACGAATGTTTACAACATTATTGAACGCTCTGAAATGTTGCGTTGCGGTATTCGGAACAATGCGGCCTTCTTCTGCGATGTCATAATGAATTACGCCCAAATACCCGCGATCGAGGAAGTAAGCGTTCAGACATTCGTTTAACGTATCGTATCCGCCTTTATGTTCATAACGGTCTTCAACGTTCCCGTAGAGCAAAACGTGTTTGCCTCGGCGAAGCTGTTTATCCAGTTCGGTCATCCATTCAGTTTGCATGGCTTTTTAAAAATGTTAGTGTAACGTTTTTAGGGTGTGAATATTAGGATATAAACAGTGTTAATCCAGATCCAGAGCGCGATACTGTCCTTCCGACTGCGACCTATCCAGTTCTTCCGCTGGATTGTTGTCGTCAGGAAGACCTTTCTCGTTTTTGCGAATCTTGTCGGGATTTCCTCCCCAGTCAGGATCGGACAAGATGATTCCGTACGGCTTGAGCGCGGCGGCGATGTCCATGACAGTCTGTTTTCCAGTGTCGTTTTCCACAACAGGTAGTCCTTCAACCCGGTTGTATTTGACGTCGTAGCCGTCAAATTTATAATTAACCGGTTCGTTGGCGGCTTGAGGAACGGTAATGGTGATTCGTCTTCGTTGTCCTTCGTTTTGAGTGTGAGGAACGACTTTGATAATCGTGTCTGACGCGGCGTCAGATTTACTGGAAAGAGACTGAATGTCAAATCCCATCTTGGGCAATTCTGTTCTTAACGCTTCGACGATGTATTGTCGACGTTCTTCTGCCTGCTGTTTAAGCCCGGCTTGAGTGAGCATATTGGTGTAGGTTTCGTTCCATGAATCGATGTCGGATTCAATTGTTTGAAAATTGCCCTGAGCGAGGTTTGCTCTGAACGCATCGAGCGTTCGTTTCAGGTTGGTCAACACGTTGCCAGCCCAACGATTGACAATTTCGGTGTCTGCCAATTCCAGACGTTGAACCAATTCTTCGAGTTTCGGCTCATAGATTTTGCGAATTCGTTCTCGTTCCGCTTCGTGTTCCGCTTCCTGACGTTTCTTGACTTCAACAGCGGCTTTGTGCTGTTCAAAACTTTTTTGAAATCGCGCCAGCATTTCCGGTTGAGGATTGGACGTGAGAAACGATTCAATTCTTTTCAATTCTGAATAGCCGGCAGGATCGTATTTTTGAGCCAAATCCAGACTGACCGGCAGAGAACTCCAAAGAGAACTGATAATATTTTTGACTCTTACGCTTTCCTGAACCGTTTTAATTTTGTTAGTCAAAGATAATGCCCAGTTGGAGAAGTCCGACTTTACGATGGCAAACGTTTCAATCGTTGACGAATTGAGACGTTTTTCAAACTCGTTTAATGTAGCCAGTTCCGGAGCCGAGGGAACGTCTGATTGCGATTGAATCATCTTCCGCATTTGTTCCATCTGAACCATCAAATCGGAAAGCTCCTGTTGACAAGCGTTGGCGGCGCTCTGACGAGTTCTAAGCGAATTAAGCGTTTTTTCCAAATCCTGATTCATTTTCAGCGCGCTTTCCAACGACAGGTTGAAACTGAACTGAGAGGCGATTTGATTTACGTCGTCAATGGATTTTTGGGCGATGCTGTCGTTCATAAACGGCTGTCTTAAAACGCGATCGCAGTATTGAGTCGCCTGATCAATTTGAGAACGAAGGTTATTGCACGCTTCTAAAATTCGACGTTCCAACTGCTGTCTATGGAGTTCGTTTTGCTGACGCTGATAATCCTGATAGCGTTCGATGCCTTTTGCTGCAAGCTTGCCGCCGGCAATAGTTCCTTTAACCAGAACCTTGCCTGCGTAATACGTTAAAACTGCTGCGCCGACAGGGATTGCCAAGACCGCTAAAATAGCTTGACCGATGACTTCGCCGCCGTCTCCGACTGAGGTTGATGTGTTTTTACTTCCGCTCATGGTTGGTTTAAGCTCTCTTTGCGAGTTGTAAAAAGTGTGCTTATAAAATCTTATGGGGATAATCCCGACTATTCAATATCAACGCCATGCTGTTCCATCAATTTCTGAAAATTCTCTCGAAAATTCAAGGGAGGGATTCCCGCCCATTGAATAACTCCATTTTCGTCAAACTCGAATTCCAGTCCTTGACCAGGCTCATTGATTCGACTTTCCCACGCCTTATACCGATCAGTGAGAAAGTAAACCTTCTGATTGGCTGAACCGCGCCAAAGCAGGTTGGCGTATTGCGATTCAATAAACGGTCCGTCAATCAGGATGTCAATATTATACACGAATTTCTGCTGGAAAAATGACAGTTTTTTTCGTATTTCTTCGAAAATATATCCCGTATAGCTCATAAACGACGGATTATTGCCTCTTCGGCAACGCAATTCTTCGATTAATTCCGTCAAAGCCTCTGCCTGATCCATTGGTTCGCCGCCGCTAAAGGTGAACCCTTCCAGGTCTGGCGAGGCGTCGAATCGTTCCGCAAGTTCTTTGACGTCCATTTCGATTCCGCCGTTGTAGTCCCGCATTTCCGGAGACGTACAGCCCGGACACCGCTGACTGCATCCCTGAACCCAGACAACGCCCCGAACTCCCGGTCCGAGGGTCGAACAGCATAGCGAATATCGAGCAATGCGTATGGTTGTCATAGGGAAAATAAATGTGAAATAAATGCGATTATTATAGCTGTTATGTATAAACGTTTAATCTGCGATCTGAATATAATACGAAACTGCAAATGATTGACTATTCGTTTAGCGTCAGGAGCTTTAGATAAAAAACAATTGATGTTAATTGATATCGTTAACTCCCATAATAGTATTGTAGCGCTTTTAATATATAAGAACAGGGGCGGCGCCATTTTCAATTTGAAATTTGCTAAAATAGACCGAGCAGGTAAAGAAACGCGGCTGTTCGAGACGCGGTTCAACTCCCGTTCTATCTTTTTTGCAAGTAAAAATCGCGTCCTCCAATTGACGTCAACGATTCTCGTACGTTTGAGTATTTATCAAAAAAATCCCCCAACTGTTTTGAATAGTTGAGGGAATAATTGATTTTCAGTATGCGAAGGTAATAGCTTAAAGAATAATTCTATGCTGGAATGAGGCGTTTGCATGGAAGCGTAACTCCTCATTCCAGACGAAGCGTTTAATCTTCCTCTACTTTCTTCCAATCTTTAACGATTTTTTCGCCCGATTCCAGACCGTCGGTAATCTCAATGGTTTTTTCGACCGTGCAGCCAGTCTTGACGACTCGTTTGACGGCTTTGTCGCCTTTGAGTACATAGACGAATCGTTCCGTCGTATAGCCTTCGCGTCCCAGAGCGGAAGTCGGGATCATAATCGCCTTTGACTTCTCTTTGAGAATGAGCTTAACCTTGCCTTTCATTCCAGGCAGGAGTTTGATGAAACTTGGAATGTCGCCGTTGATTTTGACGGTTCCCTGATATTCGCCCTCTGCAATGGGGAAGTCCGTAAACGATTTGAGAGAAACCATCAATTCGTCGTTTGGATAGGCGTTGAGTGTGAACCAGCCCTTGAATCCGTTGTCCAAGGAACTCCAGAATTTTTCTGGAATGGAAATGGACGCTTCAGACGTTCCTGAAACGACAACCCCAAGGGTTTTCTTCAGCGGCACGCTTCCTTCCGGTTTGAGAGTTGACCGCATAAGGTCGTAGCCAACGTATTTGTTGTTTTCAAAAGAGCCGTAGAGGAAAATACCGTCTGCCGGAGCGCGGCACTCGAGCTGCGATCGCTGCTTTTCCATTTTTGCCAGCTTGGCTTTTGCTCGTTCAAAGGTAACCTTTTGTCCTTCGAATTCCAGTTCCGCTTCTTTGATTACCAGCGGAGCGACTTTCAACGCAGCTTCCCATGTGGACAATGCTCGTTCGTATTTTTGCTTGTTATCCTGTTCAAGGTCAGGAAGTTCAACAGCCTTGGCGCGATTATATTTTTCGACTGCAATTTTATAGTTAAATTCCGCAACTTCCAGTTCAAGTTTCTGGCGTTTGAGAAGAAATTCTTCTTCGTGTTCAACCAGATCGTCCGCTTCGAACATCTTTTTGAGCTGATTGAATTCTTCGCGCTGAGCGTCCAGACGCGTTTTGGTAAGTTGAGCATTAAGTTCAACGGTTGCCAGCTTGTTAGGCCATTCAACGTCCCAGAAGTGTTTCCAGTTTTCTTTGCTGCGATCGATAGTCTGTTTGACTTGAAGCAGATCAAGCTCGTTAGTCTTGCGAGCGGTTTCGATTGCGGTCTCTGCCTTTTGGAATGTGATTTCCAGACCTTTAACGCTGCGGCGCAAATCCGCCAGCGCGTTATCGTATGCTTCCGTATCCAGTTCGATGAGTTTGTCTCCCTTCGACACTTTCGAGCCATGAGGTCTGACGCTTATAACTCTGAATGGATTCTGCCATTCTGTAACGTTCAATAAAACAGGCGTTACCTCATCTGGAATAATGCAGGCGCTGAATTCTTCAACAATCGACAGCTTTGACGCTTTAACTTCTACGGTTTCGTACTTGGGTTTAGGCTCTTCCTTCTTGGCTTCGTCTTTTTTGACTTCTTCTTTCTTAGGTTCGTCCTTCTTGGGTTCGTCTTTTTTGACTTCTTCCTTCTTCGGTTCGTCTTTTTTGACTTCTTCCTTCTTAGGTTCGTCCTTTTTGACTTCTTCCTTCTTTGGCTCGTCTTTCTTGACTTCGTCTTCCTTCTTGGATTCGTCCTTCTTTGGCTCGTCTTTCTTGACTTCGTCTTCCTTCTTGGATTCGTCTTTCTTTGGCTCGTCTTTCTTGACTTCATCTTCCTTCTTGGCTTCGTCCTTCTTGACTTCGCCTTCAGCGCTTGCGTCGGTGAAAGACGTTGGTGTGATCCATTCAAATGGAAGCGAGTCCATAATAACGTATCGATTGCCGGTTTCCGTTATGTAATTGGAAAACGCGGCGTTGTCGCCCAAACCTGCAATAGAGGCTAAGCAAAGCAAAGCTGAAGTTAACAAACTCATTACATTACCCCTTTCAAAATCGTTAAAAACGTCAAATTTATTTTAAACGCATTATTATTCCTAAATATCGCGTTTTGCCTATTTGATATTTCTACTATAGCTTAAAAACAGGAAATGTAAAGGGATTTTTTTATTTTTTTTAAAAAAAGTTTTTATAATTTTTAGATTGATTGTATGGATTAAGAGGATTTTATGGGCATAAAGTTTTACTATCTTAACAAAACAACAGGATAATGTCAGATAGTTCAGTTGCAAATCTGGGCTGCAAGAGAAATAGCGGCGGTTTCGATGCGGAGAATTCTGGCGCCCAAAGACAGCTGCTCGAACCCGGAATCAACGGCGGAGGCGCATTCTTCTTCTGTAAATCCGCCTTCCGGACCGATGGCTACTATGACGTCGCCGTCCTCTCCGACTTTCGCCAGAGCGTCCTGAACTGAGATTCCTCCGGGGTGAGCGATCAGTTTTAGACAATCATTATTAATAAGTTCAGAATCTCCGCTGGCGATCCGTTTTAAGAACTCCGACCATTTCATCGGGTCGAGGATTTTCATAAGAGTGTTGCGGCGGCATTGCTTGGACGCTTCTATGACTTGCCGTTCCAGCCGCTCAACAACCTGCTTTTCCGCCTTGGCGACGGAGCGTTCTACGTCCAGGGGGAGAATTTGGGCGACGCCCAGTTCGACGCACTTTTCGATGAGCCATTTCTGTCGGTCGCCCTTCGGCAGAGCGATCGCGATTGTCAGCTTTCGTCTGGATTCCCGATTGACCTCCGCGACGGACTCGATTTCAACCTCAATCGTCTTTTTCGATGCAGAATAGACTCGCGCCTGGGCTTCTCGCCCTGCGCCGTCAAACAATACGAGACCGTCGCCAACTTGAAGTCGGAGAACCGACCCAGCATGATGCGCCTCTTCCGGAGGCAGGGCGATTATTCCAGTGTCGGGCAGGTCAGGGCAATAGCAGCGGTGCATCAATGGTGGCAGCCGGCGCAGCCAGCGTTGGCGGGAAAAGTCGGGTTTTCAACGAGGAAACCGCGTCCCATGGCGTTGTCGAGGAAGTTGATTGAGCTTCCGTCGAGGAACTGGGCGAATTTCTTCGCGGTAATAACGTTAACGCCGTTTTGAGGATAAATGGCGTCGACGGTTTTGTCGTAATGTTCGTCAAAAGCCAGACCGTAGTTCATGCCGCTGCAGCCGCCGCTTCTGATAACGACGCGCAGATACGTCTTGTCGGCGTCCAGTTCCTGGCTTTCCATAACGTTGAGGAC
The DNA here is from genome assembly GCA_017447745.1 of Thermoguttaceae bacterium. Classification (GTDB taxonomy): domain Bacteria; phylum Planctomycetota; class Planctomycetia; order Pirellulales; family Thermoguttaceae; genus RUG11551. The sequence goes on from JAFSMW010000122.1 coordinate 27,565, forward strand.
TTCAGCAGCAGCAACGGAAGTAAGTTCGATTGACATCTTTGTAGGTAGGGAATAAGGGGAATAGGGAAATGGAAGGCGGTAATGAAGTGAGCGTAGCGAACGGAATTACGCATTCGCCGTTAGGCGAACTTAACATCGGACGCTATTTTTTGGGGTTCGCCTTCGGCGAACTGCGTAACTACGCTCCCGTTGGTCGTTTCGTTACCGCCTTTCATCGTTAATTGTCAAACAACGCTTTAAGTGAAATGCTCGACCATGATTCAAACAGGTCGAGGTCTTTCATGAGCTCTTCAACCGGGACAAACCCGCTTCGCAGCAGGTCGGTTTCTTTGGCGGCGACGTCTGGCGTTTCGACGTCTAAAATATGGACGACGCCCAAATGGACTTTGCCGACTTCCGTCAGGTCGTCGTTAATCAGCCCAACGCAAGTGGACTTGTACGGCGTCGACATCTCGACTTCTTCCGACAGTTCGCGGAGCATGCCCAGATGGTAGGCTTCCCAGCCTTTGGAGTTGGCGGAGCCGCCTTGCGACTGGACGTCTTCGGTGGAAATATGCCCGCCGACTCCGACGGAATGCTTTTCGTGCAAACGTCCTTCGCCCATGCCCTTGCCGCGAACGTAGCGGAACAGCTTTTGCGTTCCGTCCGGTTCGGTGTATCGAATAATCATGTACGGAATGAGCTGCTTATAAGACGGATTGCCTTCCATGTCAGCTCGACGGCGGAAGGAAACGTTCTCTTCTGTCAGCAGACCGCGAATGAATTCTTCTTTGAGCAGGGAAAATCCCTGAAAATAACCGGCGTCGTGAAACGCCTTGGTCGGAATAACGAGGATGTCTTCTTCTTTCATGCTTTTAGGGAATGGGGAATAGGGAGTAGGGAATAAGGAGTGTTGAATTCTCGCAACTCGCACCGACAGGGTCGGTTCCCAATTGGAAGTAAGCAGCGCCGAAACAAGCTTTTTCGAAGACAAAACCTCGTCCTCTCGCCTGTGCGGCTTCGCACCGCTACTCGCAACTAAATAATTACCATACAGTCGCCGTAGGAATAAAAACGGTATTTATTTTCAATCGCCTGTCGATAGGCTTCTTTTATCAGTTCGTCTCCGCCGAAGGCGCGAATCATCACCAGCAGGGTCGATTTGGGCAAATGGAAGTTTGTCAAAATGGCGTCAACCGCTTTAAAATTATACGGTGGTTTGATAAACAGGTTCGTTTGTTTCGCCATGGGGAGGATTTCGCCGGACTGTCCCGCGGATTCCAGCGTCCGAACCGATGTTGTTCCGATTGCAAACAGACGCCCGCCGGCGCGCCGGCGCTGATTGAGCTTTTCTGCGGTAGAGGCGTCAATTTGAGCGTACTCGCAGTGCATTTCGTGTTCTGACAGCTTCGTAACGCTGATCGGTTTGAACGTTCCGATTCCAACGTGGAGCGTAACGTATTCTATATCGACGCCTTTTTGACGAATCTTTTCCAGCGTTTCTTCGGAAAAGTGAAGCCCCGCCGTTGGCGCGGCGACAGCCCCGGGTATCTGAGCGAATACGGTTTGATAATTGTTCCTGTCGGATTCCTCCATCTGCCCGTTGCGAATGTACGGCGGAATGGGAACGCGCCCAACGCGATCGAGAATTGTCAAATAATTCTCGTCCGATTCCGGAACGACCGCCCAGGAACCATCCTGCGCCTTGGTTTCAAAGCGGAGTACGACGTCGTCGCGCCCGTTGACGTCTTTGAGCTGAACCCGTTCTCCCGGTAGGAGCTTGCCGCGTGTCGAGCCAATCAATCGCCAGGGAACGACAGACGATTCTGGAGACGGCGCCAGTTCCAAAAACAGCCCTTCCCAGTGTCCGCCGGTTTGAACGCGTACGCCAATGAGCCGGGCGGGAACAACCTTTGTGTTATTGAGTACAACGACGTCCGCCGGCGTGAGCAGGTCGATAAAATCGCCGACCTGACGATGTGCGATCGCACCGGTTTGACGGTTGACGACCATCATTTTCGCAGCGCTGCGATCAGCCAACGGCTGTTGAGCGATCAACTCTTTCGGCAGGTCATAGTCATAATAACTGACGTCGTCTGACGTAATACTCAATTCGGGAATCCTCCTTTACAAACGGTCATAGAATTATACCCTTTTCCTGATAATTTACAACCCGTACCGGCGGACGGCGAGGCGGGGGGGCGTATTCAAAATTGGGGGGCATGAAAAAGGGAACGTGTCTTGAAACCATTTCGAAGCCTTCTGATTACGCTGTTCTTATTCCCACGTCTTTAGACGTGGGAAATAAAAACAATTCAAAATCGTAGCCCCCAGATTTATCTCTTACAGGGGGATTAAACAAATGTCCCTTCCCCAAACGCTTACCTTTCCCTTCCTTCTCCGCTCCGAATGGAGCGGAGAAGGAAGGGAAAGGTAAGCGTTATAATATTATATTGGCGTTGTATTTGCATCCCACACCTAAAGGTGTGGGCTACGATTTAAATGTTCATTTTATCTATCTTCGCAACCAAAGATTTATCTCACCTAGGCGCTGCATGTGTATGCCTTTTGGGGACGATTGCACTCTGTTGAGTTCGGTTCGTGGGCGTGTCGCCCGCCAAAGAAAAGCTAACGCGAAGTATGACAGCTATCTTTAAAACAATGTGAATTTCGCATGTTTTTATTGCGGGAGAGCTATTGCCATCCTTCATTTCTTTGCGTTCTTTACGGCTAAAAATAAATGCGCGAACCAAACAGATAGAGGAAAAATTCTGTCGTAAAATGATATTTAATAACATGCCTGAAGAATAAATTAATACTATTTTAATTCTTACATTATAAAGAGTTAATGAATTATTAAGAACATCGTAAAATGTTATTTATTTAAGAATGTTACACAGAAATGGTTCGCGATCCTTATTTTATAAGAACTTATGTCAATTTTGAGAAAATATAAATTCCTTGACCGCCCCACTTGACAGGGTTCGCGATTTTGCTATAATAAATACTATAGAATTAAGGGTTTAATAACCCTAGACAGCGTCGCAGTTTCGCGACGTTCTGAAAGTTTACAAAAGTTATTATTAATTCACCCGCCTTTTTTGCCGCAGCGTCGCAGTTTCGCGACGTTCTGAAAGTTCACCTCTTGTTCTGTTGTTGTAAACGCCTGTGGGCGCAGCGTCGCAGTTTCGCGACGTTCTGAAAGTTCACCTCTTGTTCTGTTGTTGTAAACGCCTGTGGGCTGCAGCAGCGTCGCAGTTTCGCGACGTTCTGAAAGTTCACCTTCCTGGTTAATTCGTTCCAGACTTCAAGGCAGCGTCGCAGTTTCGCGACGTTCTGAAAGTTCAGGTGATTGTGATGTAATTGCAACTCTCCCTTATCGCAGCGTCGCAGTTTCGCGACGTTCTGAAAGTTCAGAATTGCGAATGGTCATAAACGCGGGTGACGTCAGCAGCGTCGCAGATTCGCGACGTTCTGAAAGTCAAAGTTACATTTTCCTTCCTCGCTAAAGTCCCGACAGGGACGCCATCTCTATAACCGGCGGTTTTCAACCACCGGGACGGAGACGACAACAAAATCAAAAAATCGACAAATATCCCTTTCTTCCTTTCCTTCACGCCTGGCGTGAGGGAAAGGAAGAAAAAAGACTGACTCGATTAAGAGACAGTATAGAACGTTGCGCCGTCCGTAGACTAAAGTCGACGGTTATAGAAATGGCGTCTCTTCGAGACGCGGTTCAGCTTCTCATTTTGTCTATCTTCACAAGAATAATTTGCATGTACCCCTTCCCAATCCGCGCTGCCGGGCGAGATAATTATAACCGCTCACGTTGGTCGCTTGCGCTATTGGTTATACTCAGGATTTCTTTACAACCCGGATTTGCGCCGTATTTCCGTTGAACTGAGCGTACAGCAGAACTCGTTTTCCGGGACGGAAATGCAAAGCTGGCGCAGGGCGTCGATAAGATGGAGGGTTTCCAGAGAAGCAAACGCGCCGTTAGACGCGGGGCGTCCGAAGACGAGGAAGCGGATTTTCAAACGTGAGAATTCCGCTATCATCTCTTTAAACGCCGATTCGCTTTGACAGTATTTGGGATCGTTTATTCTCGCCATCGTGTCCGCGCCTACGACGAACGTTGCCCCCGGATGCTTTCGGGCTTTGTCGATAAACAGCGGCGTTCGCGAGAGAATCACCTCGGCTTGAGCGTCCATTTTAGCGATTTCGTTGAGTCGCCATGCGGTCTCGCCCGGCGACGTCGTCGGTTTGTCCGCATTCAAAACAGACAGCTCGTAACAGACCGGACAATGCAGAATCGCCGACGCCAACGCGCGCATTTGTCGATGTCCGTCGTGAATCGGATTGAACGACCCGGGAAAAATTGCCTTAATACTTTCCGACGTATCGGAACAGGCGTTATAGTACGTTTCGTCTGAAGTTCCCTGAAACAGATTTTGCCACGAATCGGGAAGGGACTGACGGTCGGTGGTAACGGTATATTGAGGCTGTAGGCTAGACAGTAGTGAAGCGTCTTGCGAGATACTGCATTCTGAATTAAAAAACTCCTCACTCCTCACTCCTAACTCCTCACTCTTTTGCACATATTTCAATGCAGATAACAAAATGTTCGATACGACTTGTTCCTGCTGGGCGCGAATCGCAGCAAACTCGTCGGCGGAGGCGGACTGTTCTTTTTGCTCGTCTCGAATAAATCGGACGGTAAACGTATAGACGGCGTCGGACGTCTGCAGGGCGATGTGCGCTCTGGATTCGCCTTTGCGAACCCGATTCGTACCCAGCGCCGCGGTACAGGCGACGCCCAGCGGAGAGCGTCCCGCTTTATTATTAATGACGCGCCGAAACGCTGCGTTTGCCATCTTCCATGCGGTCGCCTGACAGCACGCCTGAGCGACTTCGCATCCCAGAAACTCTGCCATCTGAGCGGGAGAATAGGGAATCGTCGCCCCTTCCACCAATCCAGACGCTCCCGGCGTGCGAAGCAAGTCCGCCAAAGCGTCTGTTCCCCCGCCTGCAATGGCAAAATACGCCTGAAAGCGCCCATCGTTAATGATTTCCGTCGTTAAATTCGATACAACCATATTATCTTGTTTATTCTTCGCGTTTTTCTTTATCAAAAAGGTTTGCTTAATCGTTGGCTTTTGTCATTTGTAGTGCATAATTAGGCAGTGGTTATTAGGCAATAGGCAGTAGGCAGTAGTATGGCGCTTTGCGCCAACTCCTCACTCCTCACACCTAACTCCTAACTTACAACATCAAAGTATTATACACTCATTTTTTATTTCCTTACAGCGCCCCCATGTACAACAATTCCATTCTGATTGCTGACGACGATGAACTCGTATTGGAGTCTCTTTCAGACTGCTTGATCGACGCTGGTTATATAACGTCGTCGGCGGACAGCGTTTCAGGGGCGTTGGATCTTTTGGAAAAGAGCAGTTTTGACGTTGTCGTTACCGACCTGCGATTGGGGCTGGATTCCGGTTTCGACATTATTCGTTACTGCAAAAAACGACGTCCGGAAACCGCGATAATCGTCATTTCCGGATACGGGACGGCGGAACTAGCTCTGCAGGCGATTCGGGAAGGAGCGTTTGATTTTCTCACCAAGCCGGTTCTGGACAATGAACTTCAGCTGACAATTCATCGGGCGCTGGAAAAGAAAAAGCTGACGCAGGGCGCGGCGACCAAGGAAACGTCTATAGACGAATATCGTCTCAACTGCCTGGCTGAGCTGGAAGACGTTATTGGTTGCAGCGACAAAATGCAGCGCGCGTTCGACATCGTTAAGACAATCGCCAACGCTCAGACGCCGGTTTTGATTACAGGAGAGCGCGGCGCAGGGAAATCGACAATTGCCCGAGCGATTCATCGGCTCAGTTCCCGAAAAGACAAGCTGTTTATTGAGGTTCCCTGTGGAGCGCTGTCGGAATCGCTGTTGGAAAGCGAGTTGTTTGGGAACGCGACCGAATCGAAAGTCGGGAAATTCCAGCAGGCGGACGGCGGGACGATTCTTCTTGACGAAATATCGACAGTTTCTCCTGCGATGCAAGTCAAGCTGCTGCGCGTGTTGCAGGAATCGCAGTTTGAACCGGTTGGATCCAGCCAGCCGCTGTCCGCAGACGTCCGGGTTATTCTGTCGACCAACGAAAACCTCTATCGCGCCGTTCAGGACGGGCGGTTTCGTCAAGACCTGTATTATAAAATCAGCGTTATCAATATAGACGTTCCGCCGTTAAGAGAACGCATTGACGACATTCCGCTATTGGCGCAATATTTCTTGAAAAAGACCTGTGAGCAAACGCGCCGCGCCGTTGCCGGGTTCTCCGACGCCGCCATGTCAGCTATGACGTCCTACCGCTGGCAGGACAACGTCCGGGAACTGCAAAACGCAGTCGAACGCGCCGTTCTATTGGGAAAATCTGAAATTGTCACACTGGAAGACTTGCCTGGCGCCGTTAGAACCAAACCCGCGCCCGCGCCCGCGATGTTCTCTAACGCCGCAGCGATTAACAGTCAGGACGACGACTCGCCTGTTCCCGACCCGTCGTCGATTCGGCTTCTTAAAGACGCGCTGGAAGAGCCGGAACGGAAAATCATTCTCGACGCCTTGCGCGCCTTCCAGTGGAATCGAATCGAAACCGCCGCCGCGCTGGGAATAAACCGAACGACGCTCTATAAAAAGATGAAGCGCCTCAATCTGGAAGAGCCGGGACAATTTGGATTTTAACGGCGCGATGGCGTTGTCAATCCGATGATGTACAGCCGCCGTCACGCGCGTGGTTGCTTCTACATACCCAGCTTTTTCTTCCAGCTTTCAACCTGTTTTGCAACTTCCGCCGGCGCTGTGGAGCCGTATGACTTGAACGCGGCAATAGCGTTTTTGACGCCAAGAACGTTGTACAAGTCTTCGGTCAGAGCAGGGGCTTCCGCCTGGAATTCAGCCAACGACAGATCGGACAATCGACAGTTTCGTTCCAGACACAGTCGAACCAGCCGCCCGACAATGTGGTGCGCCGTTCGCTGAGGAATTCCCTTTCTGATAAGATATTCCATAAACGTGGTTGCGTCGAGATGTCCGCGGTCGAGTTTTTCTTCTATGCGCTGACGATTAAGCTGAGCGTCGCTAATAATCGGGGCGACCAGTTCCAGACAGGCGTCGACGGAATCGAAGGCGTCGAAAACTGCCGGTTTGTCTTCCTGTAAATCGCGATTGTACGCCAACGTCAGCCCCTTGACCAAAACCAGCAGCGTCTGCAAATCGCCAATCGTTTTGCCGGTTTTGCCGCGAATGAGTTCCAGAGCGTCCGGGTTGATTTTTTGCGGCATAATCGACGACCCGGTGCAGAAGCGCTGTGGCAGTTGAATAAACCCGAATTCGCTGGAAAACCACCAAATCCATTCTTCCGCCAATGTGCTGAGATGTTCAGCAATCAAAGACAGACAGAACACAAACTCAATGGCAAAATCGCGATCGCTGGAAACGTCCATGCTGTTGCCTGCGACGGCTTCAAAACCGAGATACTCTGCCGACTTGAACCGGTCGATGGGAATCGACGTTCCCGCCATTGCGGCGGCGCCCAGCGACAGAGTATTGACTCGTTTTCGACAGTCCGCCAGACGCTCTCTGTCACGCTGAAATTTCTCCGTGTAACAAAGCCAGTAATGCGGAGCCAGAACCGGCTGCGCCCGCTGCGTATGCGTATAGCCCGGCAGAATGACGTCCATATCGCCAGCGCAGCGTCCAACAAACGCCTTTTGCACTTCCGCCAGTCGGGCGTCGATTTGATCAATGGCGTCTCGAACCCAAAGACGGAAATCGGTCGAAACCTGGTCGTTGCGGCTTCGCCCGGTATGGAGCTTGCGTCCGACGTCGCCCAGCTTGTCTGTCAATGCGGACTCGATATGCATGTGAATGTCTTCCTTGTCAATTGAGAAGACAAACTCGCCGCGTTCAATCTGTCCCTGAATTTCCAGCAAGCCGGACTCGATTGCCTGAAATTCTTCTGACGTCAAAACGCCGACGTCCGCCAGCATACGCGCGTGAGCAATCGACCCGGCAACGTCCTGTTTGTACATGCGTTTATCAAACGAAATACTTTCGCTGAACTTTTCCATCAAGGGGTCGGTCTTTCCAGTAAAGACTCCCCCCCACGCCTTTTGAGTATTATCTTGTGACATTGTGATATTAAATTGAATTATGAATAGCAAGTTGATGAAAGGCGGTAATGGAGTGAGCATTAGCGAACGGAATTACGCATTCGCTGTTAGGCGAACAAAACGTTACGATAGTAATTGTCGGTTAGCCTTCGGCGAACTGCGTAACTCCGCTCCTGTTAGTCGCTTCGTTACCGCCTTCCAATCATTTCTTATTGCCTACTGCCTAACCTCGTCTTAAACGCTTCCAGCCCGGCTTGATAAGCGGGAATCCATTCTGAAACGGGTTCGACGACGTCTTTGAATTGAACCATCTGTTCGACGGCTTCCGCAGGCGTGTATTCTTCCTGCAATCCGGAAGTGGGCGCGTACGGGAAAGCGCCGTCGGCAGCGGTTCGACTCATCATAGCTTCTCGTCGACGATGATTTTCCAGCGCCGCCAAGGCGGTTACGGCAGCTCCCAAGGCGGGACCTTCAGAACTAACAAGTCGTTTCAGAGGCATGTTCAAAACGGAAGCGAGAATCTTGCACATGAGCAAGCTCTTTGACGTTCCGCCGGAAATGGTAATCTGATTGATTTGCTGTCCTGCGCGTTTGTGTTCTTCTACGCCCAAGGCGATTAAATACGCCAACGCTTCCAGACAGGCGCGATAGCGCTTTCCAATGTCCTGCGGTTCGGAACCGATCCATTGCAGTCTCGGTTCGGTAACGCCCAGCGACGGTTCTGAAACGATAAACGGGTCGATCGCCGCGCCGGAGCAGCCGGGCGCCACAGCGTTCGCTGCCGCTTCCAGCTGTGCGTAGTCGACGTTCTTGCCCATAACGCGGTCGATAAAATACGCGCCGTTGGAATAACATCTCATCAGCAGATACGGACCCCAGTTGAGCGACATGACGTCCAAATTGACATCGTCAGCAGGAATGACAGAGCAGGACGAATTGACAACCGCGGAGTTGCCCAGAATAATCGCCATCTGTCCGGCAGCAACCGCGCCGCCGCCAATCAGACCGGCTTGTTGGTCGTCGCTGGTCGGGAAAATCAAAGGTCGATTCATGTTCGACGGCAGTCGGCATTCAACCGCCAAAGACTTGGAAATGCGTCCGACAGGAATATATTGATCAATAATTTCCGGCAGCGATTCCCACGCCAAAGCGCGATATTCCTCATTTTCAAGCGCGTTGAGCATTTCCTTGCGCCATTCCTTGGCTCGGAAATCCATCATGCCGGTACTGGCGGCGGAAGAGACGCTAATGACGTTAAAATTTCCCGTTAAATATCCGGCGGAAAGAACCCCATGAGTCGCCAAACGTCGAGTGCGAATCCAGTCCTCTTTCGAGAGCTTCTGTTCGTCTTTAACCAAATGCGAGAGGGAATATCGAACCGCCCACGGACCGCCGATAAGCTCTTTAACCTTTTCGGCTCCGCCAAGACGTTCCATGCCGATTTGGCAATACTTCGCCAACGTTTGATCGTTCCAGCAAATAGCGCGTCGAACCGGATTATTGTTCTGATCAATTCGTCCGCAGGTGTGATGAGTAGCGGAAATGCCTCCGCCAGCCCAGTCGTTGATACGACCCAGATCGCGAAGCTGACTGGCAATGTCGCGAGTCGTCGCCCGAGCCTGTCCTTCCAGCTGAAGCAGGTTGAGTTCTATTGCCCCAGGATCGTCGATGGAATCCCCGTACGTCAAATCTGTTGGAAAGCGGGAGGACGCCAGGACGTTCCCGTTAATATCGAATGCAAGACATTTAACCGCGCCTGTGCTGAAATCCCAGCCGGTTATAACCGTCTCCGGAGGCAAAAATTTTAATGGACTCATGATGATCTTTTAAGTTGCGAGTAGCGAGTAGCGAGTTGCGAGGCGGCGAGGAGCTGGCTCTAAATACAACTCTTATTAATTATATTTTATACGGAATTGAAAATTATGCAAGACGTCGGGGAGCAAACTTTGGGATTGCTCCCTCTTTTTCATGGTATTAGCAATAACGACGTTTTAGGAATGATGAAATACCCGTTGTAATTGAGTTCGCGCTAAATTTGGACGCTTCGAGCGCCGAACGCGTCAAGGAGTTGAATAATAACGATTGAATCTTGATCGAATAATAAAATAACCGTTTTCGTTGCTCTTTTCATAGTAATTGAGCAACCCACCCAGCTTTTTAAGAGTGTCTTGTGAGTTCTCTTTTAAAAAAGTTGGATTGATAGAATAGATGTCGTCAAGAAAAGTCAGTATCTGTTCCCAAATAATGTCAGCAGGTTGATTGGGTTGTTCCAACATCGTCATTTTCTCATCAACCGATTTTAAATAAGGTTTACAGAGCAATTCGGTTGTTTGCATTTTGTATTGATTCAATAAATTCAGCGGTTTTTTCTGAAATCCGGAATCCAGTTTGTTAACTTCGTTAGAAAGTTTGTCGATTACTTCAAGCTGTAAATAGCATGAATATTCATCTTTTTTCTGTTCTAACAAACCGTTTTTACTATAAACTTTATCTCTAAAGTCTTGGATTATTTTATTGCACTGATTTTTAATGCGATTGTTAACCGGGCTGTCAGGCAAATCGCCAAGAATATCGTCGACAGATAAAAGCGGGAATTTATCCAGTGGCATAATTAAAGGAGACCTCGAAGAAATAACTCCTTCGACGATTTGTTTTGCTTTATTCTGAATTTCAAAAGAAGCGAATTCTAATCCGATTGTTTCTTCAATATTCAGAAGTTGATCCAGTTTAGGATAAGATCCTGCAACATACTCGTCATTGAGCGCAGAGTTGTAATCTTTTTTGCACTGCAAATAGAAATTGTAATGATTTTCTGCAATCAAAAATCGAGCTTGATTCATTTCCCAATTCCGGATCAATTCAATAGTTTGAGGATCGTTTTGGGCGACCTTTTCTTTTATCGAAATATTATTTTTAATATTTTCCAGATAAACCGCTCTTTGGGAAGCGAACAGATTATTATATGCAGATTCATATTCTTTATCCAGGACGGCTGAAACTTCTTGCAATTTCGTCTCAACTGTTGGCGTGGGCGGGAACAACGGAGTGCAAATCGGCATTATTACGCTTGCGACAATGACTACTAATATCAGCGCTAAACAACCGATACTGCAGCCCAATACATCAAAAGTGCATAACAAATATATGACAAGCGCCACTATTCCAATTAAAACTATCCAAAACATTTTATTAGGCGATTCCTGTTAAGTAAACCCTTTGAAGTCATGTCAAAAAAGCAGAAGGAACGATATGTCCATTCCCCTGTAAACGAAACGTCTCCCTTGATATGAAATGCCAAGGCGTTTTTATCATTTATTGACTATAATTAATATATCACAAATAAACAAAATGTAAACCCCCAATTTTGAAATCGCTCATTTGCAGACAGACAGGGAATAGGGATTGTCAAAAAGCGTTTTGAGATTATAATATAGGCAATGAAAGGCGGTAATGTAGTGAGCGAAGCGAACGAAATTACGCATTCGCCGTCAGGCGAACAAAAAATTGAGATCTATAAGATTGGTTCGCCTTCGGCGAACAGCGTAACGCCACTCCCGTTGGTCGTTTCGTTACTGCCTTCCATTAATTGCCCACTCCCTAATGCTCCTATGTCTTCCCGATTTCCTCCTGTCGATACTGCTGATGAAGACGGTTTGCTGGCTGTCGGTGGAAAGCTGACGCCTGACTGGCTCATTGACGCCTATACGCACGGGATTTTTCCGTGGCCCATGAACGAGGATTATCCAATAACCTGGTTTTCTCCCGATCCTCGCGCCATATTGCCCTTGGACGAGGCGCATTTCTCCAGGCGTCTTTTGAGAACGATTCGGCATAAAAACTGGATCTACCGTATAGATACAGCTTTTGTTGACGTTATTTACGGTTGCGCCGCCGACCGGGATGACGAACCGGGAACGTGGATAACCTCAAAAATGATTGACGCCTATTGTGAAATGCACCGGCTCAATTTCGCTCACAGTTTTGAAGTCTGGGAACCGTCTTCTGATGGCGAAGCGTCAACCCCGCCCAAACTTATCGGCGGCGTCTATGGACTGGCGTTCAATCGCTTTTTTGCTGGAGAGTCCATGTTTCATACGGTAACGGACGCGTCCAAGGCAGCGCTCTGGTTTCTGGTCAAAACGCTTAAAGAAAAAGGGTTTATTCTGTTTGACCTGCAGGTTATTAACGATCATACGCGACAATTTGGAACGATTGAAATTCCGCGGGCGGAATACCTCCAGCGTCTGAAAGAGGCTTTGCGATAACGCTCTTCGGGGCCTAAATTCCCTCTGAGAACTCCCCAAAAATGAGTTTTTTTCCTCATTCTTCCCCTTTTAAACTCTTTTTTGAAAAATTTTTTAAAAATTTCCCCAAAAACGGTAACAGCTTGCTGGTTTAAATCGTTATATATAGCCAGAACCCATTTGAGTCTGGAAGAACTCAATGTGGTTTTAGTACTGGACAGGCGAAGCCGGCAGGAGCAAAACACTCTCTTGTCCATTACGATGTTCCCTCTTACCCATATAATACCCAATGAATTATTTTATTAATCCTATTGACGCGCCCTGTTACGAAGAACTTCGTCGATACTGTTTCCGACTGATTAAGTCGGATGTGGAAGCAGACGATATCGTACAGGAAGTCTACGTTCGTTTGTACAAGATCGAGCGCAATCTTGAAGGCGCGCATTTGCGACACTGGCTTTTCCGCGTAGCGCGAAACCTGGTAATCGACAGACTTCGCTCTAAGCATCCGGAACGCATTGCTCCGGAAGTTGAAGGGGCGTCTTTATTGGACGCCCCCGACGGCAAGTCCGTGAATCCGGCAACTGCGGCTGAACGGCAGGATTTGATTCAGGTAATCCTTGCCATGCTGGAATGCTGTGACGAAAGAACGCAAGAGATCTTTCGGCTCAAATTCCATGAATGTTGCAGTTCAACGGAAATCGGAGCGAAAGTAAACGTATCGCCCAGTACTGTTCGCAAGATTCTTTTGGGTAAACTTCAGGAATTTCGGGAGGCTTTTCAAAAGATGGACGCCGTCGGCTGACGAAATCGCCTGACGGACTTTTCCATTTCCTCTCTTTATTATAATTTATCAACCATCAGTCCCAATAAGAATAAGTGAAAGAATAACAATGAACACTATTAATACTGATAACGCTTCCGCTGAGAAAATTAACGATGACAGGCTCATTCTTTACGCCGTTGGCGAATTGACTGCAGACGAAATGGCAGACATTGACGAATACGCCTTTACTCATCCTGAAATCAACAGCCAACTGGAAGCTCTGCTTGAAATTGTTGATCTGATTGAGACGACTCCTGAACTTCAACTGGCGTTGTCCACCCCTGATAAACTGTCAGACTTTTTGTCGTTCCTGATCAGTTTCGGAAAGAAACTCTGGCCGTGGCGCAACAATGGGAATTCAGATCTTTTGGAAGCAATAAAACAAAAATATCTGGAATGGTTTCAAAAAGCGGAACCGGAAGATGAGTTGGGATTTCAGTATGGGGCGTCGCCATGCAAATCCTTGCCGCAAGATTCGCTCCTTTGCATGATGAGCAACGGTTTTTTGCCTGATTATTCCGTTGACGCTGTTTGTGACGTTTCCTACAGCCGTCTTGGTTCGCTTGATACACAGTCCTATTCGCCGCATGTTCCCAACACGCTCGACGGATTTACAGCAGAAAAGAAAAACGGCTTTTTGACTGCTGCAGAAAACGGTTTTTCGACTTTCGGTTTGGACGTTGACACCGCGTCGTATACTGTGGCAAAGGAGTACATCAAAGAATACGGTCAGCTGCCGCCGCCGGAATCGGTTCGGGAAGAAGAGTATATCAACTATTTCGACTGGATTTTGCCTCAACCGGAAGAAAACAGCGTCTGCCCATTCCGACCGACAGTTGAAATTGGTCGTCATCCGCTCAAACCTCGCATACTGTTGGTAAAAATCGGCGTTCAGGGAAGAACTGTTCCACGAGAAAACGTCCCCCCGCTTAATCTGACGTATCTGATTGACGTTTCCGGTTCAATGGACGACGAAGACAAACTGGATTTGATTAAAAAGTCGCTCTGCAATCAGGTTGATTTCCTTCGAGATGAGGATTCAATCTCCATCGTAACGTACAGTGACACTGCTAAAGTCGTTTTGAGTTCAACTCCGGTTAAAAATCGTAAAAAGATTAAAACTGTTATCAGATCCCTGCGCGCTTCCGGCTGCACAAACGCTTCTGACGGTCTGGTTTTGGCGTATCAGGAAAACAAAAAACGTTTTGACGCTAAAGGCGTTAACCGGATCATCCTTTGTTCAGACGGCGACTTTAACGTGGGCGTAACAGACTCAGATCAACTTCAAAGCTTTATTAAACAGCAGGCGCAGTCCGGCTCATTCCTGTTGGTTCTCGGTTTCGGCATGGGGAACTACAGAGATAACACAATGGAAACGCTTGCCAATTACGGTCAGGGATCGTACCATTACATCAACAGTAAAAAAGCGGCTCAACGCATTCTGGAAGACGAAAATTTCGGTTCCTTGATGCCAATTGCCAGAGACGTTAAAATCCAAATCGACTTCAACCCGGCAAGAGTCCATTCGTATCGGCTTATCGGCTACGAAAACCGAGTCATGGAAGATCATGACTTTAACGATGACACTAAAGAATCCGGCGCCATCGGAGCAGGGCAGAACGTGCTGGCTCTGTACGAAATCGTTCCCGTTGGCGTTGCCAATGAGCTGGAACCGTCCGTCGATAAATCCCGATACGAGAAATTTCATCAGTCCCAACAGAATGCGGCTCAGAATTCAGAACAAACATCCGCTTTTACCGACAACGACCCGTTGTTAAACGAGTTGTTCCTGTTAAAGATTCGGTGGAAAGATCCGGATAGCGATGAGTCTCAATCTCAGGAATTCCCGATTGCCGCGCCAAGCGAGGAAGATAAGGAAAACGTCAGTTCCGATTTCCGGTTCGCTTACTCTGTCGCCCTGTTTGCCCAGATTTTAGCGAACGGCAAATACACTGCCGGAGCAAAGTTCGACGACGTTATAAAACTCGTTCCAGAAAATCGGAATGAACAACAAGAGAAATTCGTCAAACTGGTTGAAAAGGCGAAAAATATTTTAAAATAAGTAATTGAATCAAGCTGCGAGAAACGAGTAGTAAGTTGCGAGAAACGCAAACCGTATTCCTGTTACTTTTGCAACTCGTTACTCGCAATCATGAGTATTCTTCCGTATCGCCATGCAGAAAGACTAAAGGGAACAGTTGGACTGCATGGCGTATTTTTTAGTTAGGAATTAGGAGTGAGGAGTTGAATTCGCCGATGACGAATTACTACTGCCTACTGCCTAAATCTTCGTAGCGCAGTCGAATAAACCGCGGGCGGTATTCCGGCGGGATATGCGGAAGACGTCCCAGCCGGTTGACGTTGTACGAAATAATCAGGTACTCGTCCGTCGATAAATCAGGGTGTCCTTTGCCGTTGTAAACGCTCACGCCGTCTTTGTGTTCCGGAGCGCGATAGATCGTCGTCGGTTCGGAAAACGGACCGATCGGGCTGTCGCCAATGCGATATTCTACAAGCGGCGAGATACCGCGTCGTGTATTAACTTGTATAAAGCGCCCCTTCTCTGGTCCTGAAGGTATCGGCGAGACGGAGAATTCGCAAGAAATCCCTTTCGCCAACGGAGCGCAGCGTTTGATATCTTCGACCCAATTCTGCCCGTCCCAAAATCGCCAGGCGGAAACGTCCGTCAACTTCTCAACCGGAACCCGGGCGGCAACCATATCTTTGCGGGAATGATCCTGGGCGTTGTCCTGATAGCCATAAATATAATAGTATCCGTCTATGGGCTTGTCCAGAACCGCGCCGCCGAAAACGACCTGTCCTTTTTCGTTGGGCGACTGCAGCGGGACGTCTTTCTTAATAATCGCGTGAGCGAAATCCGGTCTGCCGTCATCACGAATTGGCAGAGAAATCAGGTCGATTCGTTCCGGCTTCCAGTTCTTGCCACATCTCATTGCAAACAGTTGCAGCGTCCCGTTGAGAAAAACGCCGTCTTGAAGCCAGTAGCGATCAGGAAAAAGATTGCGACCCCTTTCCGGAATGAAAATCTCAAGATTCCCGGACGTCGGTTTGTACCAAAACGAATGGTTAACCATGTAAATGTCTTTGAACCGCCGCCCGTTGTCTTGAGTCGTTCCGCAAATCGTATCGCTAAACCAAAAGTACAGACTGCCGTCTGCCGGGTTCTTCGCAGAATAAACTCCGTCCGCGTCAAGCCAGCCGCTGGTCTGAGCCGTCAATTCATTCCACTCGTCAGCTGGCTGCGCTGCAAATGCCGTCAGTATAAAAAGAATAACGCTTGTCATCATCTGTACTCGAAGCTCAGTTCTCTACCATAGAAATCTATCTTTCAAACGAGCAAAAAAAATCCCCCGCAAGTAGTTGCGAGGGAACTGGATACCGGAGGTGGGAGTCGAACCCACACATCCTTGCGGACAATGGATTTTGAATCCATCGCGTCTGCCATTCCGCCACTCCGGCATGAATTGTCTGTTAATATACCATGAAAACCTTCTTTAACAAGGGGGGGCAGGAAAGTTTTATTTAACGATATTATCGGTTGGCGGCGGCGACGACGGCGTCGGCGGTAATGCCGAACTCTTTCATCAGCCTGGCAAACGGTGCGCTGGCTCCGAAAGACTGCATGCCGATAAAGGCGCCTTTGGTCCCGATGTACTTTTCCCAGCCGAAGGGCAGGGCGGCTTCGACCGCGACGCGGTTCTCACATTCAGGCGGCAAGACAGAGGCTTTGTACGCATCGTCTTGAGCGTCGAACCATTCCCAGCACGGCATGCTCACAACGCGGGCTTTTTTGCCCTGCTGAGCGAGCGTCTTTTGCGCTTCGAGACAGATTCCGACTTCAGACCCCGTTCCGATAAGGATAACGTCTGGAGTTCCGTCACAGTCCGAAAGGACGTAGGCGCCTTTTTCCGTCATGCTGGCGGGCGCGAGCGTTGAACGGTCAAGCGTCGGGAGGTTCTGCCTGGTAAGAACCAGGCACGTTGGGGTCGTGTTTTGATTCAAAGCGGTTTTGTACGCCCAAACGACTTCGTTGGCGTCGGCGGGACGAACGACAGCCATGTTCGGCATGCAGCGCAAAGACGCGAGCTGTTCGACCGGCTGATGGGTTGGACCGTCTTCTCCAACGCCGATGGAGTCGTGAGTAAAGACGTAAATGTTGGGTAGCCCCATCAGACTCGCCAGGCGCATGGCGGGGCGAAGGTAATCACAGAAGACGAAGAACGTGGCGCAGTATCCGCGCAGTCCGGAAAGGGTCAAGCCGTTACAAATCGCGCCCATGGCGTGTTCGCGAATTCCGAAATGGAAGTTGCGGCCCCCGCGGTCGTTGGCGGAGAACTCGCCTGCACCGTCGAATTTGAGGAGCGTGTTGTTGGACGGAGCCAGGTCGGCGGAACCGCCCAGCAGCCACGGCAGCCCTTGAGCGCATGCGTTGAGAACCTTTCCGCTTGAGGCGCGAGACGCCATGCCTTTCGTGTCGGCAGGGAATTCTTCGATAGCGCTGTCCCAGCCGGCGGGCAGTTTGCCGGAAAGAATCGCGTCCAGCTGAGCGGCTTTTTCCGGGTTAGCGTCACAGAAACTCTTGAACGCTTCTTCCCATTGAGCGTATTCTCGTTTGCCGTTTTCGATAACGCCCTGTCGGAACATCTGTCTGACTTCTTCCGGGACGTAGAATTTCTTTTCGGGATCCCAGCCGAGGGCTTTTTTGGTCAGAACGATTTCTTCTTCTCCCAGTGGCGCGCCGTGAGCGGCGGCGGTTCCCGCCTTGTTAGGTGAGCCGTATCCGATAACGCTTTTGACGATAATCAGCGTTGGACGGGCGGTTTCCGCTTCGAATTCGTCAAAAGCGTGACGCAGCGCGTTGAGGTCGTTGACGTCAGCAACTTTCACGACGTTCCAGCCGTACGCTTCAAAGCGCTTGGCGACGTCTTCCGTAAAGGCGAGTTTGGTTGACCCTTCAATCGTAATGCCGTTGTCATCGTAAATCCAGCACAGGTTGGACAGCTTGAGCTGAGCCGCCAGAGACGCCGCTTCGCTGGAAATGCCTTCCATCATGTCGCCGTCGCCGCAAAGAGCGTAGACGTTTGAAGAGAAAAGCGCTTTGTCGAATCGGGTCGCCATCCAGTCGGACGCAATCGCCATGCCGACGCTGGTTGCAACGCCCTGTCCGAGCGGTCCGGTTGTCATTTCCACGCCAGACGTGTGACGATACTCCGGATGTCCGGCGCAGCGGGAACCCCATTGACGAAACGCCTTCAAATCGTCAATCGTAACGGCTTTTTCGCCGGTCGGAACGCCGTTGGCGTCAAGCTGATCAACGTCGCACAGATGAAGTATGGCGTATTGCAGGGTTGAAGCGTGCCCGATCGAGAGGACGAATTTATCGCGACCCAGCCAAAGTGGATGAGCGGGATCGTACTTCATGCGTTCGTTATAAAGCAGGTACGCGACCGGAGCCATTGCCATGGGCGTGCCGGGGTGTCCGCTGTTGGCTGCCTGAACGGCGTCCATCGCCAACGTGCGAATTGTATTCAAAGCTAAGGTTTCTGACATGACAGTAATTTGTTGTAAGTGGTAAGGATTGACGGACAATTCAGAAAACAGCGTTCACTGCTCGCTCTTATAGCGTTATTCCAAATTCTCTATAATATTATATTGATTGTAGAAAATATTATCCGGGAAGAGCCGATTTTGTCAAGGAGGGGTTAAGTAGGCAGTGAATGGAAGGCGGTAACGAAGCGATCAAAGGGAGCGGAGTTACGCAGTTCACCGAAGGCGAACCGAATAGAACCTATTGACCTGTGTCGTCCTGAAAAAAAGTTGACACAAAAAACTTTTGTTTTCATTTCGATTTATTTTAGCTAGCCTAGGCTAGCTAAAATAAATCGCGTTCCGACGCCCCTAGCTACACACTGAGGGATACTGCGTCTGGCTGATTTCTACTTTCTTCATATACTTCCGAGGGCGTTCGATACGAAAGGCTCTGGTGCGGGCGTTGCGTGTTGTAAAACTCTATAGCTTGTTTTACATTCTTAACGCAATTCTCATACGTTCGTTGATTAAATTCTAATCCGTACTCCAGTTTGAGAATGCCATTTACTCGTTCTGCCATACCATTCTCATAACAATGCTGTTCCTCAGTCATGCTGATGGTTATACCAGCGCGTTCAAGCGCCGCCGCATACTCATGGCTGGCGTATTGGCAACCGCGATCCGAATGATGAATCACCTTCTCGCCTGGACGTACCGTTTTAAGCGCCATTTTTAACGCTTCTAAACAACCTTCCGTTGAAAGCGTTGGATGAACGTGCCACCCTACGATTTTACGTGAATATACGTCTGTTATCAATGAAAGGTAAACGAAATAATCGCCTACAGGAATATATGTTATGTCGCTCACCCAGACCTGATTGGCTCTGGTTACGACAAGGTCTTTAATTAAGTTCTGACGTAATGGCAACGATTTATCTACATAAGTCGTGCGACGCTTGCGTCTTAGCTTCGGAACAAGCAATTTATTGCTGCGAAGCAAGTTAAAAAATCGGTCGCGTCCAATTTGAATATCCTCAGCAGCTAAAATCGCATCAAGAAAGTGGAGTAACTTCCGACCTCCCATGCGAGGATGCTGACATCGAACTTGACGAACATGGAATATGATTTTATCCCCTTGAATCGCCTTCTCTTGGCGAACGTTGCGCTGCTTGTAATAATTCGCTCGCGAAAAGCCAACAACTTTACACACTCGTTGAACCGTTACCACTGATGACGATTGACCGGTTTCTACCGTTCGATGTGCAGCAGCGAAGCGAGTTTTTTTTTGACTTCCTCTGGATCCTCGCCATGACTCTCTGCATATATTGCAAGCATGTTCTCCAATACCATAGCTCTGACCGCCATGTCTGATAACGCTTCTTTAGTCTGCTTCAATTCGCGACTGAGTTTTTTCACTTCCTCTTGCGGTTTTTCGTTAGCCACAATAATCACCCTGTTAAGTAAATGTCCGTAACCATACTTTATCATCCATCTGGCTACTGTCGATGTCCCGGTTATCCCGTAGGCTCGAGATGCCTCCCAAACCGATTTCCACTTGCCTGAAACGATTTCTGACACTACGGTCTGACGAAATGCGTCTGTATATCGTTTTAACATCTTTAACCTTTCTGTCAACCGATACCAGGACAAGACA
>JAFSMW010000123.1 GCA_017447745.1 Thermoguttaceae bacterium
CCCTCAAAACGCTTCCGTTCCCCTCCCTCCCCCGCGCCTTTGGGCGCGGGGAAGGGAGGGGAACGGAAGCGTTTGGAGAGTGGCGTCGTTGTTTAGTCCCCCAGATAAATCTGGGGGCTACGATTTTTGAATTGTTTTTATTTCCCACGTCTAAAGACGTGGGGGTAAGAACAGAGTAATCAGAAGGTTTCGAAAAGGTTTCAAGACATATTCCCTTTCCATGCCCCCAATTTTGAACGCACCCCATTCATTACAATTGCTCTTGACGAACAGACCATAAAACTCTATAAGGTTTTTATGAAAATTGAAACTGATTTTCACGTTCAATTTAACTATAACTACTTTACCTCAAAAGGAAAACGACCAGACGTCCATGCTGACTTCCAACGTAACCCTTAGCTCCCTGTACGCTAAACAACTGTTTCCCAACGCGATATTTGAGAACTGTTCCGATTTTCGAATCAAGTCCTGTCGGTATAATGCCTTGAGCATTAAACCCGGAGAGGTTTACGTTGCCATGGAAGATCCGTCCGTCGACCCGTCCGGGGTTGAACTGGCTCGAAAGCAGGGCGCGTCAGCGATTATTGTCCGCAATCAGTTTGCGTTTTCTGATACCTGCGACTGTCTGTCCAACATTCCTGTCTGCCGAGTCGACAATCCGCACGTCGCCTATGCTGTAATCTGTCAGGCGTTGTACGATTTCCCCGGTAAAAAACTCCAGATTACCGGAGTAACCGGCGGACGAGGACGCAAAGTCGTCAGCTATCTGATTGCCAATCTGCTTTCCCAGACGGGATGTAAAACCGGAATTTTGACAGAAGACGGAGCAACGACTATCGGAACGATGGCGGTTCCCCGATCTCCCCGAAATACGGACGAATTATATCAATTCATGTCGGAAATCGTCAAATCGCATCCGTCTTCCATGCCTGGTCTGGCGCCGAAAAAAAGCGCGTATTGGCTGTCGAGAATGGTTCAAAATGAATGCGAATGCGCTGTCATGGAAGTCTCCCAGACTGCGCTGGATAAATCGAACGTTGCAGGAATTTCGTTTCATTCCGGCTGTGTTACATTGACCGATCCCGACAAGGTTTCCATGTTTGAATCCGCTTCGCGAGTCAAACTTATTGACCAGCTTGACGAGAAAGGCTGCGTCATTATTAACGGAGATTCTCCCCTGTCCGGCGCTGCAATTCAACGGATTCGCGGTCCGGTTTTGACCTATGGATTGGGCGGAAACTGTCAGGTGCACGGAACGATTCTCGAGCAGAGTCTGGGAGAGCAAATCGCTCTCGTTACGGCGGGAAGTCAGACGTCTCCGCTGAGAACGAGAATTTTCGGACAGGATTATTTGTACTATTCGCTGTGCGCGGTCGCCTTTGGTTTGACGCTGTCCATTCCGCTGACGGACGTTATTCACGCCATTGAATCCGTCTCGATTATTCCCGGATACATGCAGCAGATCAAAACGCAATATAATTTCCCGGTCTTTCTGGTTCAGGACTTGTCCAACAGCGACGACCCGCTGGAAATCAATTTGAAAACCATTCAGAGCGTTGTTTCCGGACGCGTTCTCAACGTCCTGCCAATTCCGTCATGGTCGCCTGTAACAGGCGACGTCAGTTTCAATCCGAAGGCGTATCGTCCCAAACGCGACAAGGTTTTTCTGGTCGGAAACCGCAGTAACAACCCGGAGTTTGTCGAAGGCTTGGAACGCCGACTTGGCGATCGCGTTCAGATATTCGCCTCAAAACAGGACGCGATAGCCGCCGCGGCTGAAAAGGGAAAACGCTCTGACGCTCTGGTCGTTGCAGGATGTGACAACTTCCATAAAGCCCTGACGATGAACCCGGCGTCAGATGAAGAGCTGTTTAATTTTTAATTAGTAATTAGTGATTAGTAATTAAAAATTGCTCTTGCGTTAAATTTTAAAAATATGTATTACACAATTATAAAAATGAAATTAGAAAAAACGGCGAAAACCTGCTAAATCGCAAACTCGGTTATTCCGGGGACTCGCCTAATTACAAATTACTAATTACTAATTTTTTACAAAGGCGCATTTATGAACAATTCAATTCGATGTGTATTTTTGTCGGCGACGCTGCTCGCGGCGTCATTATTTGTCGGTTGCGTATACGACGACTGCAACACCTGTCCGCCCCCTTGTTCTCCCTGCGCGCCTCCCTGTGCGTCGACCTGCACTCCTCCGCCGTGCTCTATTCCGTGCTCGACAACGCCGTCTTGCGCTCCTGCTTGTCCAGTAGCCAAACCGGTTTGCCCGGTTACTCCCGTATGTCAGACCGTTTGTCAACCAGCTTGTCAACCCGTTAGTCAACCGGCTTGTCAACCGACAACGCCTGTAACGCAGCCTGCCGCTTCAACAGCAAGCGTTACGCCTGCTACCTATGAATGATTTGACTCTTAAAGCATAATCAGGATGAACCAGAAAAACAGAATATCGAAAAGCGCCAAAGAGACGGGAAGCGCGTCGCATGATTTCTGCTGCAAAGCGGAAACGGTCAGCGGTCTTTGCTCCTCGTCTCTGACCAATCGAACGCTTTTTGCCGTTCTGTTCCTGCTCGGAGTCTGGCTGATTTCAGGATGCGTTGGTCCTGGATCGGCGCCTTGTTCTAATTGTTCTCCTCATCCAGCGGCATACCCTTCTCAATGTTCTGATTTTCGCGGGCAAACGCCCTGTCAAACCTGTCCGACGTCTACCGTGTCTCAATGCAGCGGCGGAATTTACAGAAACAGTATTACTGTTAGGTGTTGCAGCCCAACGGCTCTCTGGGAAGCAATGGTCATTCCAGTGCGTAAATACTTCGTCATTAAAAGCGAAAAACCGTGCCAGCAAATCGGCTGCTGCATCGACCAGGGCGTACTGGAAACGCATCGAACAATCGGCTCGACCATTTTTGAACCGTGGCGAGGCGATACTGTTGGAATGCGTCAACGCTGGGAATCGACGTTGCATACCATCGCCCGAAGCGCAGAGATTCGCGTCAACCATGTTGACAACAATACATACAAGATTGTTCTGATTGTCAAAAAGGAAATAGAGAATACGTCTCGAGTCAATATGTCTCGAAACGGTCAGGAGGACTATTTTCTTTCTGATTCACGGCGCACGTTTAACGCTCCTTTGTATACGTCTGAAAACGAATCGTCCGATCAATGGGTTGTCATCGGACAGGATCCGCTTTTGGAACAGCGTCTTTTGGCGGAGATTGAACAGTCTATTCGAGCGCGGTGCCGGTAGTAGAGGCAGTATGGATTGGAAGGCGGTAATGTAGTGAGCGTTAGCGAACGAAATTACGCATTCGCCGTTAGGCGAACATATCCATAGGACAATAATCAGGGTTCGCCTTCGGCGAACTGCGTAACTCCGCTCCTGTTAGTCGCTTCGTTACCGCCTTCCAATCCATTTTATTCCCTATATTTTTCTTTTTTTTCTCAAAATCCCCGTCAAACCGGATTGACTTATTATTATCTTTGGGATAAAATCCATATTATTAAGCGTCAGGCGGTCTTAATAAAAGAGAGTCGTTTTCTTTTGGGACTGCTTTTTACTAAAAGACGCTGGTTATATTGTTTTACAAAACATGAACGTTCCACGTTATTTAGTTCCGATAGACTATAAATCTGTCGCGCATTATTTTACTGATATTCTTATTTTGGGCAGCGGTTTGGCTGGAGTTCGAGCGGCTTTGGCGGTTGACGAGTCGCTGTCCGTTGCCATCGTAACCAAAGGCGCAGAGCTTGAAATCTGCTCCTCAACCCGCGCTCAGGGCGGAATCGCGTCTGTGCTCGACCCGCTGGATAATTTTGAAGATCACATCGCCGACACGCTGGTCGCTGGAGCAGGGCTTTGCGACGAACGCGTCGTCCGGTTTGTTGTTGAACACGGACCTGCCAGAATTCATGAACTCATCGACTGGGGGACGCATTTTGACCTCGACGACAATTTCCATCTCGACTTGACTCGCGAAGGCGGGCACGGATTCAATCGAATCGCGCACGCCTTGGGCGATTCCACCGGCAAGGAAATCATGCGGGCGCTGTTCCTTCAGATTAAATCCCGATCCAACATCAAAATTTGCACCAATACGTTCGCCATTGACCTCATTACCGCAGGCAACGTCTGTTACGGAGCGATTCTGTACAGCCCGCAAACCGGCATGAAAATCGTCTGGGCAAAACAGACCATTCTCGCCACCGGCGGTTCCGGTCAGCTTTATCGGGAAACGACAAACCCGGAAGTTACCACGGCAGACGGCATGGCGATGGCGTACCGAGCCGGCGCGCGGCTGCGCGGCTTGGAATTCGTCCAGTTCCACCCCACGGTTCTGTATCTGGCAGGCGGAGCGAGAAGCCTCATTTCCGAAGCGGTTCGCGGCGAAGGCGCTCATTTAATCGACAAAAACGGGTATCGGTTCATGCCTGACTACGACCCGCGAGCGGAACTCGCTCCTCGTGACATCGTCAGCCGATCTATCGTCGCCCAAATGGCGAAAACGAATTCCTCGTGCGTCTATTTGACGCTCAAACATCTCGACACCGCGTTTGTTCACAGACGGTTCCCCGGCATCGAAAGCATATGCCATCAGTTTGACCTCGACCTGGCGAAAGACAACATCCCCATTCGCCCGGGAGCTCACTACATGATGGGCGGAATCGAAGTCGATTTAGACGCCAAAACCAACATCGAAGGACTTCGCGCTGTCGGCGAGGTTACGTCCACCGGTCTTCACGGCGCCAACCGACTGGCGTCCAACAGCCTTCTGGAAGCCGTCGTATTCGGAAAGATCGCAGGCGAAGGAGCGTCGATCGACGCCAAACGAGCCCAAAAGAACTTTACCGTGTTCTCTCTGGAAGACCAATGCGAGCCGACCTCCGGAATGCCGCTCGATACAGACGACATTCGCAACACGCTCAAAAGCGTCATGCAGCGCTGCGTTGGCGTTATGAGAGACAAGGACGGCTTGCAGGAAGCCAACGACACCTTTATGTCGTGGCAGAAGTTCATCAACGATTACCAGTTCAAATTCCCGCGCGGCTGGGAACTGCAAAACATGCTTACCATCTGCCGATTGATCGCGCATTGCGCTTTGATTCGGGAAGAAACCCGCGGCGGTCATTCCCGTTCCGATTTCCCCGAACAGAGCGACGACTGGAAGAAGTACACCGTTGTCGAACGCGTCGCGTCGGGAGACGAAAAAGACATTACTGAACCCCTGAAAAATTAGGAGAATAATTATGAAATCCAGATTACTGCTGTTCGTTGTCTGTCTGACTGTTACATTGACGCTGTTCATTCCGGCAGCGAACGCTCAGGATGCATTTAAAGCCGCCGTTGCTGTTGAGGCTCCGGCAGTTCCGCAGTCTGATTCCGCAGCTGACTACCTCAATTATCTCAACCAGAACGAACAGGGACTGCAAAGCGCCGTCCGCAATCTGGTCGACGCTGCGCAAAAAGACAACGTCGACGCCAATTCAGATCAGTACGCTGCCGGGCTGAGCGAACTCATTTCCCGATTCTCGCTCAAGGCGATGGACGCGCTCAATAAAGGGCTGTCGCTCAAAAACGTCTCGAACGAGGAACTGCTCAAATTCGTCGAACAGAAAATCAATCTGCTGCCAACGTACTGCCAGATTACCGGCTCGAATCAGGATGACGAAATGACGGCTCTGTCTAATCAGCTTCGTCAAATTGGACGTCCAGACATCGCAGACGCTCTGGACGAAAAAATCTTCAACGACAAAGTCAAAAAAAGCGTAAAAGAAAACGACGCGGAAACGTTCGGAAAGCTGTTTGACGTCGTCAACGAACAGGTTCAAAAGGCGGGAAAAGACATCACGCCCGAGCTGGCGTTCAAAGCGACCAAAATCGCTCTGGCGGCTCGCGACGTCAAAGGATACAAGCTCGAAGACGGATTGCTGAAAAAGTACGTCGAACAGTTTGCGTCGTCTTCCAACCCGGACGTTCAGTACATTTCAACTCAAATGGAACTGCAAATCCTCTTTGACGCCGGCGAAGAAAAAATGTTCGCTCTGCCGGGCAACGAAATCCTCTTTTCTGGAACGTTTATCGACGGCACGAAATTCAATCCGGAGGATTACAAGGGCAAAGTTCTTCTAATCGAAGTTTGGGCGACTTGGTGCCCGCCTTGCTGCGAAGAGCAGACCGTCGTCCGAGACGCCTACGCCAAGTATCACGACAAGGGATTTGAAGTCATCGGCATTTCCTGCGACGACGAAAACGACCTGGACGGGTTCAAGGAATTCCTCGACACGTACAAGTTCACGTGGAAACAGATGTTCGAAAACAAGGCGGTTATTCCCGGAATGAAAACCGTAACCGGTCAGCCGGTTCCGTTTAACAAATACTACGGAATTTACAAGATTCCGCGCCCAATCCTCATCGGGAAAGACGGCAAGGTTATTACCGTCAACGCTCGCGGTCCGGAACTGGAACGACGTCTGAAAGAAATTTACGGAGACGGTTCAGAAGAATAACAATCCAATTTCAGATAAAACAAAATCGGCAGCCAATCAGACGGAACAGAACTTTCTGTTCCGTCTTTTCGTATTTATAGAATAAAAAACAAAAATATCATATTTTAATCCCATGTCCCATATTGACGTTTTTTATATAGACGTATAATATATTAATTGAAATCGCCGATTCAACCGCGTTGGTTTTCGGCAAAATACATCCCCCCTGTTTTCCTTTTGAAAGGACCCATTCCGTAATGAAATCGCGCCTTTATTTATTGATTCTGTGTCTGGTATTGCCATTGGCGTCGTGCACGCCTGACGCGTCGGATGAGAATTCGAATCCAATTCTTAATTCAACTGACGAGGCTGTCAAACAAACAACGCCTTCTGCAGACAACGCCTCGAAAGAGCAACCTGCTGCTTCAACGGATTCTGTTTCTGAAACAGACGCCATTCCGGAAGTTCCAGAAAACGGAACGTTGGAAGACTACAGACAGTACGTCAATTCTCTTTATGCAGCTCTCAATAAAAAAACTCAAACCGTGTTATTGCAGGCGCAAAAGGACGGCGTCAATCCCCAGTCTGAAGAGTTTTTCAATTCGATAAAGGAAATGGGAAAAGAATACTTCGTCCGCATGGAGAAGGCAACTGATAAAGCGATGCTTCTCAAAGACGTTCCAGACGAAACGTTTGCAGAACTGGTAGACAGTAAAGTCAAAATTACCTTGACGTTAGCTCAGATTAACGGAGAAGATAATGAAGCTGTCAACGCTAAAATGCAGGCTCTTGCAGATCAGCTTCGTGAAATGAATAAGGCGAAATTCGCCGAACAAATCGAATTCGATCTGTTTGCGAACAAAGTAAAAGACTATGCAATGAAAGGCAACGTCCAGGAATTTGCCAAAGTCGCAGCTGAAATTGATGAAAAAGTCGAAAAAGCGGGAAAAGGCATTACTCCTCAATTGGCGCAACAGGCAATGTTGATTACATTGATATCCAACGAATTGCCAAATTATGAAGCTCCAGAAGGACGTTTGGATAATTATAAAAAAGCTCTCGTGGAAGCCTCCGATCCGGAAGTCAACAAGCTGGTTGACGTTCTGGAACGTACAATTATTCACATTGAAG
Organism: Thermoguttaceae bacterium; assembly: GCA_017447745.1. Classification (GTDB taxonomy): domain Bacteria; phylum Planctomycetota; class Planctomycetia; order Pirellulales; family Thermoguttaceae; genus RUG11551. The sequence continues at coordinate 7,630 of JAFSMW010000123.1, forward strand.
GCGTTAAGAGATTCAATGAATCGCTGGGCAAAGAATTCAAATTTGGTGGAACGTTCATTGACGGTTCCGAGTACAAGGCGGAAGACTACGCCGGCAAAGTCGTTCTGATCGACTTCTGGGCGACTTGGTGCGGTCCGTGTTGCGCTGAACTGCCGAACGTCAAAAAAGCGTACGCCGCCTATCATGACAAGGGCTTTGAGGTCATTGGCGTTTCCTGTGACGATCCCGCAGGGCTGGAGACATTCAAAGGTTTCCTGAAGGAAAATGCGATTCCCTGGAAACAGATGTTTAACGATAGAGCTGTCGTTCCTGGTGAAAAGTCCAAAGACGGCAGACCGGTTACAGTTTCCCAATACTATTCAATTAACGGAATTCCCTGCCCGGTTCTCATTGGAAAAGATGGCAAAGTCCTTTCTCTTGACGCTCGCGGCGAAGAACTGGAAACTCAACTCGCCAGGATTTTTGACGGAGTAGAAGAAACTCCGGTTCCTGAAGCTCCGGCAGTACCTGCAGCTCCTGAAGCCGCTCCAGAGACCCCGGCAGAACCCGCTGCTCCCGAAGCCGCTCCTGAGACCCCGGCAGAACCCGCTGCTCCCGAAGCCGCTCCTGAGACCCCGGCAGCCCCCGCCGTCCCCGAAGCCGCTCCAGAGACCCCGGCAGAACCCGCTGCTCCTGCTGAGGAAGCCGCTCCTGAAGCTCCGGCAGAACCCGCCGCGCCTGCAGAGGAAGTCGCTCCTGAAACTCCGGCTGAACCTGCTGCTCCCGATGCTGCTCCTGAAACTCCGGCTGAACCCGCCGCTCCCGAAGCCGCTCCCGAGACTCCGGCAGAACCTGCCGCTCCTGAAGCTGCTCCAGCCGCAGAAGACAATAAATAAACGTTAATTGGAAGACGTTTCTATAACCGGCGGTTTTTTTAGCCGCCGGCGCGATCGGGTGTAAAATGACATTGGGAATTCCAAACTTTAATGAAAGGATTTTATTCATGAAATCACGCCATTTATGGTTGTTATGTTTATTATGTTTGTTATTCCCGGTTGTTTCCTGTATGCCGTCGGGGAAACCGTCTGACTCGTCGGAGATTCCGCCAGAAAATCGTCCCGTTTTTAAATTCAGCGGAACGTTTATTGACGGTTCCGAATACAGGGCGGAAGACTACGCTGGCAAAGTCGTCCTGATTGACTTTTGGGCAACGTGGTGCGGACCGTGTCGCGCTGAACTGATAAACGTCAAAAGAATGTACGCCAAATATCATGATAAAGGATTCGAAATCATTGGCGTTACATGCGACAAGCCCTACAAATTAGGAGAATTTAAAGAATTCCTTACCTATAATGATATTTCCTGGAAACAGATGTTTATCGATGAAGCAATGGTTCCAGGAGAAACGACCGAAGACGGCGATCCAATCAGAGTTTTCGAATATTATAATATTACCAGCATCCCTTACCCCATTCTTCTTGACGCCGATGGTAAAGTTATAACCTTTTCAGCGCGCGGCAAAGAACTGGAAAGACAACTCATAAAAATATTCGGAAAGAACTAATTGGACGCTTCCAACGTAGAAATAATTATTAAAGCAATTGTAGTTTTAGTAATATGTTTTGGGAATAATCCCAGTTTCGCAATCATATTACGTTGTTTTGAATAGAAAGTATCGACAGGGACGACGTCTCAATAATCGGCGATTGTTTTCCGCTGGTTCGACAGGATGTTGATATACTATCGGTATGTAACCTTGTTTTTTCAAAGAAAGGATTTTTCATGAAAACGCGTTTTGTATTATTGGCTCTGTGCCTGATTTTCGCGCTGGCGTCCTACACGCCTGTCAGCGTAGCGGAAGAAGCAGCGGATTCCGAAAAGCAATCTGCAGCGGCTGAAGAAGCCATTCCCGCTGTTCCGGAAAACGGAACTCTGGAAGACTATCAGAATTGTATTGCCGCTCTGAAGGAAGGACTCCAGAAAAAAGCTCAAAGCATGATCGCCCAAGCTCAAAAAGACGGCATTAACCCACAATCTGAAAAGTTTGCCAATTCCTTGAAGGAGATGGCGAAAGAATATTTCAACCGCATTGAACAGGCTGCTGACAAGGCGATGCTTCTCAAAGACGTTTCTGACGACGATTTTAAACAGTTGGCTAGCTATAAGTTTCAGAGTATTCGAACCTTGGCTGAGCTTAACGAAGAAGACGAAAGCGTTGTCTCAGCCAAAATAGAAGCGTTTGCACAACAGCTTCGCAAAATGGGAAAAGATGACGTCGCCGAACAAGTCGAAGGCATTCTTTTCCAGGAAAAAGTTCGTGGCTACGTCCATGAGAACAATGTCGAAGCGTTTACCAAAGCCGCCGCTGAGATTGACGAAAAAGTCGAAAAAGCGGGAAAAGATATTTCACGTAATTTGGCTCAACAAGCTGGTTTAATTTTAATAGCAGGCGCCGCTATGTCTGATTATAAAGCTCCGGAAGGACGTCAGGAAAAGTATCTCAAAGCGCTTGCTGAAGCTTCCGATCCGGAAGTCCAAAAGATTGCTGGCGAAATGGAAAAACAGATGATGCGCGCTGAAGGCGAAAAGAGATTCGAAGACTCGCTGGGCAAAGAATTCAAATTCGGCGGAACGTTTACCGACGGTTCTGAATACAAAGCCGAAGATTACGCCGGCAAAGTCGTTTTGATCGACTTCTGGGCAACCTGGTGCGGACCGTGCCGCGCTGAACTGCCGAACGTCAAAAAAATGTACGACGCCTATCATGAAAAGGGCTTTGAAGTTATCGGCGTTACCTGTGACGATCCCGAAGAGGAAGAGGATTTAAATAAATTCCTCAAAGATAACGACATCCCTTGGAAACAGATGTTTGACGGCAAAGCTGTCGTTCCCGGTCTGAAAACCAAATCCGGCGATCCGATTCTGGTTTCCGAGTACTATGGAATTAATGGCATTCCTTGCCCGGTTCTCATTGGAAAAGACGGCAAGGTCATTTCCCTTAACGCTCGCGGCGCCGAACTGAAAAAACAGCTCGTCAAAATCTATGGCGAAGTCGAAGGCATTGGTACTGTCGACGAGGAAGAAGAAGGAGAAGAGGTTGACGTTTTCGCTGACGAAGACTCTGAAGAGGAAGACGTTGACGATCTGGACGAAGACGATCAGGCTGCTGACGAAGCCATTCCGGACGTCCCGGCAGAAGGAACTCTGGCGGATTATAAAGAGTATATCAAAAAGGTAAACGGTCTGCTCGAAAAGAAATTGCGAAAAGTGATGCGTCAAGCCAAAAAGGACGGCGTCAATCCCCAGTCTAAAGAATTTGAAGAATCGTTAAAAAGTACGGCTAAGGAATATTTCACCCGCATTGAGGATGCAACCGACAAGGCTATGCTTCTCAAAGACGTTTCCGACGAAGATTTTGACGAATTGATCGGAGCAAAGATTCAGCTTATTCAAATTATAACCCAGCTTAACAACGGGGAACCAGACGCCGCTAACGCCAAATTGGAAGCGTTTGCCGCGCAACTTCGTAAGATGGACAAATCGAAGGCTGCTGATAAAATCGAAAAAATGCTCTTTGGGAATAAAGTGATGGGCTACATCCGTGAAGGCAATGTCGAAGAGTTTGCTAAAGCGGCGGCAGAAATCGACGAAAAAGTCAAAAAGGCCGGGAAAGACATCACTCCGGATCTGGCTGGTGTCGCTGTATTAATTGTTATGGGCGCCAATGAGCTGAAAGATTATAAAGCTCCTGAAGATCGCCAGGATAATTATCTCAAAGCCCTTACGGAATCCACCGATCCTGAGGTCAACAAGTTGGCTGACGTTCTTAAAATGTTTATCAGTCAATCTGAAGAAAAGGAATAATTGTCAATCGGGGTTAGCCGTTTGAATTAAACCGAATTATCGTCCGCATTGAGATTTTTCCCCTCTATGCGGACGATAATAGTTTTTTGACGTCTCTGAACGCCCATTTTATTCTTCGCAAAAAAGAACCTCTCGCCCGCCTCGTGTTAATATTCCTATTGCATTCTTTTTAAAAATGAGTAATAATATTCTCCATAAAACATATACTATACCTGCTGGATGGCACCTTCGCTGCTCCCAAACCGCGCTACCGCGCGAAACGCATTATTTCCGCTCCCGTTGGTCGCTTGAAATAGCCCCGAAGGGGCGAAACTCATTGTAACCGGCGGTTTTAACCGTTGGTACAAGATGGAAGAATCGTTTTTTATCGAAGAATACGCCTTTCCTCCCGCGCCCCTAAAAGGGGCACGGGAGGAAAAGCGGCTAAAGCGATAAGCGGGGTATATTGAGTATATTCCGTGGGCTAAAGCCCACGGTTACAAGAGTTGCGTCCCTCCGGGACGCGATGCAGCTTTCCAGAGCAATATTACATTTATACAAAACCATTTTTATGAAGAAATTTTTAATCAACGCCGTTAAGATTTTAGCGTCAGTCGGCATTTTGGCGTTTCTGTTTTACATGGCAATCAACACGACAGACGCTAACGGAAAGAACGTGTTTAACGTTCTGATGGAAACAGAAAAGAACTGGACGTTATTGCTTTTGGCTTTTCTTTGCTGTCTGGCGGCGTCCGTTATTACATTTGTTCGATGGCACCTGCTCAATCGGGCGGTCGGATTTCAGGTCCATTGGTTGGACTCAATTCGCATCGGGTTTATCGGATATCTTTTCAATCTCTTGCCAGTCGGCGGAATCGTCGGCGGCGACCTTCTCAAGGCGTGGATTCTTGCCAAAGAACAGGAAACGATTGATAAAAGTTCAACTGGAACTGAAAAGCCTCAGTCGCGCATCCCAGACGCGCTGGCGACTGTCTTTACAGACCGTCTGTTTGGACTGTATTCGCTCTTTCTGCTGGCGGCGGTTGCGATTTTCTTTTCCGGAATCGACAAGATAGACAACTCCGTTATTCAGAAAATCTGTTACGCGACGTATATTGTCGCCGTTGCGTGGACGGTTCTCATTGGAATTATTCTCGGACCGGACTATACCAACGGCAAATCCATCAAAGCGTTGGGACTTATTCCATACGTCGGCGCAGGGCTTAGACGAACGGTCGAGTCCATTCGTCTGTTTCAGAAACACATCAAAACGCTCGTCGTTGTAACAGTCATGGGGCTGGTCGTCCATTTCTTTTTCGCCGCGTGCATTTTCCTGATCTCCGCGTCACTTTTTGGCGCGAATTCCCTCCCGCTGGAAACGCATTTGGTAATTACGCCGCTGGGACTGTCAACCGGGGCGATTCCGCTGAGCGTTGGTCCGTTTGAAGTGGTTTTGGATCTGTTTTATTCCGCGATTCCTCTGGCGACGGGCGAAAAGATGCTCGTCGGTTCGGGGCTTGTAGTCGCTTTGACGTATAGAATTCTCGTGCTGCTGGTTTCGACGTTCGGCGTTGTATATTACTTTAGCAGCAAACAGGAAATCCAAAGCGTTATGAAAGACAGCGCTCAATCCTGATTCCTTACCTCAAATAATTCCCCATCATGTCAACTGGAAAACCGAAAACGTTAGTCGAACTGCTGCAGGATTTCGCCGTTCAGCGGAAACGCATGCAGGACGAATTGCAAAAAGTCATTATTGGTCAAAACGAAGTCATTGAACAGCTTTTCGCGGCGATTTTTACTCGCGGGCATTGTCTTCTCGAGGGTGTGCCGGGGCTGGCGAAAACGCTCATGGTTTCGACCCTGGCGAAGATTCTGGACGTGCAATTTAAACGAATCCAGTTCACGCCTGACCTCATGCCGACGGACATTACCGGGACAAACGTTCTCGACGAAGACGAAAACGGTCGCCGCAACTTCCGCTTTGTGGAAGGTCCCGTGTTTACCAACATTCTTTTGGCGGATGAAATCAACCGAACCCCGCCCAAAACCCAGGCGGCTCTGCTTCAGGCGATGCAGGAACGGGAAGTAACAGTCGGTCAGACGACGTACGAGCTGCCCGCCCCGTTCTTTACGATTGCTACTCAAAACCCCATCGAACAGGAAGGGACGTACCCGCTGCCGGAAGCCCAGCTTGACCGATTCATGTTCAATATTAAAATCGACTATCCGACTTTGGAAGAGGAAGAGCGCATTCTCGCCGCTACGACGCGAAGCGAAAAAGTCGAAATCGGACATATCCTCAACGGAAAGACGATTCTCGTTTTCCAGAAACTGGTCAACTCCGTCGCCGTCAGCCAGTACATCGTCAAATACGCAGCAGCGTTGGTCAGAGCGACGCGCCCGAAATCTCCAGACGCGCCCAAGTTCGTTCAGGATCTGGTCGACTGGGGCGCCGGTCCTCGTGCCGGGCAGTTCCTCATTCAGGGCGGAAAAGCGATCGCCGCCATGGAAGGTCGGTTCTCCGTCGCCGTGGACGACATTCGCAAAATCGCCGTTCCCGCTCTGCGACACCGCATCAGCGCCAACTTCCAGGCTCAGGCGGAAGGTATGACGACGGACGACATCATCAAACGTCTTATTGAAGTTACCCCGCCTCCGGCGATAAACAAGCAGTAATTTGGAGACGTTTGTAGTGCGATGGCTTGCCGTCGGCGGCGAGGCGCCGCTCCCAACCCGCGCTGCCGCGCGCCTGCCAATACACGCTCCCGTTGGTCGCTTTTACAAGAAAAACGTAAAGAATATCCAATGCTTTTCGTGCCAGTAACGTCTGAACTGAAAATGCATTTCCCGCATTGGTAATTCTTGGTATTCAATACATTGCTGGCACGAATAGCGGTTTTCGTAGTTCGCATCGGGACTGGTAATGAAAGCGACGGCAAGCCGTCGCACTCCATAAAATACAAAATCTTGCAAACGATTTGTAAAAAATTTGCAAAAAATTCTCTTCTTCCCCCTTGTAAATCTTCCAAGGATAATTTATAATATAGAATTAATGAGTTATCTAAAATGTTTTCCATCCACAATTAACAACAAGGAGACAACATGCATATTCCTCAAGAGATGTTAACTGGTCCGATTTGTCCCGTTACGGCTACCGTTGCTGGAATTACGCTTGCCGCTGCCGCAGGCTGGGCTTATAAGCGCCGCATTGATTCTATTATTGATGCTTCAAAAGAAGTTTCTGGCGACGAGCTTCGCAAGACTGTTTATAGCGCTATCAAACAGGGCACATTGAAATTCCTGGGCGTTACAGCGATTATTTTTGTCCTTCAGGCTCTCAACTTCCCGATTTGGCATGGCATTTCTGGGCACTTCATCGGCGGCGTCCTGGCGGCGGCGATTTTGGGCATCCCCGGCGGTATTATCAGCATGGCAACCGTTCTTGCCATTCAGGCGTTCTGCTTGGGAGACGGCGGCATTGACGCCCTCGGCGCCAACATTCTCAACATGGGCATTGTCGGCGCAGGCGTTGGCGGTTTGATTCGTCTTGGACTCAATAAGCTTGGGCTTAACAACCTCGTTTCGACGGGCATTGCCGCATTCTGCGGTCTGGTTCTGGCTGTTCTTACTTTGGACGCGGAACTGGCTATTTGTGGAAAAGGTACAATGGACGTTTTTAAGCATTTGATGTTTGCTCATCTGCCGTTGGCTGTTATTGAAGCGTTCATTGCCGCTGGTTTGTACGCTCTTCTGACGCGAGATCTTCGTCAGCCGTCCCTGCGTTTTTCAGTTGCCACAGCAAGCGTTATTGTGGTTATCGCAGGCGTTCTGCTTCTGTTCCCAGGTAAATCGGAACTTCCGGACGGTCTGGAATGGACGGATGAAGAGTGCAAATTGACTGCAACAGACGCCAATACCGGAGAAACGACGTCCGAAGAAGCTACCCCAGTAAAAGCTACTCAACAGCTCTAAACCATCATGAAAGCAGCCTGGTTCGACTGTCATTCCGGAATTAGCGGCGATATGACGCTGGGCGCCTTGCTCGACGCGGGCGTTCCCATAAACGTCATACGCTCCGCCGTGCAGTCTGTCCTGCCGTCTATTACCATAGACGCTCAAATCGTTATGCGGCACGGGTTCCGGGCGACGCAGGCGTTAGTCGACGAACATCACGAGCATCATGACCATGACCACGAGCATGAACATCACGATCATGATCATCATGAGCACGACCACGGCGACCACGCTCATCATCACGCTCATTGTCATCGAACCATGGCGGATATTTGCGCGATGGTCTTAAATGCCGCCGATTTGACGGATAAGGTCAAAACGGAAGTCATTGGCGTTTTTGAACTCATAGCCAAGGCGGAAGCGCGAGCGCACGGGTGCGAAGTCGAACAGGTTCACTTTCATGAAGTTGGAGCGGCGGATTCCATTGCTGATATTGTCGGAGCTGTTGCCGGTCTGAACTGGTTGGGCGTTGAAGCCGTTTACGCTTCCGCCGTCCCAACGGGCTGCGGTACGATTCAAATCGCTCACGGCGAGGTCTCCGTTCCAGCTCCGGCCACGGCTCAGCTTTTAACCGGCGTTCCTCTGGCGCCGTCGGACGTTCCGTTTGAGTTAACCACTCCAACCGGAGCGGGCATTCTCAAGTATTACGTCAAACGCTTTGGGCAAATGCCGCCCATGACGATTGACAAAATCGGCGTTGGAGCTGGCGGTCGAGATCTGCCGCAGCAAGCCAACACGCTCCGTCTGGTTTTAGGAGAGCTTGCGGAAACGTCTGCTGAATTGCAGGGCGATTCCGTTTGGCAGATAGAAACCAATATAGACGACCTGCCCGGCGAGTTGATCGGGCGCGCTGTCGAAGAGCTTTGGAAGCTCAATCCGTTGGACGTTTGGACAACGGCTGTCAACATGAAAAAACAGCGCCCCGGCGTTGTCGTGTCGGTTTTGTGCCGGGAAGACCAGGTCAAAGCGGTCGAGTCGGCTCTGTTTACTCACACGTCCACCCTGGGCGTCAGAAAATGGAAAGTCGATCGAACCGTTTTACCGAGAGAATCGTGTCAAATTCAGCTGGAAAACGGACAGACGGTTGCGGGAAAAAGCGTAATTCTTCCAGACGGTACTCAAAGAATCATTCCTGAATACGAAGACGTCTGTCGAATTGCTCAAGAACTTGGCGTTCCCGTTCTGGAATTGTACAGATTGGCTCAAAAGTAAGTTTCGTTCCCTTTAGACAACAATTTAGAATCATGACAAATCTCAATCGAAAAGAATTTTTACAGACTCTTGCCGCTGCTGGAACTGCCGCGGCATTTTCCGCCGTTGACGCGTTAGACGTGATGGCTCAAAGCGCTGGCGCAAACGGAACTTATAATCTGGTTGCTGTCATGGGCGGCGAACCGGACGCGATGTTCAACGCTGGGATTGAACAAATGGGCGGAATGAAGCGCTTCGTCAAGCCCGGTATGAAAGTTACCATCAAGCCCAACATCGGCTGGGATAAAACGCCGGAACTGTCGGCTAACACCAACCCGATTCTTGTTGCTGCGATTATTAAGGCGTGCTGGGCGGCGGGAGCTAAAGAAATCACCGTCTTTGACCACACCTGTGACGAATGGCGACGCTGCTATCAGTCCAGCGGAATTGAAGAAGCCGCTAAAAAACTCGGCGCGAAAGTCGTTCCCGGCAACGAACCGGAATACTACCGCGAGATTCAGCTGCCGCGAGCCAAAAGCATGAAAACCGCCATGGTTCATCAGGCGATTCTCGATTCAGACGTCTGGATCAACTGCCCCGTTATGAAAAACCATTCCGGCGCCCGCATGACGCTGTGCATGAAAAACCACATGGGAATCGTTCTCGACAGACGATTCATGCATACGCACGACCTCCAGCAGTGCATCGCCGACATCTGCACGCTCAACCCCGGCGCTGTTTTGAACATTGTCGACGCCTATCGCGCCATGCTGACTAACGGTCCCCGCGGACGTTCATTGAATGACGTCGTTCAACCCAAAGCCCTGATTATGGGAACGGACATCGTTGCTGTCGATACGCTGGCAACAAAATTCTTTGGACAATACATTAACATGCCTCTTAACGAAGTCGGACATCTGGCTCACGGCGAAGAACTCGGTTTGGGAACGATGAATCCGCCCAGAGACTCCATCAAGAGAATCAACCTTAAGAAGCAGACGAATTAGCGAGGTCATAGGCGAGCCGGGGTGCGTAAGCCCCCGGAAAAACCGCGTTAGCGGTTAATAGAGACAGTAGACAGAAAACTAATGACTATTGCCTTCCTTAACTCCTCACTCCTCACTCCTAATTCCTAACTCCTAACTCACAACCGTCCCCAGATATTTTCTACCCCCAATATGTTACGAATCCTTCGCATTATTGCCGCGCTGGTTTTATTCCTCGGAATAACGCTGTTTTTTGTTGACTTTGCCGGATTTCTGCCAACTCAATTCAGCTGGCTGGAACGAATTCAGCTTATCCCGGCCCTCAAGTCCCATTCATGGATTATCATTGGCGCTATTTTAGGAGTAACGTTTTTCTTTGGACGTATTTACTGCTCGACGGTCTGTCCGTTGGGCGTTTTGCAGGACATTATCAGCGCGACAGCCAAGCGGATTCATTCCAAAAAGAAGTTTGAATACAAAAAGCCGATTCCGTTCCTTCGTTTTGTCGTTTTGGCATTGTTTTTAACGGGCTATCTTGCGCTTGTCGTCAGACTGGTCGCGCCAGCTGCCGTTGGAACGTGCAAACGCATTTCGTCCTATGTTTCGTGGGTTTCGCTTTTGTTTGACCCGTACAGCATTTTCGGACGCATTGCGTGTAATGTATTCAAACCGATTTATCAGGGCGGCAACAATCTGTACTGGTATATTTGCAATCAGTACGGAATTAAAGAAGTCTTGGGCTTGCCGGTTTATTACGTCAACGCGATTCCGCTTTCGCTGGCGGCAGTCGGCGTTGCGTTGGGGTTCCTGATTTTCATCGGCTATCTTGCCTGGAGAAACGGAAGAACGTACTGTAATACGATTTGTCCTGTTGGAGCGCTTTTGGGTGTGTTTTCCCGACTTGCGATTTTCCGCGTCTGGATTGATAAAAGCAAATGCGGATCCTGCGGCTTGTGCGCTCAAAGATGCAAGTCTTCCTGTATAGACCCCAAAGGCAAAATCGTCGATCTCAGCCGCTGCGTCGACTGCTTCGACTGCCTTTCCGCCTGTCGCAAAGACGCGATTCATTACGGAATCTGTTTAGGAACTGGCGAAAGACCCATTCCAGGAATTGAGAACTCTACGAAAAAGACTCCCTCGTTGAAATCAAACATTGTGAAATCAGCTAAAGATTCCGACGATTTTGGCTCGCGTCGTGAGTTTTTCGACATTATGATTGGCGTTACCGGACTGACGGTTGCCGCTCAAGCTCTGCCCAGCGCTGCTGCCGAGGAAGAGAAAGCCGCTCCGGCAGTTGCAGAGGAAGCCGCATCCGCGCCTGCGGCAAAAGCCGGCGTTGTTCCAGAAGGCGAAGACCCGGAAATGTTCTTTACCGGTAAAACGCCGTACGTTCGTAAAACGCCAATTGCCCCTCCGGGAGCAAAGAGCATCGGACATTTCAATGCGCATTGTACAGCATGTCATCTCTGCGTCGCGAAATGCCCTACCAGCATTCTCAAACCAGCCACCTCAGAATACGGCGTGAGAGGGTTCATGCAGCCGCATTTGGACTTCTCACGCGGGTTCTGCAACTACGATTGCACAATTTGCGGCGACGTCTGCCCGAACCACGCCATTGTCCCGTTGACGATTGAGCAGAAGCACAAAGTCCAGATGGGACGGGTCGTATTTATCGAAGACAACTGCGTCGTTAAAGTTAAAGAAAACAGTTGCGGCGCGTGTTCAGAACACTGCCCAACTCAGGCGGTTTCCATGGTTCCGTACAAAAACGGCTTGACCATTCCTCACGTCAATCCTGACATTTGCGTCGGGTGCGGCGGCTGCGAATCCATTTGTCCTGTTCGCCCGTTCAGAGCGATTTACGTCGAAGGCAATGCGGAGCAGCATGACAGAAAAGAATTCGAAGAGAAAAAACCGGAAGTTACCGGAGAACTCGAAGATTTCCCGTTCTAGCTGTTATTGCCCATAGGACGCTACTGTCTACTGCCTATTGCCTACTGCCTTTATCCCCATTCCCCTTTCCCAAAAGGACGACAATTATGAAACAATCCCTGTTTGTAATCGCAATCATGATTTTGTGCGGTTTGCTGGCAGCAGCTCCGCAGACTGCATCGGCGGCGCCCCTTTCAGATTCCACCGTTTTTGTGGAAGCGGAGAATTTTGACAACGTCGGCGGCTGGGTTATCGACACCCAGATGATTCACGTTAAAAATCCGGGACAGGCGGGATCGCCGGTTCTGCTGGCTCACGGGATGGGAATTCCGGTAGCCAACGCGTCAACAACTGTTACGCTCCCCAAGCCGGGCGAGTACAAAGTCTTTGCTCGCACCCGCAACTGGGCGTCTCCGTGGCTACCCAAAGATCGGGAACTGTCTCGCGAAGAGCTGATTAAAGACTGGACGCCGGGCAAGTTCCGCATTATCGTCGATTCCAAACCGCTGGAAAACACGATGGGAATCGACGGCGACGGCTGGGACTGGCATCAAGCTGGAACGATTACAACCACCGAAGAAAATCAGAAGGTCAAAGTCGAACTGGAAGACCTGACAGGGTTCGACGGTCGCGTTGACGCTCTGGTTTTTACGCAGGAAGATACGTGTCTGGTTCCGTCCAATCCGAAAGATTTGGAGCCGGTTCGTCACAAAGCGCTTGATTTGCCGGACGTTGTTCCAGACGCTCCGGAAGAATACGAACTTGTCGTTGTCGGCGGCGGCGTTCCCGGCTGCAGCGCTGCAATTGCCGCAGCCCGACTGGGCGTCAAAGTCGCTCTGATTCAAGACCGCCCCGTCCTCGGCGGAAACGCTTCGACCGAAGTTCGCGTTCACATCTGCGGCAAGATCAATCTCCCGCCGTACACTCACTTGGGCGACCTGGTCAAGGAAATGGGCGCGTCCGCAACGGGCAACGGACAGTACAACGAAAAGCTCTACAAAGACCAAATCCTTTACGATCTGGTCAAGGCAGAAAAGAACATCACGCTTTACACGTGCATTCACGTTTACAAGGCTGAAATGGACGCGACCGGGAAAAAGATTGTCGCCTGTTACGGACAGGACATTCGCACCGGCGCTCAAACGCGGTTTGTCGGCAAATGGTTTGTCGACTGCACCGGCGACGCCATGCTGGGCTACGAAGCCGGCGCGGATTATCATATCGGTCGAGAAGCGAAAAGCGTATACGGCGAAGCCGCCGCTCCTGAAAAAGAGGACATGATGACCATGGGCGCGTCCGTCATGTGGACGACCATCGAAGACGCCAACCCGACCACGTTCCCCACTCTGCCCTGGGCGCACCAGTTCACAGCTCAAAGCGCGATTCCGTCCGTTCACGGCGACTGGCAGTGGGAAACCGGAATCGGATACAATCAGGTTTACGACATCGAACGCATTCGCGACAACGGTTTGCGCGCCGCGTTCGGACATTGGTCTTATATGAAAAATCAGATTAAAGAAGGCAAATGGTACGACAAATGCGTCAATCGCAAGCTGGGCTGGGTTTCCTGGATAGCCGGCAAACGCGAATCCCGCCGACTCCTCGGCGACGTCGTTCTCAAACAGCAGGACATTCAGGGCAAAAAACAGTGGGAAGACGCCTGCGTTACTGCGTCGTGGTCAATTGACCTCCACCTGCCGGAAGCGAGAAACCACAAGTTCTTCCCCGGAGACGAATTTTATTCCTACGCGTACCACAACAAGAAGTCGGACTACGCCATTCCGTACAGAACGCTGTACTCCCGCAATATAGACAACCTCTTTATGGCGGGACGCAACATCTCCGTTACTCACGTTGGACTGGGAACGGTTCGCGTTATGAGAACGGGCGGCATGATGGGTGAAGTGGTTGGCATGGCGGCTAGTCTGTGCAAGAAGTACGATACGAATCCCCGCGGCGTGTACAATTTCCATCTGGGCGAACTGAAAAAACTGATGGAAAAAGGCATCGGGAAATAATGCGGAATTCTTAATGCGTAATTAGAAATTGGGCGAGAAACGTAATCGTTTCTCGCCTTTTTTATTTGCGATATGAACGTTTTAGACTTGAATCAATAACGCATTACGCTATCCCCACGTCTTTAGACGTGGATAGTAAAGGATGTTTAAAAATCGTAGCCCCCAGATTTATCTGGGGGAACTGGATAAACGCACTCTTTAAAACGCTTTATTCCCTATTCCTTCCCCACCCCAACAGGGGCGGGGAGGGAATAGGGGTTTGTGCGCTGGATTATTATTTTGTTGATTTTAATCCCACACCTAAAGGTGTGGGCTACGATATCAAGAAAGGAATCTCAACTCAAATGTCTATTTTTTACTCGTTGTCTATTAGATGTACGTCCACGGGTTTACACCCGTGGCTCGCCTACGTTTTCCTACTCTCTCAGTTTTTAACAACAGGATTGTCCGAGGCGGTATTGTTTTGCGCTTCAACCGTAACGGCGTTGGCGGTTTGAACGTCAGACTTGTTCGCGTCGCCCATGGTCATGTTGAGAATCAAAAGGGCAATGAATACAAACAGAAACAACAAATCAAAGCGGAATTGGTAAAACATGATGCAATCTCCAAATGGTGTAAATCAGGGGGTAAAGTATAGTGATAAGTGGTTAGTAGTTAGTGGTTAGTGAGATGAATGCTTTGCGTCCTTAACACTTACCACTTAAAACTTACCACTCTTTTTTTATTTATCTGCGTCTTCCCACTGTTTTAGCGGGATTGCCGACGACAATGTTCTTCTCTTCAACCGGTTTGACGACCACGGCGCCAGCGCCGACGATGGCTTTGGCTCCGACGTCCGCCATGACAACGGCTCGTTCGCCAATCCAGCTATCCTCGCCAACGACTATACGAACGTATTCGCCGCCTTGTTCCCGAATGGGAACGTCCAAACGGTCAAAATAATGCTGTTTTGTTCCGTTACAAACGGAAACTCCGGACGCCAAAATACAATCGTCTTGAAGGTCGACGTCTCCGATTATACAGTACGCGCCAATATAAACGGATTTCCCGATGGAAACCGTCGGATGGGAGAAAATCGTCCCGAATCCGATATGGGCGTCTCGACCGCAGCGCGGCAAAACCATCTTGTAAAATCCCCATCGAAGGAATACGCCCAGCGTTCCCGGGAAAAGCGATACAAACTGAGAACAGTCTGCAAACGCTCTCTGTCGACCGCGAAAAATGCTGTAGATCCAGTAGAATAAAACTACTGGAAACATCAAAATCATCGACAGGAAATAAAACAGGGATTTCATGGGTAGTTAGGGAGTAGGGAGTGGGCAGTAGCGCTATGCGCTTCCTTTAGAACCGCATAGCGGTTCAATATTAGTAGCCGTGGGTTTTAACCCACGGAGGGAGTAGGGAATAGAATTTAATTCGCCGAAAGCGAATTACTATTCCCATTTCCTATTTCCTGTTCCCTTATTTAATCGTTCCAGAATCCGGGGCGGTGGCGATAACCTCTTTAGGCGACGCTTCTTCCGGGGTTTTCCCTTCTGGCTGCGCTTTTTCCTTCGCTTCTTTTTCCGCCTTTTCCTTGGCGCGTTGTTCTTCAAACGCTATTCGCTGCTCTTCTGTAGGAATGTTGATTCCTTCTGGCTGAGCAATCATATTATCTTGCCGAAGGTTGTCCGGCATATTTCTTAGTCTGATAACCGGTTTGCCTTTGACGGAGGCTCCGTCGTAGTTATTTTGAACGAAAAACGCCTGATCGCAAACGTTTAACTTGGTATCGCGTTCTTTGGAATCCCACATATCCGCCAGAGGAATGTTCACATTTTGATCGCACAGTTCCGGTTTGTCGATAATGTCTCCGGTTCGATACGGACCGCCGCCAAGCACCCAAAGGCTGCGAACGTTGGAATCCTTTTCCCTGGAACCGGACTGCCACAGCGGGAATCCTGTTTTACGGTTGTATGCGAAAACAGCTATCTTTGCTGTTGCTCGCTGACCGACTTTTTTGGCTACGGATATTTCCGGGATCGTCATTGTTGCCGAACCGACAAACGTCGGAACTGTCAGTTCTGGAATTCCGTAAATGATTTGCTGTTCGTCCGTTCCCAACGCGCCAGCCCGAAGTTCGACAACGTAATCTGCGTCGTCTTTTTTCTCTTTCAGATACGCTCCGCAAGAGAGAATCTGCTGACGTATTGAACTGGACAAATATTTGGAATCTTCGCCGTCTGCAAGAGATGAGGAATCAAGAAAGACCGACTTGCCGGCTAATACGCTGAAATCGATTTCGTCAATTGCTCTGTCGACGGCGTCTGAAACAAGAAGCTGTTCTGTTGCCGTTCGCTTGGTATTGGTCGTTTTCATAGTACCGCACCCGCAGAGCGTTAATAACACTACTAACGCTGCGGCGATAACGCATCGGCAGAACTTTGTAATTTCAAACATTTGAACGCTTTTAATATAGCGCTTTTTGCTTCTTTGTAAAAGGCGGATTTAAGCTTTTTTCTGGATTTTACGATTATAATGACCTCGTTTTGTTAAACTTTTCCGGATAAGAAGAATCACCAAAATGAAACTGGAGATAATAGGAAAAACAGGCGCTTTTAAGATGGCTTAGAAATGTCTATCGAAAGTTTTGTTTTGATTTCCTCTCGCAGTCTATCGGGGAGCGTGAAACGTAATTCCGAATTCCGATGCACATGGTTGAGTCCGGTTTGCAGGCGAATCGCTCGTATAGAGAACCTCGCACGTACATGGGGGAGCCGGCATGCGGCAGTCCGCTGCCACAACTCAACCGCGTTAGTCTTTCCGTGGGGTTCACCCACGGCTAGAAACAGTAAACCGCTACGCGGTTCTGGCGGAAGCGTAACTTTGTTCGCTTCGCTGTTACCGCCTTTCAATCTCTCTTGCCTACTGCCTACTGCCTTTTGCCTTCCCATTCCCCCTTTTATTTAAAAATCTTTCGGGTATAATAGATAAGTACCAGATTGGAAAATTGGAAGCCAGTCGAAGCGTACATAACATGAGGTTTTATTATAATCCTGTCAAATGAGTAAATTTATTTTTATTACCGGTGGAGTTGTTTCGTCGTTGGGAAAAGGGCTGACGTCAGCCAGCATTGGGCTTTTGCTCAAAAGCCGGGGCTTGCGCGTCGAGATGCTGAAAATGGATCCGTATATTAACGTCGATCCCGGCACCATGAACCCGTTTCAGCACGGCGAAGTTTTTGTAACCGACGACGGCGCGGAAACCGACCTCGACCTGGGGCATTACGAACGGTTCGTCAACCAGCCGATGGGGCATCGCAACAACTTCACAACCGGGGCGATTTACTCTAAAATTATCGAGCAGGAACGCCGGGGCGATTTCAACGGCGCGACGGTTCAGGTTGTCCCGCACGTTACCAACGAAATCAAGAAAAAGTGGCTCAATCTGGAACGCGAAGACGTCGACGTCATTCTAATTGAATTGGGCGGCACCGTCGGCGATATCGAAGGCTTGCCCTTCCTCGAAGCGATTCGTCAGTTCCATCTGGAACGCGACCCGGAAGACGTCATGTTTATTCACATGGCGTTGATTCCGTACCTGCGGGCGTCCGGGGAAATCAAAACGAAGCCGACTCAGCACTCCGTTCAGAAATTGCGCGAGCTGGCGGTTCAGCCCGACATGATTATCTGCCGAACGACCCAGCACATTGCAGACGACGTCCGAAAAAAGATCGCCTTGTTCTGCAGCGTCCGCCCGCAAAACGTTATTATCGAACAGGACGTACCCAACACGATTTACGAAGTCCCGCTGATTCTGCGTCAGCAAGGGACGGACGATATTATTTGCAAGCGTTTGCATCTGGTCGACCGCGAGCCGGATTTGTCGCAGTGGCAAGCCATGATCGACCGTGTCGTCAACCCTGAAAAGACGGTGAAAATCGCCGTTGTCGGGAAGTACATCACGCTGACCGACAGCTACAAGTCGATTTACGAAGCCCTCATGCACGCCGGCGCCGCCTTCCACGCCAAGGTGGACATCCTCAAGGTGGAAGCGGAAGAAATCGAGGAGAAGGGCGCGGACGCTGTTTTACAGGGCGTTCAGGGCGTTCTCACTCCCGGCGGGTTTGGCTTGCGCGGAGCGGAAGGCAAGATGGCGGCGATTCAGTGGGCGCGAGAAAACAAAGTCCCGTTCCTCGGAATCTGCTATGGGCTCCAGTGCGCGGTAATTGAATTCGCGCGGCACGTCTGCGGACTTCCCAACGCGTACAGCATCGAATGGAAAACCGACACCGATATTTTCGAGGGCAACGCGTCCGCGCAGGCGCAAGACGCCGTTGTCGTCCTGATGGACTCGCAGCAAAACGTCGTTGACCGCGGCGGTACGATGCGCTTGGGCGCGTACGCCTGCTGGCTCAAGCAGGGCACTCACGCCAGAGAAGCCTACGGAACGGAAATGGTTCGGGAACGACATCGCCATCGATACGAAGTCAACCCAAAAATCACGGCTCTGCTCGAATCGAAGGGCATGGTCATTTCCGGCGTCAATCCGGACAGCCGCCTGGTCGAAATCGTCGAACTGAAAGATCACCCGTGGTTTGTCGCCACGCAGGCGCACCCGGAATTCAAGTCCCGCCCGACGGAACCGCACCCGCTGTTCCTCGGGTTTATCAAAGCGTCGATGGAAAAAGGCAATTAGCAATTGTCAATTATCAATTAGCAATTTGCAATTAGGAGGTTTATCATGAAACGAGCATTGTTTACGTCATTGCTTTTCGTTGTTGCGTCAAGCGTCGCTTCCGCCCAAATGGTAACGACCGGGACGCCGTTTAACCGCGTGAGCGACTCGTTCCATGAAAACATCGGC
Organism: Thermoguttaceae bacterium; assembly: GCA_017447745.1. Taxonomy (GTDB): domain Bacteria; phylum Planctomycetota; class Planctomycetia; order Pirellulales; family Thermoguttaceae; genus RUG11551. The sequence goes on from JAFSMW010000123.1 coordinate 26,441, forward strand.
ACAAGCTGGTCTTTGCAGGGTAAAAACTGGAGCATGAGTTTCGGCGGGAATAACGCTCTGCCGGGACAGGCGCCGTTTGGCAATCCCGGCGGGGCTGGCGGCGGAATTCAGGGCGGCGTCGGGTTCGGCGGAAACGGGTTTACCGGCAACATCTGGGGACGCATGGAACAGGGTTCCAGCCGATCCTTGGTTAGTCAAACCCCGTCTGTTACAACGTTCAATGGCGTACCCGGCATGGTTTCCGACACGCAGCAAACTCCCTTTGTTATCAGCAACACTCCTGTTGTCGGCTCGTGGACGGGAATGCCTGGTATAGTTGACCCCACCGGCGGATCGCTGACAAGCGGTTTGACCAGACCGGTTGGGAATTCCCCGGTTTCTCAGGCGTTAAGCCGAGTTCGCGCCGCGGAAGGAACAGGAGCGGAGAATTCTCCCAACGGGCTTCGACGCGCAGCGTTCGGGTCGGATCGCCTGACCAGAAACAACCATTCGGACGTTGACGATTCCCCGTCGTTCGGTTCCGATAGCGCAGACGAAGCGCCCAGTTCCGCCGACAGCGTTGTCGGCTCTGTCGCTCAGATGAAACAGCTGTATCAGCAGGAAAACGTCGAACCGAAGCGGGAAAAGGCGCAGCTCAATATCGAAAAAGCCCGCGCCGCCGCAGAAAAAGGTCGCATTGGAGCTGCTAAGTCCTATTACAAAACCGCGATGAAATACGCTCAGGACGACGAAGTTAAAAAGACAATTATTAAAGAGTACAACGCATTAGAAAAATAGATGGATTGGAAGGCGGTAATGAAGTGAGCGAAGCGAACGAAATTACGCATTCGCCGTCAGGCGAACATGAATTTAGGTTCAGCTTTTTGGTTCGCCTTCGGCGAACTGCGTAATTCCGCTCCTGTTAGTCGCTCCATTACCGCCTTTCATCCACTTCCTCCCCCAACACCCACCATGGATCTCAATAAAATACGCCGTGAAATTGACCGAATCGACAACTCTATTCTTCGCGCCTTGCAGCGTCGAATTGAATGGGGTCGATTGACCTTGAAATTCAAAAAGAAAATCCTCTCTCCTGAACGCGAACAGGCGATTGTCAACAGCCTGATGGAACGCGAACGGTCGCTGCTTTCCAGCGAAGTTATTGAGGCGATTTATCAAACCATCTTTACCGAGTCTCGACGCGTTCAGGCGGAAGCCCGCCCGTTAATCGCGTTTCAGGGCGAACACGGCGCGTTTACCGAAGTCGCCTGTCGGGAATGGAACAAGAATCTCGCGCCGATCCCGTGCGCTACCAATTCGGACGTTATCGAAGGAATAGAGCAGGGCGTTTACGACTTCGGCATGCTGCCGATTGAAAACACGATTGTCGGGCGTCAAAACCACATCACGGCGTTGCTCAACCAGTCCAAGCTGCACATTGTCGGGGCGATCAGCATTCCGGTCGAGGAATGTTTGCTGGTCGTGCCCCGCGCGCCGTTGACCCAGCTTCGACGCGTTTACTCTCACCCCATGGCGCTGGCGGAATGCAAGAGCTTTATCCATCAAAACAACCTCGACGCGATTGAGTATTTCGACACCGCCGGCGCGGCTCAATGGCTGGCGGAAAACCAGCCGGACGGAACGGCGGTTATTGCTGGAGAACTGGCGGCGAAGTATTACAACCTGGAAGTGGCGCGGCACAACGTCGGCGACAACCCGCACGCAGCAACCCGATTTCTGGTCGTTGGCAGCGAGCCGAAATCTGACGGCGGAAACAAGACGTCAATTTCGTTCTTCGTGAAGAATGAACCCGGCGCGCTGGCGGCGATTATGAATCTCTTTGCTGAGAGCAAAATCAACCTCAGTCACATCGATTCCGTTCTCGACTCGACGGGCGACTACGTCTTTTACGTCGACATAGACGCCAACGTTAACGACGCTCCCGTCGCGAAAGTCATGGAACAGGTCGAAAAGCTCTGTGACTCGTACCGCGTCCTGGGATGCTATAACGAAATAAAGTGATGCTATTGAATCGATATTGATGTGAGTGAGGAGTGAGGAGGGAGAAGGGATGAGTTGAAGAGCTTTGCGCTCCCCTACTGCCTACTGCCTATTGCCTACTGCCTAAAATGACCCCTACCGCTGCTGTCGAACTTGTTGCGCCGCATACGTGGCCGGCGTCTGTCTTGCCGGTTCTGCTGGCAGGGACGATGACGATGCACGATTGCCCGGAGAACTTCTCGCCTTTGATGTTTTTCGTCTTGCTGGCGATTTCCATTTTGATGCAGTCTTCGGCGAACGTGATTAACGACTACGCCGATTTCGTTCGCGGGGCAGACACGGCAGACAATCAGCCGGATAAAGAGGACTCCGCTATGGTTTATCGCGGCGTTAGCCCGGCGGCGGCGTTGACGCTTTTCTTCCTGCTCATGGCGACGGCGGGCGGGCTTGGCGCCTACGTCATTTGGAAGACGGGCTGGATTCCGCTGGTTATCGGCGCGATTGGCGCAGCAACGGTTTGCCTATACAGCATCGGGAAGAAGCCGATTTCCTATCTGCCGTTGGGAGAACTGACAAGCGGCTTTGTCATGGGCGGACTGATTACCCTGGCAAGCTCAACGGTTCTGACCGGCGCGTTTTCGTGGCGTCCGCTGCTGTATTCCATTCCGCTGATTTTGGGAATCGGCTTGATTATGTGCACCAACAACACGTGCGACATCGAAAAAGACATTCAAGCCAACAGAAAAACGTTTTCCGCAATCGTCGGGCGCGTATGGGCAAGACGGACGTACCATCTGTTCGTTTATCTCTGGATAGCGTCTATTGTAACAATCGTCGCTGTTTTCTTCCCCGCCGGGTGGATTATCCTGCCGGTTTATTTGATCGCGTCTTATCCGCCGCTTCGCGCTCTGTTGAGCAACCCGCTGATTCTCAACTCCCGAATCGCCGCCATGGGACAGATTCTCACTGTGAATCTGGTCATGACGACGTTCTATGTAATAGCGATATTTGCAGACAAGGTGTTTGCGAGTTAGGAGTTAGGAGCGGACGCAAGCGCTCCTCGGAATATAATCGTCTGATCGGGTGCGTTAATATTTTGAGAACAGACGGAACGTAGAAAAATGCTTTTACGTAGAACTCAGACTTATCTGTTCTTATCCCCACGTCTTTAGACGTGGGAAATAAAAACAATTCAAAAATCGTAGCCCCCAGATTTATCTGGGGGACTAAATTAAGACGCCTCCTCCAAACGCTTCCCTTCCCCTCCTTTCCCCGCTCCGAATGGAGCGGGGAAAGGAGGGGAATTCGTGCGTTATATTATTATTTATGCTGTTTTGAATCCCACGCCTAAAGGCGTGGGCTACGAAATTTTATATTCTTAATTGTTCTCACAGCTGAAGCGGTGAAGAACAAACGCCTAAAGGCGTTGCCTATGATCAATTGTAAATCATACCTATTTCGTAATCCCAAATTTATCGTGTCCTTTCAAAAATTGTTTACCGCGGCAAGCGTTTGCTTTTCATGACGTTGACGAACGCCCGGTTGACGTCTACCCAGCTGCCGAAGCATTTCTCGAATTCTTCCATTCGATCTTCGGACGAGTCCCAGACAAAGGGCGTTTTCTCGCTCATGATATTCAGGTACTGAACGAACTTTTTCGGGTTCCGTTTGATCAACAGCCAGGTCAGCCCCCACGCCTCGGCGTAGGCTTCCTCCGCAACTTCCAGATTGGTAAACAGAGCGTCGTCGGTAATCATCATTTTGATAGCTTCCGGGTTCCGGCGGGGCAGACGCTGTTTGATAAGCCGCAGTCGGGCGGGGTTGTCTTTTCCCAAAGACGCCCAGCCGGACGACGATTTCAAATTGGGCGTTTCGAAGTACATGGCGATTCCTTCTGAAAGCCAGCGCGGCATGTCGGCGTAACGAACCTGCATTCCGGAATTGTACGCCAACTGATGCGTTGCTTCGTGAACGATGGTTGCAACCATTCGCGCGGCGTCGGGCTGAGCCAGCAGGTTGCGAATCTTCGCTGCCTCGGAAACCCGGCTTGACGCTCGCTGATTCATGTTGTCTGCGCCGGTCAGGTCGAAAAGATTGACTCGGTTGGACTCCATGCTGTAATACCCGATAATCGCGTCGCCGGCGTCGCCCAACTCGTCTTTGCAGAACCGGACGTATTCCTTGCTGTCGGCAAAAATAATCGCAATCAGCGGCGTAGACGGCTCCGACAGCTTCATGCCGTTTGACGTCCAGAAGTTATAAAAGACGTTGTGCAGATTCTCAAACAACTGCGCCGTCCATCGGGCGAACGCCTCGGACGTTTCGTAGAAAATCAGGTAATGTTTTGACTCGAAAACCTTAAACCCCGGCGGCAGCTCTTTGAGCATTTTTTCCTTGATTTCCGATGCCGTAGAGTACGCAAACGGGCGGTCGTCGGACGTCTTGCTGACGATGTTGTCCGGCGTTATCGGGTGCAGAAAGTTCATCGCGTCGCGAATAACAATTCCGCCGTCTTTGGCGTTGACGATAATCTCGCCCTCAAGCGTTTTCTCGCCGCCGTCCGTCTTGACTGTAACAACGTCCATGGCGGAGGATACGGACGTTAACAGCAAGACGAGAAGGGAAATTAGTGAGGAGTGAGGAGTGAGGAGTGAGGAGCGTGAAACGCTCTGTTTCTCTTGCTTGTTTGGATTATAAAATGTTTTCATTTTGGAACCTTATTGTATCTTTGTTATTTTGACGTATAAAAACCATCGGGGAGCGCATGCGAAACTCCTCACTCCTCACTCCTAATTCCTAACTCGCGCTACTTCCAATTCCAAACGGGGTTCGGCGTTCTCGCCGAATTGAGTATCTTTCTGGCTTTTTGAACGAGGTCGGGGCGTTTGTCAGCGAGGTTGTTGAGTTCTTTGGGGTCTTTGACGATATTGTAAATCTCGATTTTCCCGCGGGGCTTTTTGTTCATGTCGTTTTGAACCGCTTTGAAGTCCCCGAATCGAACGGCTCGTTTCCCGCCCATCTCGTGGAATTCCCAGTACAGGTACTCGTGGGATTTCTGCGAGTCCGGGTCGCCCAGCAGGGTCGGGACGAGGCTGATTCCGTCGAGGTTGTCCGGCGTTTTCGCCCCGGCAAGTTGAGCAAACGTGGGAAGAATGTCCCAGAACGCGGCGATGTGGTCTGTAACAGTCCCCGGCTGGATTTTGCCTTTCCATTGAATTACAAACGGTTCCCGAATTCCGCCGTCGTACAGGTCGCGTTTCAGACCGCGAACGGCGCCGGAGGAATTGAAGAAGTCCGGTCGATGCCCGCCTTCGTGATGGGGACCGTTGTCGCTGGTGAAAACGACAATCGTGTCCTCTTCCAGACCCAGCTCTTTAAGCAGGTCGAGAACCTGCCCGACGGTGTCGTCCAGATGCGTTACCATGGCGGGAAACGCCGCTATCGGGTTGCGAACGACGGTATTGTACGAATAGCGCCCCAAGACGTTTTCGAACTCCGGGTATTTTTCTCGCCACGGGGTCATGTACGGTTCCGGAACCTGCATGGCGGCGTGAGGAATCGTTACCGGCATATAGCAGAAAAACGGCTTGTCCTTGTTGGCGCGAATGAACTCCAGCGCCTTCTCGACGATTAAATCGTGGGAGTACGTCTTCCCGTCGAGGTCGATTTGAACGCCGTTGTCGTGCAGCCGGGGCGGGTAATAGTTGTGGGCTTCCAGCTGGGAATAGTACCCGAAAAAGCGGTCGACGCCGTGTTTGTTGGGGTCGCCGCAGTTCCCGACAGCGCCAAGCCCCCATTTCCCAAACACGCCGATGGAGTACCCGGCGTCTTTCAGAACCCGCGTCAACGTTACGGCGTCAGCGGGAATCGGGGAATCCCCAAACGGCTTAGCTGCCATGTTGCCCCGAATATAGGCGTGTCCGGAATGAACGCCGGTCATCAGACAGCACCGGGACGGCGCGCAAACGGTCGTCCCAGCGTACATCTGAGTAAACTTCATGCCCTGTTGAGCCAGTGAGTCGATTCGCGGCGTAGAGAACTTCGACTGCCCATAACAGCTCACGTCCCCGTACCCGAGGTCGTCCGCCATAATAAAGACTATATTGGGCTGCCGCGCTCCTGACGCCGGGGAACGGGATTCGTCAGCAAACGCCGGAGTTATCAAGACGGCTAAAAGGGACAAGGCGGCGAGGGTTCTAAAAGGGAAATTATTCATAATTTGGTAAAATGGGTAAATCTTTCGGAGTGCGAGAGGGAAGCGAAGCGAAACTCTCGCTTTTCTTCTACATAGAATTGCTTTAATCGGCAAGCGCAGCTTGCTAAGAAAAGCGGAAACAACTTCTTGACGGCAAGCCGTCAAATATGAAAGCGGGAGCTTTGCTCCTGCACTCCGAAACAGGGGATATACAGCGCCAGCTTTTCTCGATTATACCATTTTCTCAAATCCAATGCAAGATTGCTCCCGAAAAAATGGAAATCCCCAGGGTGCACGCAAATATTTCTTGCGAAGATAGACAAGATGTGCAACAGAACCGCGTCTCGAAGAGACGCCATTTCTATAACCGTCGACTTTAGTCTACGGACGACGAAACGCTCTCCCCTCACCTCTAATCGAGTCCGTCTTTTTTCTTCCCTTCCCTCACGCCTAGCGTGAGGGAAGGGAAGAAAAAAGGTATTTGTCGATTTCTTTTTTGTTATTCTTTAAGTCCGTGGGTTAAAACCCCATAGGTATCAACTTAAGAGGAGGCAATTATTGTTTGTGATAATTGTCTTTTATTGAGTCGGTCGTATAATAAGGGGTCTGTTATACGTGTATTACGTTTAGGATTTTCGAGCA
>JAFSMW010000124.1 GCA_017447745.1 Thermoguttaceae bacterium
CAAGGCGATTGGCTGCGACGTCGTCGGCATTCACATTGGATTCATTCCGCTGAAATCGGAAGACCCCAAGGCGCACGACGACCTCGTCAAAGTCGCTCAGGAACTGTGCGATTACCTCGCCGCTCAGGGACAGCGTCTTCATCTGGAAACCGGACAGGAAACCGCCGACGGTTTGCTGGCGTTTATCGAAGACGTCAACCGTCCGAACCTGTTTATCAACTTCGACCCTGCCAACATGATTTTGTACGGATCCGGCGAGCCGATTGAAGCTCTCAAAAAGATTGGCAAGTACGTCCGATCCGTCCACGCCAAAGACGCTCTGTGGGCGAAGAATCCCGGCAAAGAATGGGGTCAGGAAGTTCCGTTCGGACAGGGACAGGTCAACGCTCGCAAGTTTGTCGAAACGTTGAAAGAAGTCGGATACACCGGTCCGATTACCATCGAACGCGAAATTCCCGATCAGCCGGAACGACAGAAGAAAGAAATCATCGAAGCGAAGAACCTGATCGAATCGATCGCTAAAGAGCTGTAATAACTTCAATCTGTAACAAATTTGAAATTGCCAAAATCAAAAAGGACGGTTGTCGCGTTTCTGGCGGCAGCCGTCCTTTTGTTACATGAGAGTTCTTCAAAGATACAGATATTCCATTCTTACGCCGACGTCTAAAAAGCCGAAGAAGGCGACGAACATATCCGGCGCGGGATAAATCTTTTGACCAATCTCAAATGCGTACGGCATGGGGTCGATTCCCTCGTCGATCAAGGGCTGAGAGAGTCTTTTAATCTTGCCAAAGCGTCTGTTTTGAGAGGATTCTATCGTATCGAGACGGCGAATCGGTTCGGTAATTGTATCCTCGTGAGAAGGAAGAAGCGTCTTGACCGTTCCCGCCTCTGCCAGATTGCGAACGCGAATGAGGCTCTTGTAATAGTTGGCGTATCCGAGAGTTTCTCCAAACAGCAATGACCAAACCGGGGCTAACGTATGTGACAGAATATGGTCGCCGGTAAACAGAACGTCGTCGAGCAGGAAGCAGGAATGGCCTCTGGTATGCCCAGGGGTTGGAATGGCGGTAAAGTCCCCGATTTTGTCTCCGCTGTCGAAAACGCAGTTGACGTCGTAATCGACCGTTCGCGGACCAAGCCCCAAAAAGGCTTTTGTCAAATCCGGTCGTTCTTCTTCCGGAACGCCGCAGCGGTTAAACAGAGTTTTCAACGCCTCCAGCGCAAAAGCAAAGTAGTCTTTCGGGTGAGCTATCATCTGATAGTCGTTCCGATGTATGCAGCGTTCAACAGAAGGGTTGTCAAACAGCGGCAGCCCGCCGATATGATCCAGATGAGAATGAGTCAGAAAAACGCGGCGAACGTCCGACGGGCGAAAATGAACGCCGAACTGTGACTCAATCGCGTCGAAGCCGTCGAGAATGTCCTGTCGGGACGAATCGTCCTCGCTTCCAGTGTCGACAACGGCAGCCAAAGACGGGATTACATGAACGCGACCGACCATGGATCGATACAAACGACAGCGAATGACATAGATATCGATCCCGGAACCGGTAACAAATTTTTCAATCGGAAAGCTCATTCTGACCTGGTTTGACGCAACAACCGTCCAACCACGCGCCGGGAAGCGTCCCGGCTCGTCTTTTCTTTTTGAACGTTTTTGACTTCTAGATTACCGTGCCGTCTGGAATAACCGACGTTTTCGGAACGACGACGATGCCGTCTCGAATGACGCAGTACTCATTTTCGTCCTGATTTACAATCTTGTTGGGATTGATAATCTTGACGCCGTCGCCCAAGCAGCAGTTTTTGTCGATAATGGCGTTTTCGATGGTGCAGTCTTTGCCGATTCCCAGCGGGACGTTAGACCACGACAGATTGGTTTCCTGCGGATAATAATCGTTTCCCATGATAATGGAGTTGCGAATAACCGACCGCGCTCCAATAATGGTTCTAACGCCGATAACGCAGTTTTCGATAACCGCGCCGGCTTCAATTCGAGTTCCTTCTGCGATGAGGCTGTTGGCAACGTTGGCGCCGTAAATTTGAGCGGGCGGGAGGAATCGAGCCTTTGTATAAATCGGGGCTTCGACGTCATTGAAGTTGAACGGCGGGTTCGGACGAGCCAGCGCCAGGTTCGCTTCGTAAAACGATTTAATCGTACCGATGTCTTCCCAGTAGCCGTCAAAAAGATGAACGCCCACGCGACGCGAGTGCATCATGGCGGGAAAGACTTCTTTGCCAAAGTCCTGATAATTTTCGGTATTGTTCAGCCAATCAATTAAAATTTGACGATTGAACAGATAAATGCCCATACTGGCGATGAAGGTTCTGCCTTTGGGTTCGATTCCGCGCTTTGCAATCCAGCCAGGATCGGTTTCAAAATCTTTGAGTTCCTGCTGAGTTTTCGGCTTTTCCAGAAAACCGACTCCCAAACCTTCGTCTGAAACGCGCATGATGCCCAGCCCCGAGGCGTCTTTGGCGTAGACGGGAATGGCGGCAATGGAGGCTTCAGCGTCAAGTTCCAAATGCGTTTTCATCATCTGGCGGAAGTCCATGCGGTAGAGCTGATCTCCAGACAGAATGAGAATGTATTCGCAATCGCTGTCTTTGAGGTATCGCAGGCACTGACGCGCCGCATCTGCGGTTCCCTGATACCAGTCGTTATTTTCGAACGTCTGTTCTGCCGCCATGATTTCAACAAAGCCGCGGCGGAAGACGTCAAACTGGTACGAGCTTCGGATATGCTGGTGAAGCGACTTGGAATTGAACTGGGTCAAAACGTAAATCTGACGCAAACCGCTGTTAATGCAGTTGGACAGGGGAACGTCGATAAGACGATAACGACCTCCAACCGGAACTGCGGGCTTGGAACGAATTTTGGTTAACGGATACAGACGAGTTCCGCGTCCTCCGCCCAGAACGAGGGTTAACGTCTTTCTTAATACTGTACTCCATTCTAACGAGGTCTTGGGTGCATTCATTGCATACGCTCCTTTGGAAAAACAGATTCTATAAAAAGTATTCTGTTGATTTGTCCTATTTATTATTTATCAGACTTTAATAACTGCATTGTAATCCAAATTCGAACTCTTTGCAACCCCCCCACAGACACAATTTTTGAAAAAAGATTAATCTCCTATAAAATTCGGGTAAGAATCCCTTTCCTCTTGTTTTTTATTTGAAATCAAGTATAATCAGAGAAGATAATAGCGGAAGAATGGATGTACGTTCTTTTCCTGGATTATTTCAAATCATCAAAAGCGCAATATTATGACAGTAAAAATTGCAATCGTTGGAGCAGGCGGCAGAATGGGTCAGCGGCTTATTGCCATCGGGACTCAGGACGAACGCGTCGAGCTTGTCGGGGCGATCGAATTCGCCTTGTACTCTAAACTTGGTCAGGACGCCGGCGTTGTGGCGGGCGTTGGAACTATTGGCGTTCCGTTTACGTCAACCTTTCCGGACGACAAGGAAATTGAAGCGGTTATCGACTTTTCCCAGCCAGAAGGCGCGGACGCGACAATTGATCAGTGCGTTGCACAAAACATTCCGCTGGTCATGGCGACAACGGGGTTGTCAGACGCAACCAAAGCGCACATCGCCGAAGCGAGCAAGACGATTCCCATTGTCTTCGCGCCGAGCATGTCGCCGGCGGTCAATCTTGCCATGAAACTGACGAAAATCGCCGCTGCAGCGTTGAGAGATCTGGACGCCGACGTTGAAATTATCGAGAAGCATCATCGATTCAAGGTCGACGCTCCGTCTGGCACCGCGCTGAAATTTGGTCAGATTATCGCCCAGGAAATGGGACAGACTAAGTCCGTCTTTGGTCGCGAAGGCGCTGTCGGCAAGCGCGAGCATTCCGAAATCGGCTATCACGCCGTTCGAATTGGCGACAACGTTGGCGAACACAATATAATTTTTGGAATGCTGGGCGAAACGCTCGAAGTTACCGTCAAGGCGTCCAATCGAGACTGTTACGCCAAAGGCGCGTTCGCTGCCGCGATCTGGCTTCAGGGAAAACAGCCCGGCTTGTATTCCATGGACGACGTGTTAGGGCTCAATTAAGATGAGTAACAAGGAGGTTTGTGAGTTAGGAATTAGGAGTGAGGAGCTGACGCAAAGCGCCTCACAAAATCCTCTCGCAACTCGTAACTTGCAACTTCCTATTCACTAAACAAAGGAGTATTTCAAATGAAACAATTACTTTCTCTTACTGCGGTTTTAACGGTTGCAGCGCTTTTGATTGGCTGTAACAGCAATCCTTACGGCACGGTTGGCGTGTCGGGCAAAGTCGTTTACGAAGACGGCTCTCCGTGGACGACGCCGGAAACAACTGTACACTTTATTCCCCAGCTTCCCAACAAAGATTCCAAAACGTATCCGCGTCAAGGTTCTGCTGAGCTTAACGCTGACGGGACTTTTAGCGCAGCAACGACTTACGATTACAACGACGGCGTAATCAAAGGTCCGTGCAAGATCTATCTGTCTGTCAGAAAAGCCCCGTCTGAAGACCCGAAAGCTCTTCCTGATTACACCGATGAAGAACTGGCTAAGATCGCCAAGATAGAATATTTTAAGCCTGACCTCACCCCCATCACGATGGAGATCAACGGCGGCAGAATTGAAATCAAGGTTGCGAAATAAAGAGAGAACTGCTATATGCGCGGCGATTAGTGGTAAGTTTTAAGTGGTAAGTGGTTAGTATTAAGTGGTAAGGACGCAGGCGCTGCTCCAACTAACCACTAATCACTAACCACTTACCACTCTTCTAATGTCTACTTCGCGTTCCCCAGCCGTTCGCGGCGATATTTCCCGGATGTTACGTTTTCGCACCAGTCTGAATTTTCCAGATACCACTTGACGGTTTTCTCGATTCCGGTTTTGAAGTCGACTGCGGGAGTCCAGTCCAGCTCTCGCTGAATTTTGGACGAGTCGATCGCGTAGCGTCTGTCGTGTCCAGGACGGTCTGTTACATACGTAATGAGCGATTCGCACGGGGCGTGAGGCAGGTCAGGGCGAAGCCGGTCGACCGTCCGGCAGATTTCTCGAACGATCTCGATGTTCTTTCGTTCGTTGTTTCCTCCGATATTGTACGTTTCTCCGGGTTTCCCTTTTGCCAAAACGGTTCGTAGCGCGCTGCAGTGGTCGCCGACGTAAAGCCAGTCCCGAACGTTCTGACCGTCGCCGTAAACCGGCAGCGGCTTTCCTTCCAAGCAGTTGAGAATCATCAGCGGCAAGAGCTTTTCCGGGAACTGGTACGGTCCGTAGTTGTTGGAACAGTTTGTTACCATTGTCGGCAGACCGTACGTGTCGAAATAGGCGCGAACGAAATGGTCGCTTGACGCCTTCGAGGCAGAGTAGGGCGAATGTGGGTCGTAAGACGTCGTTTCCGTAAACTTCGCCGTTGGGTCGTCTTCCGGAAGCGAGCCATAAACCTCGTCTGTCGAAACGTGGAGGAACCGGAACGCGCTCTTTTCCTCCCCGGTCAAAGACGCCCAGTACCCTCGGGCGGCTTCCAGCATCCGGAACGTTCCGACAACGTTTGTCATGACGAACTCTTCCGGACCGTCGATGGATCGGTCAACGTGACTTTCCGCCGCAAAATGAACCACGCCGCGGGGACGGTATTCCGCATAGATATTTTTCAAAACGGACGAGTCCGTAATATCGCCGTGGATAAACGTAAAGCGCCCGTCGTTAGCGTCGATCAAATCCTGAAGCGAATCGAGGTTGCCGGCGTAGGTCAGAGAATCCAAAACAACGACAGGCGCCTTTTCGACCTCAAGCCAGTCGTGAACGAAATTGGAACCGATAAATCCGGCGGCGCCGGTAACGAAAATAGGCTGCATGGCTTATAGTTGACAAAAATTTTCCAATAGACGCAAACCGTTCTTTTGACTCTTTTCCGGGTGAAACTGACAGGCGAAGAGGTTGTCGCGATGAATCATAGCGCAGAACTCGCCGCCGTAATCGCACGTTAGAGCGACGACAGACGGGGCAGTCGGTTTAACGTAATACGAATGGACAAAATAAAAACAGGTCTCGGGTTCAATTCCCTTTAACAGCGGACATTTTTCCTGAGCGTCGTTGGCAAAATGAACCTGATTCCAGCCCATGTGCGGAACCGTGTACTGCTCCGGCAGGTCAAACTTGACTACCTCGCCGGGAACGACGCTCAAGCCGGCGTACTCGCCGTTTTCATAGCTGACGTCAAAGAGCATCTGCAATCCGAGGCAGATTCCCAAAAAGGGCTTTCCGGATGCAATCGCCTGACGAATCGGCTCGACGAGTTCCAGACGCTGCAGTTCTGCAATCGCGTCGCGAAACGCGCCCACGCCAGGCAGAACGATCCGATCAGCGCTGGCGATCTGTTCAGCCGAACGAATAAAATCCGCCTTCGCCCCGACTCGTTCAAACGCCTTCTGGACGCTCCGGAGGTTGCCCATGCCGTAATCGATAATTCCTGTTTCCATAATAAATTATATTATACCAATCGATATTTCCTGAACAAGGGGGGCTTTTTAGTTAGGAATTAGGAGTAAGGAGTGAGGAGTTGACGCAAGCGGGCGGCGAGGCGCCGTTCCCAATCCGCGCCCGACAAGGTCGGTTCCTGACTGGAAGTGGGTAACGCCAAAATCGGCTTTTTCGGAGACAAAACCTAATCCTTTTGCCCGTGCGGCTTCGCACCCGCGCGAGACGTATTACCACCGCTCCCGTTGGTCGCTTTGGTTAATTTGGAGTAATTCGGAGTGATAAGTTGACGCAAGTGGCGGATTCCTCTTGCCTACTGCCTCTTGCCTACTGCCTAATCATAAAAGAATCCCAATAATTCTTTAAAAAATGGACGCTTGTCTACAATCCCCCCTTGTTTTTTCGATAAAAATGATTTATAATTATAGTAGATGGAGAAACTTTGTTCTTTTGGGGCAAAAGTCATTTTATTCTCAGGAGAGGTTTTATCATGAAACGAGCTGTTAATATTTCGACGTTCCGACAGGGTTTTACTCTGGTTGAACTGTTGGTTGTTATTGCCATTATTGGCGTATTGGTTGGACTTCTGCTTCCAGCTGTTCAGGCTGCGCGAGAAGCGGGCAGAAATATGACTTGCCAAAATAACATCAAACAGATGGCTTTGGCTTGCAAAAACTACGAAGGTCAAAACAAGTGCTATCCGTGTGCAGTTAACTACGCAGGCGCAACGGAATCCGCTCGTAAAGCGGAAGCCGTCAAGACGTCTACAACAACCGGCTTGCGAGAAAACTGGATTATCAGCATCATGCCATATATTGAACAGGAACCTCTGTATAACTGGATCCAGGAAAAAATGTATGATAGCGCCACAACTTCTTCCGGGTCTGGAAGAGGTCGAACGGGTTCAACTTCAACTCAAGTCAACCTGGAACACGCGTCCCTCAATTTGGAAAACGCCGGGCACGACGTTAACGTCAAGGCGTTTTTGTGTCCGTCTGATCCAAACGCTGGAGAAAAGTACTATCCTACAACTACATCTGGTACTCCTATCGGCTGGGGAAGAACCAATTACGGCGCTAACGTCGGGCTTGGAAAATTGACCGAAATGTACGATAACAAGTTTTGGCAGGATCGTTTCTATCGAGGCGTTATGGGACCAATGCAATCGTGCGCTAAAATTGAAGATGGCGATTCCAATACGATTATGATTTTGGAACTTCGCGCCGGCGCTAACGAAGACGACGTTCGAGGAACCTGGGCTATTGGTCCGGCGTCTGTTGTTGTACGACACGGCTGGGGAAGCGAAGCCAACGGACCGAACGCTGTTTATAAAAACGGCTCCAGCTACGACGGCGATAAATTTACCGCCTGTTCAAAGGTTACTGGTAAAATCAGCGCGCTTCAACTTGGTGAAATGAAAATGCCGTGTACTACCGGCTCCGGCGGCGACGTCGTTCAGATGGCTCCTCGTTCAGCTCATACGGGGTCGATCAATGTCGCGTTTTGCGATGGAAGCGTTCACTCCATTAACAACAACATCGAAAAGTCGTCTGGCATTACAACGACCAAGCCGAGCAAAATTACCGATTTGAAAATTTGGGATTTCCTGAATCTGTCTATGGATCACCAGCCGTTGAACGATTCAGATTATTAATCTGCCCTGTTTTGGACAGTCTTGCCTGCCTTTGGCAATCATATAAACAAATATTTTAAGCGAATTTGTATTGGGGCGCTTCCCGCGTTGGGAGGCTGAGATGCACCCATTGAACCTGATCCGGGTAATGCCGGCGTAGGAAATTACGAGAGCTTTGTCTAACTTGCCATTTCAAGTTTGATCTGGCTTTTTACAGACCGTTTCAGCCGCGCTCAGCAAGAGCGCGGCAAACGGGGTTCTGCTCCGCAATTTCCTTCATTTTTAATGAAAGGAAGTTTTATTATGGCTCTTTCAGAGAACGTTATTTCTCGAGCAATCATTGAATCCTACAGCGCCAAGCTGTTGTCCCATCTGGAAGTCGACGTCGCGATGGTTGGCGGCGGCCCGTCTGCCTTGACCGCAGCGCGCATTCTCGCCAAACGCGGCAAGAAGGTCGCTGTTTTCGAGCGTCATCTGGCGCCCGGCGGCGGCGTTTGGGGCGGCGGGATGCTGTTTAACAACGTCGTCGTTCAGGACGACGTGCTGGACATTCTGGACGAAATCGGCGTTGGTCACAAACCGGTCGACAACGCGCCGGGATACAACACCGTCGATTCCGTCGAACTGGCAAGCGGGCTGATTTTCTCTGCGATCAAAGCCGGCGCCGTCATTTTTAATTCCATGGCGGTGGAAGACGTCGTTTTCAAAGACGGCCGCGTCAGCGGGCTGGTTCTCAACTGGGGACCGGTTCAGAAGCTGGGCATGTTCGTCGACCCGCTGATGGTAACCGCCAAATGCGTCCTCGACGGTACAGGGCATCCGTGCGAAGTCATCAATCTGGCGACTCGCAAAGCCCAGATCAAGCTCGACACCCCGACCGGCGGCATCTTGGGAGAAAAGCCCATGTGGGCGGATTCCGGTGAAGTTTCCACGGTCGAAAACACCCGTGAGTATTTCCCCGGTCTGTTCGCCTCCGGCATGAGCGCCAACAACGTCATGGGCGGATACCGCATGGGTCCGATTTTCGGCGGCATGATCAAATCCGGCGTCAAAGCCGCTGACCTGATTACAAAGGCGCTGGAAAGCAACTAAAACGAGATAAGAATCTTATAAAGATATTGTGGCGTGCCCGGGAACTGACGTTCCCGGCTCGCCTAACGCTTGCGTAATTACTAATTACTAATCACTAATTACTAATTCTCTCAGCATTCCCACGGCCCATAAACGGCCTTGACCGTCATGGACTCGTCGTTGGCGGTGAGATAATAAACCTTGAACCTCGCGCCGCCGTCGTAAACTTTGACGACTACGTGTCCGCCGATCTTGACGATTTCTTTCGCCCATGGCTGAGCGTTGATAACGTCTGCGTCGCGGGGAGCGTACAGCGTCGGGCAGATGAGCCGGTCGCCATCGTACAGTTCTCTCGAAAGCATAACCGGGACGGTTTTCTTATTGATGTGTCCGGGATGCCAGACGTTGGGAATGTAAACTTTCGCCTGAACTTCTTTGACGAACTCCGGACGCATGGCGTCGATGTACCCGTGGTGATTCGCCTTGCAGACGCTGACTTTGCCCGTCGTGCGACCAACTATCCCTTCCAGCCCGACGTCCGCGCCGTCGTTGTCTCGAACTGTCCCGCTGATGTCGCCGCCGGAAAAGAATCGGAACTTCCCGTACGACACTCGAATCGCGATGCTGAACAGGTTCTCGTTGGCGCCCTTCCTGTTGTTGTGCGGATACTTCACAAACAGATTCTCGGTCGGAAGTTGAATGTCCGGATTGAACTCGTCTTCCGGCTTGGGCGGTTCCAGACAGACGGCTCCGTTCCCGCAGACGTTGAAAATCTGGAACCGTCCTTTGTACTTTTCAGGGTCTTTTTTCAACGCAATCTGATTCGCCCGCCCGACAATAAACGGCGTTCGTTTCAGTCCGTTCGCCTTTTCCTGATACTGAACGAACTTCACCCAATTGGGTGTTTCGTATTGACGCCAGGCTGTAACAGGAGCGTCATAGTCTGGATACGAGCGGTCGAAAACCTCGTCAAAATGAATGTATTCCGCCACCTGCGCCAAGCCGGAAAGATGGTAGTCTTCCCCGCGGCCGGAGGTCATGCCGGCGTGGTACTTATCGTTCCCGCCGCAGTGGTCGTCGTGGAAATGCGAACACATCATATAGTCGACATGGTCGCCCGCCGGGTTGACGCGCTTGACGTATCGCGCCACCCATTCGCCCGCGCGGCGGCTGTTGTCTGGCAGAATAATCGTGTTGTCATGATGCGCCCAGTCCCCGGTGTCGAGCAGCATAGACGTCCCGTCCGGATAAATATGGAACGTCGATTCCGACGTACCCGAATAGATAAAGTGCAAGTCGAGTTCGCCTTCTTTCCAGCCTGCGTACGGCTTGCCGATTTCCGGACTGTCCGACGGCGTCGGCTCGGGAACAGCGTCCTCAGCGTGACAAGTCTGGCTTGACCCCAGTTGAGAAACAACAAACGGCGCGGCGGCGCACTGTCCTAAAAACAGACGGCGGGAAAGGGATTTGCGTTTTTTCATGGTTATTGACTCCTTATAAAGTTGCGAGTGGCGAGTAAATGAAAAGCAGACGCGAAGCGTTCAACTAGAACCGCGTTAGCGGTTCAATATTAAAAGCCGTGGGTTTTAACCCACGGAGCGAGTGGCGAGAAACGCTCACAGCGCTCGCCAGTTCCTCACTCCTCACTCCTCACTCCTCACTCCTAACTATTTTAGCATTCCCATGGACCGTAAACGGCTTTGACAATCATGGACTCGTCATTGGCGGTAAGGTAGTAAACCTTGTACTTCGTTCCGCCGTCGTAGGCTTTGACGACAACGTGTCCGCCGCGCTTGACGATTTCATTTGTCCAGGACTGTTCGTTGATGAGTTTAATGTCGTTCGGATTGTACACCGTTGGGCAGATAAGGCGATCGCCCTGATACAATTCCTGAGACGTCATGGAGGGCAGCGTTTTCATATTGACCTGGGCGCGGTGCCAGACGTTTTGAATGTAGACGTGGGCTTGCAGTTCTTTGACGAATTCCGGACGCATGGCGTCAATGTACCCGTGATGGTTTGCCTTGCAGACGTGAACTTTCCCAACGGTCTTTCCCGCCATGGCTTCGTAGCCGATGTCGTTTCCGTCGTTGTCTTTTACAACGCCGCTGAAATCGCCGGCGGTGTAGAACCGGAACTTCCCGTAGGAAAGACGGAACCCGATGCTAAACAGGTTTTCATTTGCGCCGGGTCTGTCGTTGTGCGGGTATTTGAGGAACTGGTTTTCCGTCGCCAGTTGAACGTTCGGATTGAACTCGTCTTCCGGCTTCGGGGCTTCCGTACACACAGTCCCGTTTCCGCAGACGTTGAGAACCTGGAACTGTCCCTTGAACTTATCCGGCGACTTTTTAAGAACAATCTGATTCCCGCGCCCGACGACAAACGGCGTTCGTTTCAGCCCGTTAGCCTTTTCCTGATACTGGACGAATTTCAGCCAGTTGCGAATTTCGCCCTGACGCATTGCTGTAACAGGCGAGGTGTAATCGGGATACGAGCGGTCAAAGACCTCGTCAAAATGAATGAACTCCGCCACCTGCGCCAAGCCGGAAAGGAAATAATCCTCGCCGCGTCCGGACGTCCAGCCAGCGCCGAATTTTTCGTTTCCGCAATGGTCGCCATGGAAATGCGAACACATCATATAATCGACATGATCCCCAGCCGGGTTGACGCGTTTGATGTATCGCGCCACCCATTCGCCCGGTCGTTTGGTATTGTTGGGCAGAATGGGGATGCCGCCTTGCTGCGGGATGTCGCCGGTGTCGATAAGAATAGACGTGCCATCCGGGAAAATGTGATAGCACGATTCAGACAGCCCCGTATAGATGAAATGAAGGTCGAGATCGCCTTCTTTCCAGCCTGCATACGGTTTGCCGGTTTCCGGACTGTCGGATGGCGTCGGTTCAGGAATAGCGTCTTCCGCCCGGCAAGACTGAACGCCTCCCAGCTGAGAAATAACGAACGGCGCAGCGGCGCACTGACCCAAAAAAAGACGGCGGGAAAGGGATTTGCGTTTTTTCATTTTCGTTAACTCCTTGGCTATGGTATACAAATGAATCAATCGTTTTTCTTCTCATTTTACCCGGGTCAAAATGAAAAGTCAAGAACGGGGCAGGGGAGATTCGATTTTTTAAAGAAAAAAAGACAGACGCGAAGCGTTCATCTAGAACCGCGTTAGCGGTTCAATATTAATAGCCGTGGGTTTTAACCCACGGAACAAAAGAACCAATAAAATAAACATCGTCAAATACTCTTTTTCTTTTGCCCTCCAACGGAGGGCGAGAGAAAAAGACACTGAAACGATCGGGACTCCTCACTCCTAACTAACTTCTCCCCCGCCTCTTGCATTTAAATTTTATATCTGATATAATAATGTCAACCGTTCAGAAATGCGAGTAGGTCTTTCTGCGGTTGTCCTGCCAATTACGTTTCCTGACAAAAGGAGTCTGTCATGCGAATTCGATACGCTGTCATTGCCGTCTGTTTGTTAATTCAGACGTCGTATATCATTTCCAACGCCGACGAAACCGCGCCGGCGGAGAACAAAAGCCTGTCTATAATCGAGGAATTTCAGGAAGCCGGCATGCCGGACGAGATTCTCTTTGTCCTTCGCAAACCCAGCGTCGACGGGCACTGGTACGCCAACATCGGCTACTACGCTCAAAATCAGAACACGTACCCGCATCACCCCAACGGGGGCGGAAAGCTGTGCATCTACAACGTCAAGACGAAACAAGTCCGAACGATTTTCGAGCAGCCGACCGGCAGCATTCGCGACCCCCAGCTGCATTACGACGGCAAGAAAATCCTCTTTTCCTGCATTCCCAACGGGAAAAAGCATTACAGTCTGTTTGAAATCAACCTTGACGGCTCTGGGCTAAAGCAGCTCACCGGCGTTGGGGAAGACGTCAACCCGGCGCAGTCCGACGAGGCGATTTACTCGCCCCCCGGCTGGGACGACTACGAGCCGACGTATCTGCCGGACGACTCCATTGTTTTCGTGTCCACCCGCGCCAACCGTTACGTTCAATGCTGGAAAACGCAAGTCGGGACGATTCACAAATGCAACGCGGACGGGACGGACATCCGCCCGCTGTCGCCGAATCTGGAACAGGACAACACGCCCTGGGTTACGCACGACGGCAAGATCGCATACATGCGTTGGGAATACATCGACCGCTATCACATGGCGTTTCATCATCTCTGGTCAATGAACCCCGACGGCACGCGCCAGATGGTCATGTACGGCAACCAGATCGGGCACGGCACGATTCTGGACGTCAAGCCGGTGCCGAACTCGTCCAAAGTGATTGTTACATGGTCGCCGGGACACGGCATGAAAGAGCATTACGGCAAGATCGCCCTGATCGACCCGCGTCTGGGGCCGGACGACCCGCAGGGGGTTCAGTATATCAGCATCGCCAACGAGCACACTGACCCGTGGGCGTTCGACGAAGACCATATTCTGGCGTCCAACAGAACCAAAGTCGTTCTGTTCCATCAGGACGGCAAACCGACAGAGCTGTTTTCGCTCACGCCGGAACAGATCAAAGAGGGGTACTGGATTGGCGAGCCGCGCCCCATCATGACGCGCGAACGGGAACGAATCATTTCCGACCAGACAAACCGGTCGCTGGACTACGGCACACTGGCTCTGGTCAACGTTTATCACGGCAGAAAGATGCAGGGCGTCAAGCCGGGCACGATAACCAAGCTTCGCATTTACGAGGCTCTGCCCAAGCCGATTAACTACACCGGCGCAATGGCGGAGATGTCGGCAGGCGGCACGTTCTCCGTCGAAAAGTTTTTGGGAGAAGTCCCCGTTTCGCCGGACGGCAGCGCGTATTTCAAACTCCCCGCTTTGAAAAGCTGTCTGTTTTTGGCAGTCGACGCGGACGGAAAGTGCGTTAAGCGAATGCACTCGTTTACCTCCGTCATGCCGGGCGAGAACACGACCTGCATCGGTTGTCACGAATTTCGAACCGACACGCCGACGTCGGAAGACCGGGACAAGCTGTTCAAGATCATGCGCCGTCCGCCAGACGAACCCGTTCGTCCGGAGGGAATTCCCGAGTTCTTCGACTACGCCCGGGACATTCAGCCGATTCTGGACAAGTATTGTCTGGAATGTCACAATCCGGACAGGGAAGACGGCGGATTCAACGTCTCCGGACACTGGGGGCCGCTGTACTCGATTGGCTATTTCAATATGTCGATTCGACGCATGTTCGCCGACAACCGCAATATAACGCCGTACGCAGAAAACACGCCTACCAACTTCGAGCCGTACCGAATCGGCACCGGCTGCAGTACTCTGTTACAAATCATCGAAAAGGGACACCCCGGCGTCCAGATGGGCTGGATTCGTCAAACCGGGCAGCAGTACGAAGGGAAATTCCTCACCGCCGGCCCCGGTCCGATTGCGATGTCGGAACAGGAACTCAACCTGATTAAATACTGGATTGACGCCGGCGCGCCCAACGCGGCAACGTACTGCGTCAACTGCTGGGGCACGATCGGCTGCAATGACAACACCGTCAACCTCAAACAGGATTTTCAGTGGGAAGAGGGCAAGGCAATGCACGAAGCCATTCAGCGGCGCTGTTACGAATGTCACGCCAAGACGCCGCAGGAAAAGAAGATCGGACATTTCTCCCCGGCGTTCAATTACGAGAAATACTATCCCGCCAGCAAGTACCAAAACAACATGTACGTGCCGTTTTCCATGTCCATGGACGGCGGACGGTTTAACCGTCACCTCGTCTTTGACCTGTCGTATCCGGAACAGTCGAAAGTCCTCCGCGCTCCGCTGTCGAGGGAAGCCGGCGGAACGGGAATCTGTCAGGCGCGATCCGGTCAGCCCGTTTTTGAGAGCAAAGATGACCCAGACTATCAAAAAATTCTGGCGGGTATTGAACGCGGTCGAAAGTACATTTTAGAGGAAAGCAACCGCTATACGATGTGCTTTAAGTCCGACAACAACGGGGCGGACTGCCCGGTTCGATTCGTCCCGCGGCGCGACTACGTCCGCGAGATGATTCGTTACGGCGTCCTCCCGCCGACTCACGACTTCAACGCCCCGCTTGACCCGTTCGACCTTGACCAGCGGTACTGGGATACGTTTGACTATAAGCCGGAATAATGCAGACGCGAAACGTTCAACTAGAACCGCTTTAGCGGTTTAATGTTTCTAGCCGTGGGTGAAACCCACGGAAAAAGAAGATAATTAAAATAAATATCGTCAAACACTCTTTTTCTCTTGTCCTCCAGCGGAGGGCGAGAGAAAAAGATACTGAAACGATTGGTGAACTACCGTTTCTCTACCCAATACGCTTCGGCAACTTCCAATTCGAAGAACCCCGATTTCGTGTTTCCTCCAAAGGAGATATTATGGACGGAATTGAGGTCAAGCTGATTGTTGGCGTCCGTTCCGCAGGCTGTACAATGCTGGAATTCGTCAAACGGAAGAAAGACGCTGTGCCAGCGTCCGTCGGCGGAACCGAAAGACTTTGAAATGTACGAGCCGCGCCCGCCCTCCTTGTTCTCGTAAAGGAACATGCGGGCGACGTTATTCTGACCCGGCTGGCAGCGGTATCGAATCAGTACGCCGCGGTATTTCGTCAGGTCGAGCGTCGACGGCAGCGATCGGCTGGGATACGTCCAATGGTCGCCGTCCTGAAAATCTGTCCGGAGTTTCCATGTAACAGCGCCAGTGGACTCTTCGTTGTCAACGAGAATCGTTTTCGCGTTGACGCTCTGTGACGGCGTCCAGTTGGACGCGCTGCCTATTTCCAGCTTTTGACGGTTGGGATATTTCTTCAAAAACGCCGCCCAGCTCGGTTCGCCGTGAAAGAACATAACAACGGTTTGTTCATTCTCCCAGCTTGTTTTGCCCTCCGGATTCTCCCACGCAACGCGGCAGGAAACGGCGAGCGGCTTTTCTGACAGGACGTCAAACAGGTCAACATCCCATTCGACGTCCGAGCGACCGCGAGCGGGACAGACGACCTTTTGTTCCGTCTGGCTTGTTATAGTCGATTCAGCCGTCTGCGGAGGAAAGACGGTCGCTTCAATCGGCGCGTCGGAGAGGTTTTCTAACGCGAACTTGAGCGTTAGTTGAGAATTCTGAGCGCTTTTGAGCTGATACCAGCGTGACGATGGTTCAACCTGCGATTCGTCGTAGACGTACCGAACGACAATTGGCGAGACCTTTCGGGGCGTCTTTTCCATGACGTCTTTTGCGCTTGGCGCTTTGGGAATCTGTAACAGAGCCGGATCGACGACAGCGAGTTTTTCAACCGCAGACCGAGAAGCCCAGACGTAAACCAAGCCGTCGTGAACGGAAACAGCGTTTGCCTTGCCGGCGGAAAGAGCAACAGATTCACCGGTAATCCGTTCTGCTCGCAGCGCCGGGCAAGGCAGGACGACACATTGAATTTTATCGACCGTTCCCGTATAGAGAACCAGAACCGCTTCGTCGGAACCATCTGTTACAAACGCGAGGGCTTTGTTTTCGCTCAGTCCGTTGACGGGAACGTCGCCGATATAACGGAATCCGGACAGGACGCGAATCATCTGAGCGTATCCAACAAACGAGCGCATGGGCGAACACGCTTTGTCCATCATGCCGAAATTTGAGTCCCGTTCGTCGTAATACGGATAGACAAACGGGAAATACCGTTCAACGCCGACGGACTTTGCAACGACGGCTTTCATGACGATGTCGCCAGCGGAGATTTTGTCTTCCCGGCTGTCGGCGCGATCTTTGCCCCGTTTCCACGGTCTGCCGCATTCAGTAATCCACATCGGAACCGGACGACTGGTTGAGCCGTTGATTTTCTCGGCAAAGCGGGCGTAAATGGATCGCATGGCTTCCGCCCGGGCGTAGGTGTGATAGCTGAAAACGTCACAGTAGGAATGGACGTCGTTGGCTTGCGCCGTATCGAGCCATTCCTGATTGTAAACCGCGACGCAGGAGCCTAAAACGGGCTTGTCCATGCCCAGCTTGGACAGCGTCCACGACATTGTTTTGAGAATCGGCGCGTACTGGTCGGCAGGGACGTCGCCGCCAAAGGAGATATCCGGCTCGTTCCAGACCTCCAGCCCGCCCCACGTCGACGACCATTCCGGGTAAAGCGCTGACCACAGATCCGCCATCGCGTTAAAGTTCTCCGGATACCGGGCGCGTTTGCCCGTCCAGGCGGGGGCGTCGTGAAACATTTCCAGAACTTCGACGTCGTTGGCTTTGCAGAGCTTTCGATAAGAGTTGTAGCCGCGGTATCCGTCCGGCTTGACAGGGATATTGGGGTCGTTCTGAATTTCCGTCCAGCTGAGCCGGTCGCGAATCATGACAATCCCGGAACGCCGGGCGATTTTAACCAACTCTTCCCGTCGGTTCCCGTCTTTGTTGACCAGCCACGACATCGCCGCGTCAATACAGAAAAACGGGTCGCGCTTTTGCAGCGTTTGAGCGTCGTGAGTACAAAACGGCGGCAGCGACGCGATTCCAAAACGCTCGACTTGCTTCTGCCCGTCCTCTGCAGCGCCGGTTGTAACAACGAGTTCAAAAAAGCCCTGCGGCAGAGTAAACTCTGCGCGTCCGTTTTGAATTGTCCCGCTGGAAACAGGAGTTCCGTCCGTATCGACGATTTCAAAGTCCGCGTTCGGCACGGGCGTCGGCGCGCCGTTGTCGATGTATTCCAGCTCAACGACAGCTTTCTGCCCAGGCTGAACGAACAGCTCCGTTGGACGTTTTATCTGCCAACCGGCAAACGCAGCGCCAGACGCTGTTACAAGTACGACAAAACAGAATAAACAACGATGGATAATTGATCTTGTCATGGTAGGTGGGTTAGGCGAGCCACAGGTGTAAACCCGTGGGCATGAGCGAAGCGAACGTAACGGCAAGCCGGGGTGTGAGACGTCTGGGCAAATCTCATGCAGAGATGCGGAGGCGCGGAGGATGTTCACGAAGTTTCAAAAAATTCTTTGCGATCTTTACGTTCTTTGCGGCTAAAAATTCTTTCTTGGTTCAAATTTAAACTCTTGAAAGAGTTTGCCGTCGTGCATTTTATAAACGCGAAGAACCATTTTCCCGTCTTCGACAGTCCCGTTTATAACGGTTGCGGTGTCGTGTTTGGGATTGAGCGTTCGTCCGCCGCCGACAAAATGCGCCCATGGGCGGTCTTCGGTCGGGGGATCGTAACGGAAATTGTGATTGTGAGCGGCTATAACCGCCTGAACGCCGTACTGTTTGAACAGCGGCGACCACATGTCGGCGCATGGTTTATGCCAGGCGGCTGCTCCGTTCAAGCTGTCCCCGCGGCTTACGTTAGGATTTTTGTTAAACAGCGGAATGTGACAGAATACGACAATATACGGCGCGGTCTTGATTTCCGGACGTTCCAGCGCTTCTTTGAGCCATTGCGTCTGCAACTCTCGATACGGCTCGAATTCCGCCAAGCCCTTAAACGCCGGGTGAGCGTCCGGCTTGTCTTCGCCGGTGTCCATGCCGATAAGAGCAAAGTCGCCTTGACGAAGGGCGAAATTTCGACCCAACGCCCAGTACTTGGAATTCTTCTCTTCCGGGTCGCGAGTAATGAGAACCGTATCGAGATTTCTAACCCACGAACCGCGGAAATCGTGGTTGCCGGGAACAAACAGAAACGCGTAATCCTCCGCCATTGCACACCCACCGGGGAAGAGTAAATTGTCAATCGCCTCGTCTTCAGACCGAAGCTGATGGACAATATCGCCGTTCCAAACGACAACCGCCGGCTGAAGTTCTTTGAGTTTTTTATCGACTGCCTGAAGCGCGTCAATTTCAGAATGAGTGTCGTTAATCACAGCAAACGACGACCGCGCCTTTTCTCCCATCGTGGTAAAGGAATGAACGGCGCTGAATTCCGGCTCTCCCACTGTGACGTGGTAGGCGTTGGGATAATCTACCGGCATAGTCGCCGCACGATAGTAGTATTTTGTATTCGGTTCCAGACCGCGAATTCGAACGGACAGAATCTTGTCCTGAATTGACCGCAGCGGAGGCACGCACGCATAGACTCTTTTCGCGTCTGACAGGTCTTCTTTGGTAGAATACTCGACGAATCCTGCCGCCGGACCGTGAACGCCCCAAACCGCACCAATTGACGTTTCAGACGGAATCTGAAGAAAGACCGGCGTTCTAAAGAGCGACGTTTTCTCGGAAGCGGCGTCTTGAGCGTACAGGGAAGACGTTAAAACGACGACAGCAAACAATAGGGATAATATACGTTTCATAATGATTGAAAAATTGTAAACGATTACTTGAGGATTGTTATTTCTTATTCAGCAGTGGCAAAATTCTTCCCGCTGATCCTTCTGTCAGGTCAAAAATCATCAGTCCAGGGCAGCCAAGCTCGCTCGCTTTGAGCATCTGCGAGATCGTTTCGTCTGGCGAGAGCTTCCATTCGCCAATGCCGGGATAGAGCGGGAAGTCCGGCTTGACGAACTGTTTCTGCCGGACGTAAAAGCGTCCGTAAGATTGAGCGTCGAGCGTGTAGTTCATCGGGCAGAGGAAATCGACAATCCCTTCGTTCGCCCAAGCGCCCCAGTCCTGACCAATGTTCTCGATTGTATTGGGGTACTGAATAAACACGGCAGCGGAGATTTGGCAGTCCGGTCGAACCGCTTTGACCTTTTCGTGCGTCTTTCGGACGATGTTGGTAATCAGGTCAGCGCGCCAGCGAAGCCATTGCGCTTTCAGCTCGCCTTTAACGCAGTCGCGCGGCCAGTTCTCGACTTTCTTCCCGATATATTCCTCAAACCGGGCGCGGCAGCCGTCACATAAACACAAGTCCCGTCCGTCATAGCGAATGTAATCGAAATGAACGCCGTCGACGGGATACTTCGTCGCAATCTCGACCATGGAGTTGACTTCCAAATCGATATTCTTCGGATTGGACGGGCAAAGCCAAGGGTACTCTTCCCCGTCGGAGTCTTTTTGCAGACGTCCTTCCTGTCTTAGCTTTTCCAGATACTCTTTGGAAACGCGATGCTGAAGATTGAAGTTGACTTTCCAAACATGAACCTGAATCCCGTGCTTGTGACACGCTTTAACGCACGCGTCGATCTGGTCGCCGTACGTTTCCAGTTCCTTGAAAGGCGGAATGAGGTCAGATGGATAAAGGGCTTCTCCCGACCAGACCATGTTCGGGAACACCGCCGTGAACCCGGCTTGTTCCAGTTCCGCCGCCGTCCGTTCCCAGTCGCCTTTATAGGCGCCGAATCCGCTGTGATTCCACCAGCCGCGGAAAGGCAGCTCCTTTGAATCCCGAAGGGGAGCCGCCGCCTTGTACAATTCTTCATCGTGACGTTCCAGGCACGCTTCGATGAACTCCGGGAACCCTTGTTCCTGTTCCACCTTGGTCATTTCAGCTACGGTCTTTTCCGCGTTGGGAACCGTCTTTCCTGCCGCCGTCGTCGCCAGTTTGAGCATGTACTGACGAATCGTTGTTTTCAGTTTGTCGCTTTTCATCAGAAACGCCAGCAGATCCGGTTTTTCCAGCGGTTTCTCTCGCAGGTCGTCGCTGAGAATCATCAGCGGGACGCCGCGTTTTTTCGCCTGCGCTTCAATAAGGGTTTGAAGGTCTTTGGTTAAATGACGATCTGAAACGAGAACGACAGCGCCGCGGTTGTCGAACCGCTTGAACCAGCACTCGTCCGCGTTGACGGGCAGGGCTATTGTGTCGGCGGCAAGCCCCAGTTCCTTCAGCAGAGGCTGAATCAGTCTGCCGTTGTTCGTTCCGACCCACGGGACGACGCCCTCGCTGTTGGGAACGGAAATAAACAGAATCGGCTCTTCAATACAGCGGAACGAGAAGTATGTAGCGCGCGAGTTGACGGACTGACCTCGCCACAGGGAAATGCGGACGCCGTCGATTTTGTTCAAGCCGGCGGGAGAGCCTTCTGTCTCCAATTCGGATCGTCGATACGTCATCACGCCCCGGCGCGTCGGGATGGCAGACGTGCCGCGATACCAGCCGTCTCCGGAACGAAAGTACAGCGAAGAGTAGGAAAACGCTTCCGGGTTCTCCACTTCAAGCTCGATTTCGAATCGGGAAAACTCGCTTATGTCGATTGGCGTGTCAAAATCTCTGTCAAAAGACGTTCTGTCAGCGTCCAGATTGGATTGAAAATCGGCGGTAAACTCCGCCCCTTCCGGCTTGGCGGTCATCTTGCTGTAGTGAGAACGCCACAGTGGAATCGTTTCCACCGTGAAATTGTCGATGGTATAAACGCCGTCGCCCGCGTATGCAACGCACCCCAGCGCCACAGCGAATAATACTGAAATGAATGAACGGTATGTCATGATTTAACCTCCTGTATATTTATTAGTGGTAAGTGGTTAGTAGTAAGTGGTTAGTAGTAAGTGGTTAGTGATAAGTTGGATAGACGCTTGAGTCCTTACCACTTACCACTCAAAACTTACCACTTAATTACTAATTCTTCTTCAGCAGCGGCAGAATTCTTCCTGCAGCGTCTTCGGTTAAATCGTAAATCATGAATCCAGGACAGCCGTTTTCCTGCGCTTTGAGCAATTGTTGAATCGTTCCGTCCGGCGTGAGCTTCCATTCGCCAACTCCGGGATAGAGCGGGAAATCCGGTTTGACGAATTCTTTTTGACGATTATAAAATTGTCCGTAGGAGTATGCGTTGAGCGTGTAGTTCATCGGGCAGAGGAAATCGACAATCCCTTCGTTTGCCCAAGCGGCCCAGTCCTGACCGATAGTTTTAATAATCCCAGGATAATGAATAAACACGGCGGCGGAAACCTTGCAATCCGGGCGAACGGCTTTAATTTTGTGGTAAGTCGTCCTGACGATATTGGTAATACAGTCGGCTCGCCATTGAGTCCATTTATCTTTCAGAGCGCCTGTCAGACAGTCCTTCGGCCAGCTTTCCACTTTCTTTCCAATGGATTTCTCAAACCGTTCGCGGCAACCGTCGCAAAAACAGTAATTCATTCCTTCGTAACGAATGTAGTCGAAATGAACGCCGTCAACGGGATATTTTGTAGCGATTTCCATCATGGCGTTGACTTCCAGATCAATATTTTTCGGGTTGGACGGACACAGCCAAGGGTACTCATTTCCTTCGGCGTCGATCTGCAATCGCTTTTCCTGTCGGTATTTTTCCACCATGTCTTGGGAAATGCGATGTTTAAGATTGAAGTTTACTTTCCAGACGTGAACCTGAATTCCGTGTTTGTGGCACGCCTTAACGCACTCTTCGAGCTGATCGCCGTATTGGTCAACTTCAGGGGAAACGGGAAAAATCTCGCTCCGATAGCGAGCCTCTCCCGACCAGATCGGGTTTGGGAAAACCGCGTTGAATCCGGCTTGTTCCAGCTCTGTCGCTGTCCGTTCCCAGTCGCCCTTGTACGCGCCGAAACCGCTGTGATTCCACCAGCCGCGGAAAGGAAGCGTTTTTGAATCCCGAAGGGGAGCTGCTGCCTTGTACAGTTCTTTATCGTGCCGTTCCTGACAGGCTTTGATGAATTCCAAAAAGCCCTTTTCGCGTTCAATCTGAGCCATTTCAGCAACGGTCTTTTGAGCATTGTGAACCGCTTGTCCTGCCACGATAGTCGCCTGGTTGAGCATAAATTGACGAATCGTCGCTTTGAGCTTTTCGTTCTTTGTCAGGAATTCCAGAAACGAGGATTTCTCCATGGGCGTTTTTTTCAAATCTGAACTGAGAACGAGCAATGGAATGCCGCGTTTTTTCGCCTCGGCTTCCAGAACGCTACGCTGGGCAGAGCCAAGATTTTTGTCATACAGAACGATAACAGCGCAACGGTGGTCGAGCCGTTTGAAACAGCCCGAATCCTTCTGCTCGCCTGGCTTTGCGCCCGCATCGGCTGGCAGAGTTATACTGTCGGCATAAAGTTCAAATTCTTCGAGTATATTTTGAAGAATTCTCCCGTTATTGGTTCCAATCCAGGGAACTACGCCTTCGCTGTTAGGAACGGAAAGAAACAGAATCGGTTCTTGAAAGCAACGAAGAGAATAATAGGTAATGCGCGAGTTGGAGTTCTTACAGCGCCAAAGCGAAATCCGAACGCCGTCGATTTTATCCCAGCCTATTGGTGAATCTTCTATATGGAAATCGGCTTTCCGAAACGTCATCACGCCTCGTTTGGGAGGAATATCGGTAATACAGCCGTACCACCCGTTCCCAGAATGAAAGTAAAACGAGCAATGCGAAAAGGTTTCCGGATTATCCAGTTCAAGTTCGACTTCAAAGCGGGAATACTCGTTCAAGTCAATCGGCTTGTCAAAAGATCGGTCAATAGAAACGCGGTCGGCATTCGGATGGTCTTTAAACGAGACATAGAATTCGGCTCCTTCCGGTTTTGCCGACTGTACACGCTCTAAACTGCTGGTAGAACGCCACAACGGCGCGGTTTCTACGGTAAAGTTGTCGAGAACGTAAACGCCGTCGTTTGCGCTGGCAACAGCCGAAAAGACGGCAGCGAATAATATTGCAATGAATGTTCGATAGGTCATGGTTGAGTCTCCTATTGAGATGATATTAATGGAAGGCGGTAACGTAGTGAGCGAAGCGAACGGAGTTACGCTTTCAATGCAGTTAGTTCGCCTTACGGCGAAAGCGTAATTTCGCTCCCGCTGGTCGCTCCATTACCGCCTTTCATCGATTGTGCTAATCCAAATATTTCTGTAACAACTTCAGCGCCGCCCGGTCGAGCTGATGTCCGGCGACGGTTTCGTACTGGACGTCTTCGCGATTGGAATCGAGGATTCCGAACGTTCCCCGCAGATTCCACATCGCCCAGCCCCAGCCTTGCGCTTTCCAGTTGGCGAGCATGTCTTCCAGCCAGCGGAGAACGACGCTGTGCGGCGTTTTGTTGTACGCGCCGAACTCGCCGACCATGACGCATTTTCCAAACGGGCGCAAGGCTTCCCACGGCAGAATCGCTTCCTGATGGAGCCATTGTCGACCGGAAATTCCGCCGTTGGCGAACTCGTAACCGCCATCGTTCCCGCGCTGCCATGTCAGCTGCGCCGGCTGAATGTTCCAGCCCATCTCCGTGGGAATCGATTCTTCTGATTCGCCCTCGACTTTCAGACCAAGCTCCTTGAAGAAAATCCAGTCCCCGCCGGTCATGTTGACTGTTACTTTTTTCGTTCCAGCGGGAACGTCGGCGAAGACGTCCAGGTCGTAGTAGTTTTGGTAACAGCCGCCCCATTCCGGACGATGAACGACTTTCGTCCATTCGCCTTCGCCCGGTCCGGGAACAAACGAGCGCTTGAGAATCGTCTTGCCGTCCGCTTTGACTTCTATATTGGCAGAGGCGGAAACCTGCCCGACTTTCAGACGAAGGGTCGCGGGTTTCGGGAAGTCCCCGACGATAGTCAGCGGCTGTTTGGCTTTGTCGTCAATGCCGTTTTTATTGGGCGAATAGAGCGTACCGTAGGCGTTAAGACCCGGCCAGCGCGGCGCCGACCAGTTCTCGGAGTTCGCGACCCAGCTGGCTTTGTAATGGCTGACCGTCATGGGCTTGTAGCCTCGGGTTGCCTGAGCGACTTTTAATTCCGTCAGTTCCATAACTGGTCGCGTCCCCCATGACATCCCGTCACAGATAATCAGCCGCTGCGGGTCAATCTCCCGAATAGCGGAGACGAGACGCCGATGAACTTTCATAAACGGTTTGATCTCAATGTTTGACGGCTCGTTGAACAGGTTGAAGCTCAGCTGGCTGGACGGAACGCCGGCGTATCGTTTGGCGAACGTCGACCAGTGAAGCGCGCAGACGTCAAGAGCTTCGTCGTCCGTCCAGACCGATTTCTCTTCCTTCGGCGAGGCGACTGTGTATCCCGGCGCCCGGTGCATGTTAATCAAAACGTGAACCCCGTACTTGCGGCCGAATTCCAGAGCCTTGTCGATTCGCTTGAGCGCCGACTCGTCGATTTTGCGCCAGTCTTTGTCGACAATCCAGTTCCGGTAATCCATCGGAAGCCGGACGAAATTGAACCCCCAGTCGTGAATCATGCGGAAATCGTCTTCTACAAAGTCCTTGTTTTGCCACGGGTTCATGAACATTTCCAACAGATTGAACCCATGCCAGGCGGGCAGATTATTCCAGCTCGCCTCTGGCAACGTAGGCGCGTCAGCCCCTCCAGCTAACAGATTCAGAGGGAACGACAACCCCGCGGCTAACGCAGCGGCGCCTGACTTTAACACGGCTCGGCGGGACAGTTTTTTCATGACGGCTCCTTTCAGATAGTTTTTTAGTGTAGAGGTTTACATCCCAACTGACTGTAATTGTATCAGAGTCTAAAATGAAATGCAACAGGGGGACGGGGAATTAGGAATTAGGAATTAAGAATTAGCGCTTTTAAAACTAATCCCCCCTTGAATTAAACGGATATCGCGTAATAATTGTTTTTGGACGCAAATAAATCCCATTTTCAGTTTTTTAAAAACTTGAAAAAAATAATAACATTCAACGGTAATTAATCGTATTAATAAATAATCAAGATAACAAGGCATATATACAGAACCGATTGATATATGCCGTTTTCAATTCCTAATATAACCAATAAACAGTTTATCCAGATTTACGATGACAAACGACACATCCATTTTAAGCGAGTTATGCGGTTTGATCGACACGATTGTTCCCGTTTGCAGATCAAGCGCTACGAAAGCCCTTTATGAAGCTGCTAAACGCGGCGACATTGAACGGGCTGAAGAACTTCTGAAACAGAACAATTTCGTTAATTCAAAACATAATTGCTGAAAGACGCTCTTGTATGTTGCCGCCGAAAGCGGAAAATGGGAAGTTGTTCAGTGGTTGATAGAACATGACGCAGACGTCAACGCGAAAGCCGCATTTGATAAAACAGTCTTGCATGTTGCCGCCAAAAGCGGAAATCTTGAACTGGTTCAATGGCTGATAGACCATGGCGCAGACGTCAACGCAAAAGCCGCATTTGATAAAACAGCCTTGCATTCTGCCGCCAAAAGCGGAAATCTTAAACTGGTTCAATGGCTGGTTAACCAAGGCTTAGACGTCAACGCAAAAAACAGATGGCGTACAACAGTCTTGCTTGCTGCCGCCAAAAGAAAAAAATGGGATGTAGTTAAATGGCTCATAGACAACGGCGCAGAAGAATAAAACGATAGTCAACCAGCGGGCGGCTGAGACGCTGCCCGTTTGGAGGGCGCCGACTTGACGCCGTTATCTATGAATCAGGAGCAATAATATTCCTTTTTCAGAATAAATATTTAACAACCCGGTGGATTAATATTCGTCGCCTCTTGACAAGAGTTGAATCGGAATAGATAATAACAGTAAAAAAGAGGAGAAGCCTTCCTTTTTTGACGGTTTCCGACTATGGGAAAATAATCGATTATTTTACGAAATTTTTTTAAAAAATCATATAATTGTCTGATAGCTCATTCGTTAAGTTTTCAGAAGAAAACAAAGCGCTTCAAAATACAATTAATTGCTGAGCGTATATTGGTCAACGGCAGGATAAGACCGCAGACAACAGCCTTGGCGATTATTTCCACAAAATAGCGCTTTATAAAACGAAAGTAAAATAATGAACAATCCTATGAATCAACCGGAAGACAGTTTTGACAGACAACGCCGTCTGACAGAAAACGTTATCAAGGAATTTGGCAAAAAGAATGCTGAAAGTTATGAACAGACGTTTCAAACAGGAAAAGCAGATTCTTCATACGATTGTTCTGTTTTCGATTATTTTGGCGTTAACGTCTTTTTTTATGCCGCCATGACTGGCAATCTGTTTTGGGTTAAAGAACTCGTCAAACAGGACGCAAGCGTTTATGCAAAAGATCAAAATGGAAAGACTGCCTTGCATTTTGCCATTCAAAGCGGGAATCTGGAACTGATTGAATTTCTCGTTGAACAGGGGGCTGACGTCAACGCAAAAGACGAGTGGGGCATTGCAGTCTTGAATGTCGCCAAGTTGAACAAATATGAGCAGATGGTTGAATTCCTCAAAGAACGCGGAGCTGAAGAAAAAGTCGAAGAATAAACGATAATCAAACAGCGGGCGGCGCCGCTCCCAATCCGCGCTACAGCGCTTTTGACATAATCCGCTCCCGTTGGTCGCTAGCATATTCACTACTGTCTATTGCCTTCCATTTATCCCTACGTTCATTGATCCCGAACGGAATTCAGTTAAAGACAAAAGCGTTCGCGAGAATCCCAGCGACTGGAAGTAGTCGACGATTGATTCTCGCGTTCCGTCTTGAGCGAGTTGGGCGATCCATTCTGCCGACGTTTCGATTACGGCAACGTCGTTGGGAAACAGCCGCACTCTCAGCGGCGATATGCCCAGATCAGCCAGATAGTTTTCCGCCTTGTCGATTTGACGAAGTCGCGATTCTGTAATTTCCACGCCGTAAGCGATTCGACTGCTCAAGCACGGCGACGACGGTCGTTCAGCAACGGACAAGCCCCAGAATCGCGCCAGTTCCCTGATTTCCGATTTTGTCAGACCCGCGTCAGCCAGTGGACTGATTACGTCAAACTCTTGTACTGCCTTCGCGCCAGGACGGAAATCCAGAGCGTCGTCCGCATTGCTTCCTTCCGCTAAAACAGAAATCTGCTTTTCTCCAGCGACGTCAAGCAGCCGCTGGAGAATATGTTTTTTGCAAAAATAACAACGATTTTTCGGATTTTTCCTATAATCCGACAGGGATAATTCGTCTGTATTAACAAAATGCAAAGAGATGCCAATTTCGCGCGCCAGATTGGCAATGCGTTCCGGTTCTCGTTCCGGCATGGACGGCGAGACGGCGCATAACGCCAATGCTTTGTCTCCCATCGCCTCGACAGCGGCTCGCGCCAAAACAGAGCTGTCCACCCCGCCTGAAAAAGCTACAACTATCGAATTAAAATTCTTCAGGTTTGTCAGTAGAGTCTGAAATTTTTGATATATTTCGGTTTTTAAAGTATCCATTTAAGATGATTTATCTAAATTTAAAAAATTTTTTGCGATTTTTATAAAAAAATCGGTTACAATCAACATTTGATTAACGTATGTAATATAATAACCATTTAATAGTCCTTCATGGCAGAACCGTGTACAGCGCTTAGTTGGAGGCGAGAACCTTGGTTTCTCCTCAGGGCGTTTACGCCAGTTTGACTTTACCTTTCCTCTGGCGCATGAAGAACTTTTATAATACCATAAAACGAATAATTGTCAAAGGGGCAAACAGACGTTTACTCCTTTTTCCCCCCCCAACAAAGGATTAACTTATGATCATCGTAGGAATTGACCTCGGTACAACGAACTCTGCTATCGCCTACATGACCGACAACGGACCGAAACTCATTCCCAACAGTTTGGGAAAGACGCTCACGCCGTCTGCCGTTGGTCTTGACAGCGATGGTACAGTTATTGTCGGCGACGCAGCCAAAGATTTCATGGTCGTTCATCCGGATTTGGGAACGACCGCTTTCAAACGACTCATGGGAACCAGTGAGATCGTTAAAATTGGCGATCAAAACTTTTTGCCTGTTCAGCTGTCGGCTATGATTCTCCGATCGCTGAAAAACGATGCGGAACATTATTTTGGGCATTCAGACTTTCAGGCTGTTATTACGGTTCCAGCATACTTTAACGACGCGCAGCGTCAGGCGACGATTCATGCCGCACAGGTTGCTGAACTGTCTGTCGTTCGACTCCTTAACGAACCGACGGCGGCTTCGATGGCATACGGATTTCACGAATCGGAGGAAGCGAAAAACCTGCTTATCGTCGACCTGGGCGGCGGAACGTTTGACGTTTCTGCGGTTGAACTGTTCGACGGCGTTGTAGACGTCAAAGCGTCGTTTGGCGACAGTTTTCTCGGCGGCGAAGATTTTACTCACATCATTGTAGCTGAGATTCTCAAAAGCAGGAACATGCGTTTTGAAGAAACGGAGTTTAAGTTTCCGAAGATGGTTTCTCGCCTGAAACATGAATGCGAAAAGGCAAAAATCGCTCTTTCAAGCCAGGACAATGCGACTGTCAGAATCCCTCGTGAAGACGGGACTTTTGACGAAGAGCTTACTCCGGAAAACACGTTCACCGTTTGGAGAGAGCAGTTTGAACTGTGGACAAAAGATTTGCTGGAACGTCTTGAAAAGCCGATTCAGCGAGTTTTAGCAGACGCCAACTGGTCGACGTCCGTAGTTGACGAAACGATTCTCGTCGGCGGATCAACGCGTATGCCGATGGTTCGCAACATGATGTCGGAGATGTTTGGTTTTGAGCCGCAATGTCGCCTTAATCCGGACGAGGTTGTCGCTCTTGGCGCAGCAATTCAGGGCGGATTGTTTGCAAACGATAAAGCTCTGACAGACATGGCGGTTACCGATATCGCCCCCTTTACGCTGGGCGTTGAGGTTACTAAAGAATTCGGTCGCGAGTACAAACCGGGATATATGCTTCCGATTATCAATCGCAATCGAAAGATTCCGTCCACTCAAGTCAAGCGGGTTTCGACCATTTTCCCAAATCAAAAAGAGATTACCGTCAAAGTCTATCAGGGAGAAGGTCGAAGGGTCAGCCAATGCACCTTTTTGGGCGAGTTTGCCGTGAAAGACATTCCTCCGGGAAAGGAAGGTCAGGAAATCGACATCCGCTTCAGCTACGACCTCAATGGCGTTCTGGAAGTAGAAGCAACCGTCGTCGCAACGGGGAAGACTACGCGATTCGTCATTACGTCGAACTCGCGCAATCTGACTCAGGAGGAAATTGACGACAGTATTGAACGGCTTCATCAACTCAAACCGTCGCCTCGCGAAATGGAACGCTGGAAAGCGCTCTTAAAGCGGGCGGAACGCGAGTACGAAGAACGTCCTTTTGTCGCTCGAGAGTTCTTGAGCAAATATATGGACAGGTTTGAAGCTGCGCTTATGGACGGCTCCGATAAAAAGGAGATCGAATTAGTCGCCAGCCAGCTGGAATTCTTGCTCAATAGCAGTTCGATTGAACTAACTGACGAGGACGAAGGGGATGACAACTTCGACGACTTCGACGAATTCTCTGACCTGTTCAAAAAAGGGGACTTTGACGCCGACAACGAGGACTTTGACACTGGCGACGGCGGCTACGACGACGGCTACGGCGACGACGAAGAAGACCACGGCGACGACTGGAAAAATCGTTAATAAATAATTTTAGGGGCGAAAGCCTTTACGAGCTGAAAGAAGCGAGAGCGCGTTTGCGCCCTCGTTTCTTTTTTTATTCTTTTAGAATTTACTCCCACAGAATCCGGCTGGCGTCGAAAACGGGACCTTCTTTGCAAGTCCGTTTGTAGTCCCATGCGCCGGAGTCGTCCTGAATTTTGGCTACGCAGGTAAAGCAGATTCCCAGCCCGCACGCCATCGGCGTTTCCAGCGACATCTGACCGCGAACGTTGTATTGATTCATCAACTTTTGCGCGGCGATGAGCATCGGACGCGGTCCGCAGGCGCAGACAAACAGATCTTCCGCCGGTTCCGACTCAAAGATTTCTTTCATCGGGTCAGTGGCGAACCCCTGACGGCAACAGTACCCGTCCGGCTCCGTCCCGTCAACAGTTGTCAAAGCCATTTCTATTCCCAGCGTTTTGAAATCGACCAGCCCGGCAAAGGCGTCTTTTGATCTTGCCCCGTAACAGAGCGTAATTTGGGGAACGGCGTTACAGCCGCACTCTGTCTTGCTGAGCGCTTCTTTTGCCAGAGTCAGAAACGGCGTCTGACCGATTCCGCCTGCCAGCATGATCACGTGTTTGGCGGATTTGTCGACTGTGAACCCGTTGCCTAGCGGTCCCCAAATTTCTATCGGCTGACCGGGCTGAAGTTCCGCAAAGCCCGCCGTCGCCTTGCCGACAACCAAGTACATGACGTCCACGCCCGCAACGGCGCCGGATTCGTCTTGCCAGAGATCGTAAATCGCAAACGGACGCCCCAGCAGCGGGTCGTTCGCACCGGGTTTGCGAATCATGCAAAACTGACCCGGACGAAAGGGACGCGCCACATCCGGACAGGCGATTCTCATTTTATACGTGTTTTGAGCGACGAGTTCGTTTTTAACAACAGTTGTTACAGTAAAGGATTTAGCCATTTTTCCAGTTCCGTTATGGTTAGCTGCGAGATATCAAATCGCATTTCTGTTATGCCCAGGTTGAGGCAATAGATAGTAGGCAGCAGGCAATAGGGAGGAGTTTTCTGAGGCGCTTGCATACCAAGACCTATTGCATCCTGTTTATTGCTTAACCGTATATCTTTAATCTCGTAAATTGACGACCCGGCGATTTCGTTTCGTTCAACGCGAAGCCGTCTTCCGTCCGGGTTGACCAGTTCCGTTACCGGCTCTTGGAAGAGGGTTTTGCGCGTATACATCAGCCGCGGAGAGCCGAAGACGACCACGCCCAAGTCGACGCTTGCCGCAGACGCCAGCGCGCGAACGGCTGATTGCGTTTCTCCAGTTCCGCCCGGTAACACCGCCCCGGTAAACAGTTCGGGGGAAATGTAACAGACGCGCATGTTGGGCAAAAGACGTTCGAGCGTTTTGAGCGATCGCGGGTTTGTTACGTTCATCGTCCAGTCGGCAGAGTAGGGAACGTTAAGCCGTTCCAGCCGAAGCGCTTCGTCCAGCGATCCCGCCAGCGGGGACTCGCTTTGAACGGGCGCGACGTCCGGGAATCGAACTGGCGTCTGTTCCCGATAAACAATCCAGCCATGCTGATGGCAAAACTGTTCCTGTTCTTCCGTTCGGACGCAGGCGGCGAATCGGGGTTTAGACGCCGACGACACAAAGCCAGGGCAGGGGAACTTTTGCCATTCAGACTGCTTTTCGCGCCGCGGTCGCCCGGTTTGACGCGCTTGGGCAAGCTGCTCTACCGCTTTTTGTCGCAGCCCATTGAGTACCGACGCGGGAACGAACGACTTTTGATCTGTTTCGCATTGAAAACCGCGAAGGCAAAACGGCGATTCCCCAAATCGATCCAGATTTTTATACAGGCTTTCTTCCGTAGCTGGTCGCTTTTCAGACGGTTCAAGGGGAGCGTCCGATTCCACCGTAACGCTGCGTTCGCCGTCAGTAAGGGTCAGCTTGAGCGGTTCCCCAACGACCGCTTTTAGAACCGCGTCGACCGGAACGTATCGTCGCGCCTGATCTAAAGCGCGCTGAACGTTTTTTTGAAGGAGAATGTCAAACGTCTTCCAGACGAATTTCGTTCGAGGCGGAACGGGGACGTCGAATTCCACCATCTTTCCCGCAGACGATTCAGCAACGACCGCGCCGCCTGGGAACTCTCGAATCTGGCTGATATTGGTTCCACCCAGCTTTTGTAATTGAGCGTCCAGAAAAGCAACGCCGTCGCCGTTGCGAACAGAGGTATTGAGAATAACTCGTCCGCCTTTGACCTGTCCGAGAGGAACGCCCCAGTTCGCGCTAAACGACGTATTGAGAATATCCGGGTCGGACTTGTACAGATATCCTTTTGCGTATCCGCGGTTGAACGTTCGGGCGATTTCCGGCTGAAGGTCTGTCGTTCGTTCCGGCTTGTTGAGAACGGCGCCCGGCAGGTTGTCCAACGCATTGCGGTAGTAGGAAACCGCCTGAAAGACGTAGCTGGGCGACTTCATTCGTCCTTCGAGCTTAATAACGTTGACGCCGGCGGCTATCATTCTGACCAGGTCGTCCGGCTCCTGCCATTGATCCTTTAACGACAGGTACGGACGCGGAGCGGATTCTTTCCCCTGTTCAATTTGCTTGTACGGAAGACGGCACGGCTGAGCGCACGAGCCGCGGTTGCCGCTGCGTCCGCCCAAGAAGCTGGACATGTAACATTTCCCAGAACAGCACAAACACAGAGCCCCGGACGCGAAGACTTCCAACTCCGTCTTTTCCAGCCCGGACGCGTTGAGAGCCGAACGAATCGCGGCGATCTCTTCCAGCGTGAGTTCCCGGGCTAAAACGAGGCGACTAAACCCGTGTTGCGCCATAAAGACGCATTCTTCCGGCGTTGTCAGTGAGAACTGAGTTGACGCGTGAATCGCCAGCCCCGGGTAGTTCTCCATTAAGAAGTCAGCAACGCCCCAGTCCTGAACAATCGCCGCGTCCAAGCCCGCTTCGTACAAATCGTTCAGCCACGGAAACGACGATTCCCGCTCTACGTCCGTCATAAGCGTATTGAACGTCAGATTGATTTTCGCTCCGTACAGATGAGCGGTTTTAATGGCGCTGCAATACTGTTCCACCGAGAAATTTTGGGCGAACTGGCGCGCGCCGTACCCGGCAACGCCCATATAGATTTCGTCCGTGCCGGCTTTTATCGCTGCGTCAAAGGCGTCTGGACCGCCGGCGGGAGCCATGATGGAGCACTGTGGTTTTATGGCTAAGGCATTGAGGTTTGAGTGAGGAGTGAGGAGTGAGGAG
>JAFSMW010000125.1 GCA_017447745.1 Thermoguttaceae bacterium
AGACGATCGGAAAGATTGCCGCGACGGGCGTCGAACGCATCAGCGTCGGGTCGCTTACTCACGCCGCCAGTTCGCTCGACATCGGCTTGGACTGGGAACCGATCAATTAGTTAGAAGTGAGAAGTGAGGAGTGAGGAGTTACGCTCCGCGCTCCTCAGAGGTTATTCGCAGGTCATCCGGACACGGATTTGACGGATTAGACGGATTTTCACCGATTGGTTATTGATTGTCCGTTTTTCATATTCTCCCCTTACTAAAGTTTTTTAGGAAGGGGAATTTTTTTCCTTTTAACGTAACATTTCATGCTCTACAATCCAATGAAAAAGTCATTTTTTCTTTCGATTATTTTGTCTTTCCTAACCGTACTTGCCCAGGCGCAGGACGTTCAGAAGTTCACGTTTACCGATACCGGCGAGGCGCTCATCAACCCGATGATGGGCTGGACGATGCACTTTTACTCCAATAACCCCAAAAATTACGGCGCGCAGCTGGAACCGTCCGATTCCCTCGATTGGTTTGAGGGCTGTTCGACTGTGTACCTTCGGATTCCGTGGGCGTATCTGGAACCGGAAGAAGGACAATTCAACTGGGCGCTACTCGACACGCCGGCGCAGCGGTGGATCGCCGCCGGGAAGAAAGTCGCTTTGCGTCTGACGACTTCCGAAAGTTGGCTTGAATACGCAACGCCGAAATGGGTTTTCGACGCTGGCGCTAAATACACACGGTTTTCGTGGAGAACGTACGGACCAGACGAAAACGGAGAACTCGTTGACCCGGTTTTTGACGATCCGGTTTTCCTCAAAAAGCTCGAGAATTTTCTCATGGCTGCCGGAAAGCGCTATGCTGGAAATCCCAACATCGCGTTTATCGACGTGGGAACGTTCGGTCTTTGGGGCGAAGGACACACCGGCGCCAGCTCGCACCTGTCACAGGAAGATACCGTCCGAATCACAAAGATTCACATTGATCTGCACGTGAAGGCGTTTCCCGGAACGCTTCTGTGCATCAGCGACGACGTGGACGGCGCGGAAAATCAGACTGGAAATTACCCAGCTACCGATTACGCACGGTCAAAAGGCGTGAGTCTGCGCGACGACAGCATTATGGTTCAGAACCCGCCTCGGTCGTGGTTTCATGCGGACATGGCAGACCGTTTCTGGCGTGAATTGCCCGTCATCGTAGAACATGAGCATTATGGAAGTTCCAAGGCGAGGGGCGCGTGGGATTCCGATCTGCTCGAAAAGTCTGTCGAGGACTATCACGCCTCCTTTATGTCGATTCACTGGCGCCCCCAGCAGGAATGGGATGAGTGCAAAGACGCCATCCGCCGCATCAATCTGCGTCTCGGATACCGGATCCAGCTCCGCGAGATGGAACTTCCGAAAACAGCGGAAATCGGCAAACCGTTCTCCGTAAAGAGCGTTTGGGCGAACGCCGGCGTCGCGCCGTGCTATCCCGGAGGATTCATGACACTGACCTTCAAAGACGAAAAAGGCGGAATCGTTGCGGCTCTTTCAGACGAGACGCTTGACTTCCGAACGCTAAAAGTCGGACCCAAAGACGCGATTCCCGTAACAACGCACGAGTCGATATTCACAGCGGGACGCTTCGCTCCGACAACCAAGCCCGGCGTTTATGACGTTTACGTTTCGGTCGGACAACGCGACGGAACGCCCGTACTGGCTCTTCCGCTTCCCAACAACGACGGTCAGCGCCGATATAAAATCGGTCAAATAGAACTGAAATGAAATCGGCGGCGAGGCGCCGCGCTATTTGCTTTAAATTATCTCTAAAACCAAATCCGAATAAAAAAATCGCCTTCTTATGGAGGCGATTCTTTAATGTTTCGAGGTTTACTAACCTTAACGAAATTCTACGTTAGGCAAAGAAGCTTATTTGCTTTCCTGAGCCAATTTACGCAAGTGTTCGTTGCGGCGTTCAGCACGTAAACGAATCCGTCGATTGACTTCGCTCGGCTTCTCGTAGCTTTCACGACGGCGCATTTCTTTTTTGATGCCCGAACGTTCACAAAGTTTACGGAAACGGCGCACGGCCTCCTGAACGGTTTCACCTTCATGCAAAATCAACTTAACCACGAAGCATCACCTCCAAATCTGGTTAGGGGTTTGAAAAAAATATAACGGAATCTCACCGTCAAAAATAATAATTCGCGTATTTTATCAGAATTTATTATTTTGTCCAGTGGGGGCGCTAAATCGAAACGCCCCCCAAATCTGATTGTCTTTAATTTTTAAAACACGAAAAACACGAAAAGAACGAAACAACACGAAAATTTTAAAAAATAAAATTAAAACTCTTTCGTATTTTTCGCTTATTTCGTGTATTTCGTGTTTAAATATTCCTCGCAACTCACAACTACACGTCGAGGTTTTCGACTTCCAGAGCGTACTTCTCAATGAACTGGCGGCGCGGTTCGACGTTGTCGCCCATGAGGATTTCAAACAGTTCAGAGGCGCGTTTGGCGTCGTCCATGGTAACTTGAAGCAGGGTTCTTTGCGCCGGGTCGAGCGTGGTTTCTCTCAACTGTTCGGCGTTCATTTCTCCCAGTCCTTTGAATCGGGTGATCTGCAAGCCGCGTTCTCCGACCTTGCGAATCATCGGGAGCAGCGAACGCAGGTCTTCCAGACCCTGGGCGGAATCGTCTCGACGCAGATAATAGCGCGGCGTTTCCTGACCGGTGCGGTCAATCGGGAAGAGCGAATCAATGCCGAAGCCCAGTTCTTTGAGTTCAACCAGGTGGTTGTTAATCGTTCGGACTTCCGTCAGTTCGATAACGTGAAGGCGTTCGTCGTGACTCTGTTCTGCCTGTTTTTCCGCTTCCTTGGTTTGCTCCTCGGTATTGGAAACGTCTTCGTTGGAAATGGCAACTTCCTTGCCAGACTGCTTTTCTTTTTCTGCGATAAGGGCTTCCAGTTCCGCCTGGGTGGAAAGCCAGTGTTCTTCTCGACCCTGGAAAACGTGGAAAATCGGGAGTTTGCCCGTCTCCGGATTGACGCGCTGAGCGTACATTTTGAAGTTCATGCCGCGCTTTTCCAGAGCGTAAAGGGAATCTTCCAGCGCGCCCAAAATTCGGCAGAGTTTTTCCATCTGCTCGCCTTCAATCAGACGACCGTCGCCGGGGTCAAACGACGCGTCTTTCAAACCGAAGTTGAGCAGCTGCGTTTTCATCTCTTCGCTGGTCTGAACGTAGGTTGTAACGTTTTTACGGCGAACTCGGTACAGCGGCGGCTGAGCGACGTAGACCATGCCCTCTTTGAGAAGAGTCGGCATTTGACGATAGAAGAACGTCAGCAGCAGCGTGCGAATGTGCGAACCGTCAACGTCGGCATCGGTCATGATAACGATTTTGCCGTAGCGACGTTTGGAGATGTCAACTTCTTCTCCAATGCCAACGCCGATAGCGACAATCATGGCGCGAACTTCTTCGTTGGCAAGAACGCGCTCTTCGCGGGTTTTATAGGCGTTG
The DNA here is from genome assembly GCA_017447745.1 of Thermoguttaceae bacterium. Lineage (GTDB taxonomy): Bacteria > Planctomycetota > Planctomycetia > Pirellulales > Thermoguttaceae > RUG11551. The sequence goes on from JAFSMW010000125.1 coordinate 3,488, forward strand.
AGGATTTTACCGCGCAGAGGCAAAATCGCCTGATATTCTCGCATACGTCCGCCTTCGGCAGACCCGCCGGCAGAATCCCCTTCGACCAGGTAAAGTTCTGAACGGTTGACGTCTTTGCCGGTGCAGTCTCGAAGTTTACCCGGCATGCCCAAGCCAGCCAGAACGCCTTTGCGCTCTCGGACGAGCTTTCTGGCGCGCTGAGCGCTTTCTCGAGCTTCCGCCGCGACAATGCCTTTTTGCAAAATCGCCTTGGCGGTGGCGGGGTGTTCTTCCAAATATTTTGACAACGCAGAGCCGACGGCGCTGTTGATAATCCCTTCGACAACGCTGTTGCCGAGCTTCGTTTTGGTTTGACCTTCAAACTGAGGGTGCGGAACCTTAACGGAAACGACCGCTGTCAACCCTTCTTTGAAGTCTTCCGGCTTCGGGACGATCTTTTTGAACAGGTCCGCCGTCGTGCCGTAACGGTTGAGCGTGCGGGAAAGAGCGGAACGGAACCCGGACAGGTGCGTGCCGCCTTCAGTCGTGGAAATGTTGTTGACAAAGGAATAGACGTTTTCCGCATAGTCGCTTGTGTACTGCAGCGCGATGTCGTACCCGATAGTTCCGCCGTCGTCGTCCTGCGCTTCCCCGGTAAAGCGAATAATATCCGGATGAACGGGCTGAACGTTGGCGTTGAGGTGTTTGACAAACGCGGTTAAACCGTCTGCGTATTGATACGTCGCCCCTTCTCCGGATCGGGCGTCTTTGAAGACGATTTTAATTCCCTGATTCAAAAACGCCAGTTCCTGCAAACGTGACGAAAGGATGTCTGCATTGAATTTTGTAACAGGGAAAATCTGTCCGTCCGGCTTGAACGTAGTCGTCGTTCCGACGCGGTCAGACTTGCCGGTCTTTCGAACTTCGCCGTCTGGAATGCCTCGGGTGTATTCCTGTTGGTACATGTACCCGCCTCGGCAAACCTTGACCGTGCACCATTCCGACAGGAAGTTGACAACCGTAACGCCGACGCCGTGCAAACCGCCCGAGGTCTGATAGGCGCCTTTGCCAAACTTGCCGCCGAACTTCAAAACGGTCATGACGCCTTCGAGCGTAGAAACGCCCAGGTCCGGGTGAACTTCAACCGGGATTCCGCGCCCGTCGTCTTCAACTGTAACAGAGCCGTCGCCGTTGATTGTTACATGAATCTCGGTCGCGTAGCCCGCCATTGCCTCGTCGATGGAGTTGTCTACGACTTCGTAAACCAGATGATGCAAGCCGCGGGTGGAGTTGTCGCCAATGTACATGCCAAAGCGTTCTCGGACGTGGTCGCGGTCAGACAGATGCTCCATCTGATCAGCGCCGTACTCTTCCGCGCCTTGAGCCTGTTTGGCATAGGAATGAAAAGATTCCGTCTCGGCGGACGGCTGGTCTGCGGGTTGCGGAGCGGACGAATTGACAGCGTCAGAATTGACTTCTTCAGGGGGGGTGGATTCGGACATATTTTTGGAGTGCGATGCCTTGGCGTCGCTTTCACAGTGGTAAGTGGTAAGTTGCGAGTGGTAAGTGGTAAGTTAGATGTACGCTTGCGTCCTAACCACTAATTACTAACCACTTACCACTAACAACCCAATCTATACTATATATTATATTAATGAAAATATTATACCATTTTGAGGGGAAAATTCAAGGGCAGAACAGCCTATTTTTCTCGGTTTTTAACGGATTTTTCATGGATTTCATTCCCAAATCTTCAGATGGTAAAATCGATAAGGTAACCTGTCGGTTTTGTTCCCGTTGACCGTCTTCCATTTATTTGTGTTCTATGTGTTCTTTGTGGTTAAATTTTCTTCGGCGGATTCTATCCGCGATCCAGAAAGGGGAACAGTTTCGCCGCAGTACACGCGCGGGTCATTGGACAAGGCGGCGTCAAGCCGCCGCAATCCCCGACGCTAACGCGCCGCCTCGCCGCCAACTCCTCACTTCTCACTCCTAACTCTAACCCAGCCCTGTTTTCCAGAAAAACGTCAAACTTTTTCGTTCCTCCCTATTGACCCGGACTTTTCTATCGGATACAATAAGGGCATTATGAAACAGATTCAAATCAATAATACTATTATCGAGGCGGTTAAGGGCGACATTGTCAAGCAGGAAATTGACGCGATTGTCAACGCTGCCAATTCGCATTTAATGGGCGGCGGAGGCGTCGACGGTGCGATTCACGCCGCCGGCGGGCCGGAAATCATGGCGGATACAGACCGGCGCTATCCGGCAGGGTGTCTGACGGGTTCCGCAGTGGCGTCGACGGCGGGGCGGCTGAAAGCGAAATGCGTTATTCACGCGGTCGCGCCCAGGTACTCGTCTAATCCGGTCTGTCCGGAACTGCTCTATAAGGCGTACTATAATTCGCTCATCGTCGCGGTCAGGAACGACTGTACCAGCGTCGCGTTTCCGTCTTTGGGAACGGGCGCCTATCGCTATCCGCTGGAAGAAGCCGCGCCGATCGCCCTGAAAGCCGTTCGAGATTTTCTTCAGAAACACGACTCGATTACCCTGATTCGTTTTGTCCTGTTTGACGACAAAACCCTTTCCGCTTTTGAAAAAGAACTGACTCAATGAACATTCGACGACTATTTTTTACGGCGGTTCTTGCCGCGATTGCATTTGTTACATCCTTTTCCGCGCTGGCGCAGGAGAACAACTCTTCTCTGCAATGGACGGTTCAGCAGGACGTTTTGCCCGAAGCCGTAGCGCGTCCGTTCTATGGCGTTGTCAGCAAGACGAATGCCGCGCCGGGAGACGTTCAGAAGGTCGCCTTGCTCTTTGGCGGCTCGTATTTTGACGCCCCTGTTGCAGACGGCGGGAAGAAGCGCTATTCTCAAACCGTTTCCCAGCTCGTTCAGGAAACTGTAGACGGTAAATCCGTTTGGAAAGCGAAGCCGGTTAAGGTTCTGGTCGACGGTAAGGAATCGCCCGAAGGGTTGCCGGAACCGATTGCGGAAGGCGTTACAGTCGCGTTCGATTCGTACTTGCTGCTCTGCGGCGGGGCGAACGAGAACGGGGAATCGACAAAAGTCTGGAAAGCGGAATACAACGCTCAAACCAGTTCTGTCGAGCTGACGTCCATGCCAGATCTGCCTGCTCCGTGTTCAATGGGGTGCGGCGGCGCGATTAAAGATGGCAAAACCAAACAAACGATTCCCTACGTTATCGCCAGCGGGAAACTGTTTGCTCTGGACGGCGATAAATGGGTTGAACTGGACGGCATTCCGGACGACGTTCAAAACGGCGTCGTTCGCTCTCAGCCGGCGGGCGCTGTTCGTATTTCCAATCTTGATACGATTCACGACATAACATCCCTTTTTGTTTTTGGCGGATACGACAAAGCGGAGGGCGCGAACGGTAAACCGCTGTACGACGTCTGGAAAATGCAGCCGACCCGAGACGACGCAGGCGCGCTGAAATCCAAATGGACTCGTCTGGCAGACTTGGAATACAAAGGCGAACGCTTTTGCTCGATCGGGTCTACGGCGGTTGTCGTTGGTTCAGAATCAATTCTCCTTGTTGGCGGGGTCAACGCGGACGTCTGGACGGAAGCCAACGAAAAACTCAATACGCTTACCGGGGAAGAGAAAGACGCCTATTTGGCGGAATATTACGCCAGAACGCCGGAATCGTTCAACTGGGAAAAGAGAATGTTCGTCTACCATACGGTAATCGAAGAGGGCGCGTTCTTTGAAAAAGGAAATGTAACAATTCCTACGCCTGTCTGCGGCGCGGCTGTAATGAACGTCAACAACCAGCTTCTCATCGTTGGCGGAGAAGTCAAACCGGCGCAGCGTTGGACGGGGCAGCAGGTTCTCAACCTGGCTCTTAACCGTTCGTTTGGAACGGTGAACTGGATTGTCTTTTTGACGTACTTGGGATTGATGCTTCCCTTTGGATATATCTTCATGCGGAAGAACAAGGGCATCGACGACTACTGCAAAGGCGGCGGTCGAATTCCGTGGTGGGTCAACGGCGTGGCGATTTTTGCCGCGATGCTGTCGTCGATTACGTATATGACAATTCCCGCCATGACGTTCAGCTCGTCCTGGTGGATGTACCCGATGACTTTTGCGATTTTCATTCTCGCCCCGATCGTTGTCTATTTTTATTTGCCTTTCTATCGGAGACTGAAAATTACGTCGGCTTACGAGTATCTGGAAAAACGGTTTAACGTTTTCTCCCGCGTTTTTGCTTCCGCGGCGTTTATTGTGTTTATGATTGTCCGCTCGGCGATTGTCGTTTATCTGCCGGCGCTGGCGCTGTCGGTAATTATCGGCATGAACCTGTTTGCGTCCATTATATTGGTTGGCGCTGTAACAGTCATTTACTCGACCATCGGCGGCGTGAGTGCGGTTATCTGGTCAGAGTTTATTCAGGCGGTTGTGCTGGTCGGCGGCGCGCTGATTGCCGTTGCTCTGCTGATTATGGGAACCGACGGCGGCTTTTCCGGCGTCATTCAGCTGGCGTGCGACAACGGTAAATTTCAACCGTTCGACTTTAGCTGGTCTTTGGTGGAACCCGTCTTTTGGGTAACGTTTATCGGCGGGATTGCCATTAATCTCAGCTCCTACACGTCTGATCAGACGATTGTTCAAAAGTACATGACAACCAAAGACGAAAAGGCGGCGGCTCATTCGATCTGGTTTAACGGGATACTGTCGGTTCTTTCCTGCACGCTGTTCTACTTTATCGGGACGACGCTTTACGCATACTATAAATCCAACGCCGCCCAGTTTGACTGGTCGCTGTACCAGAACGACGCGATCTTCCCGACGTATATCGTTTCGAGCCTGCCGACGGGCGTTTCCGGGTTGTTGATTGCCGCCATTTTCGCTGCGGCTATGTCAACCTTGTCCGCCAACTTCAATTCCGCGTCAACGGCGTTCGTGTCTGATTTCTATTGCCGGTTCATTCGCAACGATCAAGCCGCAGCGTTCAAAGTCGCCAAATGGGCGTCGTTCATTTCCGGCACGGCGGCGATTGCCTTCGCTCTGCTGATTGCGACGATTGACATCAAATCGCTGTTTATGGAATTCCAAAAAGTCATTGGGATTCTCACCAGCGGCTTGGCGGGCTTGTTTGTCATGGGATTGTTTATCCCGAGAATCAACGGGGCAGGCGCGGTTGCCGGATTGGCGGCGTCGTACGTTGTCAACATCGTTTTGATTTATACAAATATCGTTCCCGTCAAACCGCACTTCCTGCTCTACAGCGTTGCTGGACTGCTGGCGTGCGTTGTCGTCGGATACATCGTTTCCCTCTTTACCGGCAAACCGACCATGGAACAGCTGGACGGCTTGACGATGAAATACATGCCCAAAGAGGTAGACTAACAAACCACTTTAACCAAGGAGATTTCAATATGAACAAATTATCGGGACTTATTGCAGCGACGCATACGGCGTTTAACGCCGACGGGAGCGTCAATTACAGCGTTATCGGTCAGCAGGCGGAACTGCTTCAGCGTCAGGGCGTCATGGGCGTCTATATTTGCGGGACGACCGGCGAGGGCATTTCCTGTTCCGTCGACGAACGCAAAGCCGTCATGGACGAATGGGTTAAAGCCGCGAAAGGAAAGCTGACGATTATCGCTCACGTTGGCGCGCTGGCTCTGACGGACGTTCAGAATCTGGCGGCGTACGCCCAGAAAATTGGGTGTGACGCCCTGAGCGTTGTTCCCGCCAACTACTTCAAGCCGGGCAATGTCGAAACGCTGGTTGACTACTGCTGCGAAGCTCTCAAGACCGCTCCCGACCTCCCGTTCTACTATTATCACACCGGCATGTCGGGCATCAACCTGTCGATGGTCAAGTTCCTCGAATGCGCCGACAAACGCCTTCCCCAACTGGCGGGAATCAAGTTCAACAGCGTTGACCTGTACGAGTACCAAAACTGTCTGGCGGCTGTTGACGGGAAATACGACATTACCTTTGGCGTCGACGAGTTCTTTGCCGGCGCGGTCGTCCTCGGCGCGAAGTCCGCAATCGGAAGCACGTACAACTACATGGCTCCAACGTATCTGAAAATCGTCCGCGACTTGAAAGCCGGCGACTTCGACGCGGTTCAGAAATCCATGCGAAAAGTCTGCCAGGTTGTTGACATCCTCGTTCAGTACGGCGGCGTTGCGGCGGGTAAAGTCATGATGTCCGCTCACGGCTTGGATATGGGCGACGTCCGACTCCCGCTCAAGTCCATCTCCCCGGAAGGAAAGAAGGACATTTTGTCACGAATCGAAGCGCTTGGAGTGATAGAGCCGTAAGGCAATAAAATAACCGCGTAGCGGTTGAATGTACCTAGCCGTGGGTTTCAACCCACGGAGGGAAAAGAATAAAAAATTTTGTTTCCCCAATTTGACCTCCCAACCGCGTAGCGGTTGAATGTGCCTAGCCGTGGGTTTTAACCCACGGAGGGAGAAGAAGATAAAAACCTTTGTTATCCCAATTGCCCTCCCAACCGCGTAGCGGTTGAATGTGTTTTACCCACGGATGGTTGCAATGAGAAATATAAATTATGGCTAATTCATTTCATCAATTAGTTGTCCATATTATATTTAGCGTTAAATATCGACAGTATCTGATTCATAAGGTCGAAGAAGATTTGTATCGATATATTACGGGTATTATTCAATCAGATAAGAATAATTGCAAACTTCTTGCCATTGGCGGAGCGCCAGATCACGTTCATATATTGGTAAAACTTCATCCGACTACATGCGTTTCAACTTTAATCAAAGATATTAAAACTGCGTCGTCAATTTGGATTAATAGTCAGGATATTTATATGGGAAAGTTCCATTGGCAAGACGGTTACGGAGCTTTTTCATTGGGAATGTCTCAATTGTACAATGCCATTGAATATATACATAATCAAAAAGAACATCATAAACGCATTTCGTTTCACGATGAAATGGTCGCCTTCCTCAAGAAATATAATATTGATTTTGACGAGCGTTTTATAGGCGGACCTGAATAATTATTATATTTCAAGCCCTTTCTTTTCCGTGGGTTAAAACCCACGGCTAGAAACATTAAACCGCTAACGCGGTTCTTAGGTATTTTTTGAAATCGTGTTCCGTGGGTTAAACCCCACGGCTAGAAATATTGAACCGCTAACGCGGTTCTTAGGATTTTTTTGAATCGTATCCCGTGGATTAAAACCCACGGCTAGAAACATTGAACCGCTAACGCGGTTCTTAGGAATTTTTTTGAAACAACGCCCCGTGGGTTAAAACCCACGGCTAGAAATATTGAACTGCTACGCAGTTCTATATGAACGCTTCGCGTCTGTTTAAAATACTTACCACTCCCTATTCCCTAAACCATGACCTACACAAAAGACCACATCAACGAACTGTATCAGCTTTATTCCAATACGCTGTTTAACGACTCCATTCCATTTTGGCTCAACCATGCTGTCGACGCCGAGCAGGGCGGGATTATGACCTGCGTCGACCGGGAGGGCAAGCTGTTCGACACCGACAAGGGCGTCTGGCAGCAAGGGCGTTTCGCCTGGGTGATGGGGCATCTGTACAACAACTGCGAAACGAAGAACCCCGTCTGGCTGGATCAATGCCGGCAGACGCTGGACTTTGTCGAGAAGTACGCCTTCGACGAAGACGGAAGAATGTTCTTCCAGCTTACCCGCGACGGCCGCCCGATTCGCAAACGCCGCTACGCGTTCAGCGAGTCGTTCGGGGCGATCTCCTTCGGGGAACTGGCAAAGGCGGACGGCTCCGATCGCGCGAAGGAACTGGCTCTTAAATGTTACAACATTTTCGCCAACCACGTTCCGTATCCGCCCAAGTTTACAGACGTCCGCCCCATGATCGCCCTGGGCTACTATGCCATTCTCATTGCGACCATTCAGCAGCTGCGCGATTCAATTCAGCTGGAAGGCGCCGACGCGAAGATTGACGAGTGCATTGAGATGGTTCAAAAGTACTTCATGAAGCCGGATATTCGCTGCGTCATGGAATCCGTCGCGCCCAACGGCGACATCGTCGATTCCTGCGAAGGACGAACGCTCAACCCAGGGCACGCCATCGAAGGCGCCTGGTTTATCATGGACGAAGGGAAACGGAGAAACCGTCAGGACTACATCCAAACCGGTCTCGACATTCTCGACTGGATGTGGGAGCGCGGCTGGGACAAACAGTACGGCGGCATGCTCTATTTCCGCGACGTGTTCGACAAACCGTCCGTCGAGTACTGGCACGACATGAAATTCTGGTGGAACCACAACGAAACGATTATCGCGACGCTGCTGGCGTACCAGCTTACCGGCGACGACAAGTACGCCGACATGCACAAACAGGTTCACGACTGGGCGTTCTCGCATTTCACCGACAGCGAGTACGGCGACTGGTACGGATACCTGCACCGCGACGGCACGATTTCCACAACGCAGAAAGGCAACATCTTCAAAGGCTGTTTCCACCTGCCGAGAATGCTTTGGGAATGCAGCAAGATCTGCAAACAGATGCTGGAGAAGTAAAGAGAAGTGGTAAGTGGATAGTTTTAAGTGGTAAGGACGCAAAGCGCTAATGGTTGCTTTTCCTTACCACTAATTACTTACCACTAACAACTAATCAGAGAAGTGGTAAGGACGCAAAGCGTTTTTCTTCCTTACCACTAACCACTTACCACTAACAACTAATCTCAGATAACCGCGAGTTCCCATTCTCTGCGGAGGAATTCGCATGCTTTCGGGATTTCGACTTCTTTGTCGCCGCGAACGCCGCATTCAAACGAGCAGAACTTGTCGTATCCGATGTACTTCAAGCCGCGGAACCCTTCGACGAAACGGGTCTTGTTCTGTCCGGGGATGGTTCGGCGCGGGTCGGTAACGCCGCCTGCCAGGTGAACGTGCTTGAGATAAGAACCGGCTGAAATGAACGCGCCCATCATGTCGGTTTCTTCAATGGACATGTGATAGAAGTCTCCCATGACGCCGATGCCTTTGCCGCCGTTGACGTCTCGAGCGATAGCCGCGCCGTCGGCAACCTGACGCAGGAAGTACGCTTCGCCTCTGTTGAGCGGTTCGAGAATGATGTTCGTGCCGCATTCAGCCGCGAATTCCGCCAGAGCCGGGAACGTGTCCATGAGGACTTTGCGGATTTCCTGGTTGGTCAGTTTCGTCTGTCCGTTGAACGCAGGGACGTAGATAACGCCGGTGCAGCCGATTTTCCCAGCTCCTTCGAGAGCCTTCTTGAGGTCGTCAACGCCCTGCTGACGCTTTTCGACAACGTCGGAGCAGAGGTCGCCGTTGTGAGAACCCCAGCAAACCGCAGACGGGGTCAAGCCGTTGTCGGTAATAACCCTCTTCCAGTAATCTGGGTCGTTGGTATGCCAACCGGCAAGCTCGACGCCTTCAATGCCCCATTTTTTCATTCGTTCGAATTTGTCTTCGTCTTTATCTCCGGGGATAATGTGAATCTGGCTGGAAATGCGAAGCCTGGCTTTGCTGGACTGGTTCGGGCTTTTGCCGTCCCATTCGTCGGTGGTACAGTCAGCTTTGACGATGGAAGATGCCGACGCCGCGGCAACGGCGGCAACGGACGCGGCAAAGAAATCGCGACGTTTCATAAAAAATCTCCTTCTTGTTATAGGTGAATTGTTGGGTAATATACACAATCTTATGGAGATAATTCTAACAGATTCAAAATGAAAATGCAAGCGAGGAGGGAGCATTTTTTTGAGGTTTTTAAAAAAGAACAAAGTATTAGGGAAATTAGCAATTATCAATGAGCAATTAGCAATTAAGCAAGCGTTCCCCGCGTTTAATATTCCCAAAACGCCCAGCAGTTCCCAGATGCAAGCGACCAACGGGAGCGATTATAAGACGTCTCGCGCGGTAGCGCGGGTTGGGAGCGGCGCCTCGCCGCCCTTTTTTGAAAAAAAGGTTCTTCCCCTCAAACTCCCCTTTCCAAAAAACTTTGGTAAGAAAATTGCAATAAGAAGAACGAGAAACCAATCGGCGAGAATCTGTTTTATCCGTAGAATCCGTGTGCGGACTGTCAGAGTAAATCAAAACCAATGCGTTACAAGAAAATACCGCATACAAGAAATAAAAAAACGCAAGATTCGAAAGTTCAGTTTCCCATGTGTTGAAAATTGATGAGGGGGCAAGTTAAAACCGCACTGAAGCGGATGCCGCGCTGCTCAAGCTTTATATGTTCGGAAACTCTGACTTTCAAACCCTGCGTTGTTACAATAGGGTTTTAACACTTATAGTCCTCCTTTCAAGGACGCTGTAAAAACACGCGTTTACAAAAAGTAAAGGAAAACATATCTTAGGGACGGTTTCGATTAAGGCAATGTAACGGAATTTCAAGTTTACGGGGATAACGATTTTTCGCCTTGACAAATGTGCATTCTAACTAATTTTGACTTTTTCGGAAGAACCATTCCCGCCTTTCTGAAGGGTCAGGACACCTTGATCGAATTCTCCAAAAAACGTCAAACATGTTACAGGCGCAATCGCTACTCGATAAACTTTTAAGGTCTTCAAGAGAACTCGAAGTCAGTAAGAGTTAAATGCGCTGTGTTGCCTAATCTGCCGTCCCGAACAACGGATCTTTAATGACGTACCTCATAATAAGCCTCTGCGTTCGGATAAAAAAAGCCGATTTTGAACTTTGTCTCCTGTGCTTGTTAAGGGTTGACTGAAATAATAAAACCAAATGAAAAGGAGGAAAGGTATTTGCGAAAGCGATACATAGCAACCAAATGCGTCTGTCCGAAAGACGCAATGAACTACGGATTAAACGCTTAACGCTGACTGTGACCAAAACGGTCGGGAAAAGTTCCAGCGGAACCGCCGCTGGGTATTAACGCGAAAGGAGTTGAAATGACAAGGAATATTATTCAAACCATCAAAATTGAACGAATTCGACAAGTTCCAGAGCGCTGCATTATCAAGCCTGAGAACCGTCATAGTCCAAAGACTTTATTGAGTATCCGCTCAACTTCTGTTATTGATACGCAACAATCTGAAAGATGGTTCGCGATGTTTTGAAAATTTTTTGAAAAAACGAAAAACTTTTTTGTCCGCTGAAAAAAGACGCTTAAGACTTATCAGCCCAAACCTCTTTTCTCGACTGACACATTTAGTATAATCTATTTTTCGTACAAAGTCAAGATTTTTTTGAGAGATTTTTAAAAAATCCTGAAAAAATATTCCGCTTGTATCGGATAAACAGGATAAGCAAGCTGGCACAGAATGGGAAAAGCGTTAGGCAGTAAGGACTTATCTTCTATTCTCTACTGTCTATTGCCTATTGCCTACTGCCTACTGCCTAACTGTTCGCAGCGATATCGTCGGCAAGCTGTTCAATCAACGATTCGTCGAAATACTGCATCACGACAACGTGTGACAAATCTCCCTGGCACGCCATGCAGTACTTGTGAATCATTTCTGCCGCTGGTCGTTTGAACAGAACCGTGTTTGACCATCGGTTGACAAACGGTTGAACGTCACGTTTTTTCAGAGCGTCGACCAGCTTGGCAGTCATGGCGAGAGAATGTTCCGCTTCTTCCCGGAATCCGTCGGCGCCGGAGGTTGTAATTCGCCAGTACAGTTTGAGAACGTCGAACCCGCTGCGTGAACAGCTGATTGTCGGAATGACGCAGTCAAGATACGGGACTGTTACATTGTGGAGCGTATCGAGGATTTCTTTTTTGCAAACGAACACGCCGCACGGCTCGTTCATCGCCAAAAATTTGTGACCGGAAACGGCAAGGGAGTCGAATCCTTTTTTCGCCTGATTGAGAACCTCGTTCGCTTCCGGGTCGTTGAGCCACGGCAGGTATCCGCCGAAAAGGGCGACGTCGAGATGTCGATAGTACGCCGGCGGGTTGACGTCTTTGAGAACCGCGTCGATTTCGTCCTGGTTGTCGATCGCGCCTTTGAATGTGCCGCCGATGGCGATTCCAATCAGAGCAGGGCGGGTTGGGTCAAGCTGACGGCGCAGGTCGGACGCGTCCATCTGTCCGCCGGGCAGGGCTTTAATAACGCGGGTTTCCATGTTGAGGACGTCGCCCAGCTTTTGAACCGAATAGTGCGCCTCGGCGGAAACGTACAGAATCGGGGGCAGGTCGGATTTCGATGCCAGATACTTTCTGCCGAAGTACAAGCCGTGCATGTTGCCGTCCGTGCCGCCGTTGGAAATGAACCCCCACCAGGAATCGGCGTGGAATCCAAACGCTTTGGCGTAGAAATCGACAATAGCGCGTTCGAACTCGTCGACGTCGAGCATGTCCCACGCTTCTTTATAGGGGCTGCCGACGCTGATCAACGTTGTGTTGCACAACCCCGTTTCGATAAGCCATTTATAGAATCCTTCCAGATTCGTTTCCTGATCGAACGGGTATCCCATCTGATAGCGGCGCGTTTGAACGAGCCGATTGGCGGCTTCTGTCAAATGGTTTAACGTCGCTTCGTCTGGATGAACGTTTTTGTGAACTCGCGTCATATTAACTGTCATGATAAAACCTGCTTTTTTAAAGGGATGCGTCCGGCAAGGGGAGCTGATTACTAATAGGTTCGGACTTGCCAGAATAACAGTTAATATTATATACAGTATATAAGATTTTCAAGGGGAGAGGGGAAAGGGGAGTTAGGAGTGAGGTGTGAGGAGTGAGGAGTTACGCAAAGCGCGGCTCTGAGTGGAGCGTATAGAGTCTTGTTCTATGTTTATAATTTGCGTAGATTACGTATATTGAATAACCGTTTCTGTTTGACGTTATTATCGGAACAGAATGCGATGATTCTTTCATGAATTTTGAACTCTGTCTTCATCTATTATTAAAAAATCTGCTATAATATATTATTGAGGGATTAGTCTATGGCAAGACGCGATAGCGTTTTCAAGTTGCGTGAGCCTTTTTCCTGATTCCTGTTTCCTAAATATATTCCCTAAATATAAGGATACCCCTATGAAACGGATAATTACAACTATTTTGGCGCTATTTTTGGCTTGCGTTTTGAACTGTTCCGGTCAGGCGCAGCAGGAACTCTCCGCTGGGGCGTCGGCGGCTCAGGCGGCGATTGAGTCTCTTCAGGCGATGGAACCGCGGAACATGGACGAGTTCATGGAAAACGCGCTGCTGTTCAGCAAACTGTGGCGCAACGATTTGGCGCAGAAAAATTTCGCCAAGGTTCTGGATTTCAATCCGAAGGAAGAAGACCTGATACGTCTGCATGAAATGGGAACCCGGATTCTGCCCAATTATTTGGATGAACTGGAAGAATCGCCTGACCTTCAGCCGTCTGGAAGCGTTTTGGCTGAGAAGATTCAACAGGCGTTGAATAATCGGTATCACAGCGAAGAAGCGATTGCCAAAGCGGTCAAGGAGTTTCTTGCGTCGGAATGGGGGTCAGACAAATCTAAAGAGGCGTTCTCTGTTCTTAATCGAAGCGCGGACGTTGCTGCGGCGTCTTTGCTGGAAGCGATGCATAAAGAAGACGCTACGATGGTATTAAAGAAAAAGGCTGCAACCGGGCTGGCGGCTCTGGACGAGTCGGCTCGCGGTCCTTTGATTGCAGCTCTGGATGCTGGAGAACCGGAATTCGTAGGTCAATGCGTTACGATTTTAGGGGAACGAAAAGATTCTGACGTTTCGTATTTTCTGTATGGATTTACCGCTGACCAGTGCGCTGAGAGTGTAAAAAAAGCGGCTCACGCAGCATTGAAAAAACGCGGCGAGTCAATATTTGACGCGAAAAATGCGGCGATATTGCTGGTTCAGGCGGCTAAACTCGCTTTGGCGGGCGAGGCGTTTCCTGAAAACTGCATTGACGGTCAGGCGGACGTCTGGAGCTGGAACGACGAAAAGGGCAAACCGGTTCATACGCTCTACCCGGTTCGATTGGGTCAGCTGCTTCGAGCAGTTCGATTGGCGCGCGGCGCTCATTCCCTCATGCCGAACAATAAAACCGTTGAAAAAATGTACTGGACGGCAGAAGCGGAATTTCTGGCGGCGTATCCGGATATTGCTCGAGAGATGATGGTTAGTGTTTCGCTGGATTCAATAACAGCGGACAAGACGTCGCAGAATATTACCAAGATTAATTCTTTGCTGGACTTTGCGCTTCAGTTCAAGTACGCATCGACGGCGGTTAGCGCCTGTAAAGCTCTCGGACAGCTCAAGTCGTCAGAGGCGTTGACGACGCACGGCGACGTTTTCTCTCCGCTTGTTTGCGCTCTCAATTCTCCGTACCCGCAAGTTCGCTGGGCGGCTTGCGAGGCGATTATGGAGATCAACCCGCAAACTCCGTATTTGGGGTCGTCTGAATTGCCCAAGGCGTTGTCCTGGTTCATGCTTGGCGAGGGGAAAAAGAAGGTTTTGATCGTTGCGCCCAAATCGGTAGACGCTCTGACCGTTGGCGGATTGTTGCCGGACGGTTACGAGCCGATTATTGCTACAACCGGCAAACAGGCGCTGGGAATCCTTCAGTACGAACCGGAGATTTACGCTGTCTTGTATTCCATGGACTTGTACTCCGTTCCGCCGTTCGTTTTTCTGGAAAAGATTCGGGAGATTCCCGTTGCGGCAGACATCCCGGTTGCGATTACCGCCAATTCCAATCGGTTTGAAGAAGCGAAGAAAGTCGTGAGCGAACGTCCGCTGTGTTTGTGGGCGCCAACGCCGACCAGCGCTGTGGATATGGACAGGGTCATGGCGATGTTGGACGAACTCAAGCCGTACCCAATGCCGTCTTCGGAACAGATTATATCGTTTGCCGACAAGGCGTCTAAATACGGGGCGGACCTGGCGGAATTGTGTTACGGCGACCCGAAAGTCGCTTTCGTTACCGACAAAAAGGCAGACGCGTCCAAACAGACGCCCGCCCGGCACGACATCGCGCGCAGCGCTGAATCCGACGTCTTGCGAAAGATGTACGATTTGAAGCCCTTGGAGGATGCGGCACAATATCAGCTGGCGCAAAATCTGACAGTGGACGGCTCGCTGAAACTGTTACAGAACATTCCGACGCTGGACGCTCAGACGTTAATTATTGACTACGCGTCTAACGGCATCAATTCGATCGAAAACCGAAAGAAAGCGGTCGAAGCGTTTACGTATTCCGTCAGTCAGTTTGGACTGCTGCTGACCACCCCGCAGCTGACGAAACAGTACGACTTGCTGGAATCGGAGCAGAACAAGAGTTCGCAGGAAATTCTCAATTCTCTTCTGGACGTTATCGAAGCCCCTTGGAACAAAGCCAATGAAGCCCGAAAAAAGGCTCAGGAAAAGGCGGTTGACAACGATTACACACCTCAAACAGATTTTAAGGCATTGTAATGACAGACTCCGATAATCCCAATCGCGCGATAGCTCAGGCGCTCAACTCGTGGCGCCAGGCTGGGCTTGACCAGATGCCGCAGTACTCGCCGAGTATGGAGGCAAACATAGGGCAAGCAGAGCAGGTTGCAGCGGCTCCTTCTCCCGCTGCGGAGACAACCCCAGACGCTGCGGCGCAGGCACCGCTTGTAACAGAACCCGCTCCTAATACAACTCCTCACTCCTCACTCCTCACTCCTCACTCAGAAACCGCTCCTATGACCGATAATAATTTGATCGAATCGTCCGACCCGGTAGAAGCGTTGGCTATGTTACAGAAACGGGTTGCTCAATGTTGTCTTTGCAAGGTGTTGCCGGAAACGCGAACGCAAACGGTTTTTGGGGTCGGCAACCCTCGAGCGCGTCTTCTGTTTTTGGGAGAAGCGCCGGGCGCAGACGAAGACGCTCAGGGGATTCCCTTTGTCGGACGGTCTGGTCGCCTTCTGACCGACATGATCGAAAAGGGCATGAAGATATCTCGAGACGAGGTTTACATCTGCAACGTCTTAAGATGCCGTCCGCCGCAGAACCGCAACCCTCTGCCGGAAGAAGCGGCGTTTTGCCGTCCGTTTATGGAAGCGCAGATTAGAATCGTCAACCCGGAGTTTATCTGTTGTCTGGGCGCGGTTGCGGCAAAGAATCTGTTACAAACCGACACGTCTATTGGCAAGCTTCGCGGAACGATTCACAACTGGCAGGGATACAAAGTCGTATGCACGTATCACCCATCGTATCTGCTGAGAAACCCGCCGGCAAAGAAAGACGCCTGGATTGACTTGCAGCTTCTCATGCGCGCCATGGGGCTGATGTAATTAGTTAGAAGTTAGGAGTGAGGAGTTACGCAAGAGTTACACCAATTCCTCACGGTTTCCTACTGCCTACTACCTCTTGACTATTGCCTAATTGCTCGTGGGCGCCCAGCGCTGTTGATAAATCGCAATCGCCTGGAGAGCGTATGCAACGGCGCGGACGTCTTTTTGAGACATCTCCGACGGACTCCATGTATCCAGACGCTGTTCCAGTTCTGTTACGAGGAACTCAATCATTTTCGTCAAATGGGGATCGTCCAGGTCTGAACTGTGGTACAGAATCGTCAGCCATCTGGCGAAATGCGCCGTTGCGGCGAAATCGTCGTCGGGATTGCGGCTTTTTCCTTTTCGGGTAAAGAACGCTCCGTTAAACGATCCGTCTTCGTTTTGAATCGAAAGCGCGAAGTCTTTCATTCGTTCCAGATATTCGTCGACAATGGCGTATTGCAGTTCCAGCCGCCGATCGTCAAACGCCAATCGGTGTTTTAGCGCGTACGTCAAACCGTAAAGTCGATCCGTAGAATCGGAATCGGACTGATTTACCGTCCGTTTCAATTCGTAGTCCAGAATACGAAGAACAGACCACTCTTCACCCCAGACGTTTTTCCAGCTCTCGCGAGGAACGTAGTATGACAGACACGTCAAGAGTGCGGACATGTCTCCGCCCCGACAATTTGCCATCGCGTCTGATACAAGATCGGCAACGGTAAACGTTAGTCCCGACGTATGAACCGGAGAAGTGGGGTCTGATAATTCTTCATTGGCAATGAGAACGTCGATGTCCATCGGCATACGAGGCGTAAACTCATAATCGACAGAGACTCTGGCAATCGCCAACATTGACAAAAACTCGCCGCTGCGTTCCTGCTGACAGTATCCAATATAGGGAAAGACGGTTCCAGAAGAATTGATCTGAACCGTTGCCAATCGCCCGTGAGGGTATCGAGCCATAAATGTTTTTTTACCGGAACGACTGGGAAATACTGCAAGCTCTTTCGCCGCTGTCGGGTTTGGATTGATTGCCAAAATAGACGTCTCGCACATGGGATAATTCCAGCAGAGCGCCCCAGCGGTATTAAAGTTCTCTTTTTGAGGCGTATAGTAAATAGACGTGTAACAGCCAAAAGCGCAAACCGTCATCATGGCTTCAAAAGGCGAATTGTCTTCCGTGTTGAGCTGTTTGTCAAAATACCGACGACGAACGACTTTTATTCTTTCTACGACGTCAGAAATGCGGTCGTTTATCTTCGCCGGCTTATCCTGACGCATAGCGTAAGATTCCAGATAGCGAATCTTTTGAGGCGAACCGGATTGTAACTCGGACTCTGAATTTTCAACTAAATCTGAAACCGTTTCCTGTTGATCAGATTCAGAATCGTCCGCTTCGGCGCCGCTTTTGAACGGGTCTGCCGATTCCGGTTCAGCGCTAATGCGCCGCTTTGCAGCGTCCAGATTCTCGTTGAATTCTGGAACAGACGACTCTTCCATTGCATGCGACTGGTCGACAACTGCGTCTTCTTCCGTTTGCGGGGCAATAAGTTCCTGCCGTGGCGCGTTTTCAGCGTTCTCGTTTTTCACGCCTACGTTATCCCAGTCAGACCAGTTCGCCCAACGAGCTTCCTGTTCCGAAATCCCTTCTGGGAGCATCGGCGATTCCGGATCCGTTTCTTCCGGCTCCGTTTCCTGTTCAGCTTGATCTAAAAACGGGTCTTCCGAAAAGGCTTCTTCTGTATTCTCAGGACTGGCTTCCTTTTCAGCGTCTTCTGGAAGAGCTTCTTCAAGAACATTTGTATCGGCTTCTTTTGTATTCTCAGGATTGGCTTCCTCTTCTGCGTCTTCCGGAAGGGCTTCTTCAAGAACTCCCGTATCGGCTTCTTCGGTATTTTCAGGAGAGGTTTCCTCTTCTGCGTCTTCCGTCAACGGTTGAGCTTCTTCCAGAGTATTTGGCAAATCCGATACATCAGAATCTTCAATTGGTCCTGGTTCAGCCGCTTCCCATTCATCTGGCTGAATCGGAAATGGCGTTTCATCTTCCTGAGCTAAAGCAAAGCCAAACAGGAAAACCGTCGACAAAAAAACTGATATTATAATTCGCATATGTTCGTATTTTAAGTGGTTTGTGGTTAGTAGTAAGTGGTTAGTGAGAGCGGAACGCTTTGCGTCCTAATCACTAATTCCGTGGGTTAAAACCCACGGCTACTAATATTGAACCGCTAACGCGGTTCTAGCGGAACGCTTTGCGTCAATTACTAATTTATTATACGGTATTTCATACGTTCTTTCAAGGGCGCCTGAGCGTAGAATTTTATAAAAAACGTTTGATATTTTGTCTGGGAAAATTACCTGTTTAATCGAATTTAACCGCCTTTACTTTTATGAAAAATAGGATACAATAAGAGAAAATGATTTTGGCGTCAGACAACGAGTCGTTGTTTGATATTTTCGCCCGTCCTGTTTTATATATCCTGTTTCCAATTAACCACTAACCACGTATTGTTATGAAACTTGCTCTGCATTGGCAGATTTTAATTGCGATTATTCTTGGCATTGTTTTCGGCGTTTATTTTTATCCGTATATTGGATATGTAGGCTGGACAGGTCAGCTGTTTCTGCGGGCGCTCAATATGCTGGTTCTGCCGCTGATTTTTTGCTCGATCATTTCTGCAATCGGGAATCTTCCAGACGGTGAATCGCTTAAACGGATGGGATTCAAAACCATAGGATTTTACGCTGGCACAACGCTGCTGGCGATTCTGACCGGCATGGTCTTCGTTACCCTTCTGCGTCCTGGCGTTGGGTTGGAAATGCCATCAAAGCTTGAAGATAATCAAGCTCAAATAGCGACGGTTGATTCTGACGTCAAACAGGAACCGGTCATCAAGGAAGAATCGGCTCCGCAAACCGCGACGGCAGATTCTGACGGCAAGCAGGAGTTATCCGAGAAAGTCAAGAAAATACAGGAGCAGCAGAAGTCGTTTGGAGAGCTGTTAATGAACATGATTCCCAATAACGTCGTTGAAGACATGGCGAAGGGCAACATGCTTCCTGTAATCTTTTTTGCATTTCTGGCGGGAACGCTCATCCATTCCATCCCGTCGTCGAACGCGCAGACGCTCAAGAATTTTTTCCGGTCCTGTTTTGAACTGATGATGCAAATGACGCTGTTGGTCGTTCGACTGGCGCCGATTGGCGTCTTTGGACTCATTGCCGTTCAGTGTGCCCAATACGCCGGCGATTCCGAAAAGCTCATTCAAGCCGCGGGTTCTTTGGGAATGTTTATGATAACCTGCTTTTTAGGAATGGGATTCCATTTCTTTATAACGCTGTCGATAGTTTTGATTGTCTTTGCCAAAGTCAATCCGATTCGACACATGGTAAACATGCTTCCCAGCCTGATGACGGCGTTTTCAACGGCAACGTCCAACGCGACCATTCCGCTTTCGATGGAATGTCTGGAAAAGAACAGCGGCGTTTCCCGTCAGACGTCCGGATTTGTAATTCCTTTGGGCGCAACGCTCAACATGAACGGCACGGCTCTGTACGAATGCGTCATCGTTATATTTATGTCTCAGGCGTACGGACTGCCGCTGACTCTTACAGACCAGGTTGTTATGGTAACGATTGTCATGCTTGCCGCCGCCGGAACAGCTGGAATCCCGATGGCAAGTTTCGTCATGACCGCCATTGCGCTGCGCGCCGTTGGGCTTCCGCTGGAAGGATTGGGCGTCATTCTTGCCATTGACCGCATTCTCGACATGACCAGAACCACCGTCAACATCTACGGCGACACCTGCTGCGCCGTCTATATTGCACGCTCAGAAGGGGAAGAGCTGAAAGAGTGAGTAGGCAATAGGCAGTAGGCAGTAGTACGCAAGCGCCAAAAACTACTGCCTCCGTGGGTTAAAACCCACGAATACTGATATTAAACCGTTAAAGCGGTTCTAGCGGATGCGTTTCGCGCCTATTCCCTCCACTATTGCCTATTGCCTACTGCCTACTGCCTTAATCCCCCGCGTCCTGATAGAACGTTTCCGGACGGTACAGAGGCATGTATCGATAATAGACCTGAAGCGTCATGGCGCATAGAGCTGTTACATACAACCGACCGCCGGCGTCGTTATGTTCGCCGGGGAAGAACCAGCTCCCGGACTCGTGCCCGGTTTGCGATTGAGTGGAAATCAGATAGTCTCGCATTTTCGGGTTCCACGTTCGCCAGCGCGGACCTTCGTAATGGCGCAAGACCAAAGTCGCGTAGTAGTTGTAATAGACGTCTTTGTCGGACGGTCCCCAGTCGTTGAGGTACGACGTTCCCTTGTCCAGAGCGTCTTCCGTTCTGCGCCATCCGGAAAACATTCTTCCAAACAGCCCGACTGCCGTAGTCGACCGACGGGGCGCGTTGTCTTTGTAGCCGTACAGCGCCCCATGGTCAGACGAGACGGAATCCAGAAACTTGCTGGTGTTTGCCCATGTTGACCGCGGAACAGTCGCTCCCGCCTTTTGAGCGGAACGCAGAGCCATGAGCATCCAGACGGTCATGGTCGTGTCGCCCGGCTCTTCCGGCTCGTATCGCCATCCGCCGTTGGTCGGCGCCTGATTGTACGTAATATAATTGACGCATTCCTGAATCGGCTCCAGGAACGTGTCGTCGTTTGTCAGTTCGTAAATCTCGCATAACGCCAACGTTGAAATGGCGTGAGCGTACATTCCCCCGTGCTGAGAACCATGCCGGAAGTTCATGCCGCGTCGGTCGTTGAACTCTCCTCTGCTGGCAAGATAGATAAATCCCTGTTTGACCGCTTGCTGGTACTCGCCGCTGATGTGGGTGTTGCCCTTTCCCATAAACGCCAGCAAAGCCAGAGCCGTTGCGCCGGTATCAGACGTTTCCGTTCCGGGATTTTTACACGCGCCGCGGCAGTTGGGATGTTTGTCAAACGAAAACCGCCACGACCCGTCTGGATACTGGTGCGTCGCGATCCACGCCAGCGCCCTGTCCGCCGCCTGTTCGCTGTTGCGATTTCCGCCGCCCTCTTTGAGCAGCTTCTGTCGAACCCCGTCGTTCGAGCGACCGTTGACGCCGCCACCAACCACTTCGTCTGACTGACCCGCTTCCAGACCCTCGCGGCTTTTCCCCATCTGAAGGATTTCGTTCGCCTGCTGATTGGCGCCCGCCGCCGTCTCTCCGGAATCCGGATTGTCCGAATCCAACGCCGACAGAACGTCTTGCAGCTCCACCTTTCGCGTGGTGTCGTCCGCCTCCGTCTCAACGGGCTTGACGTCGTCCAGCTGGGCGGCGGGATTCTCTGATTCCGATTCCGGTACCGCGTCCTCTTGCAACAGAGCTGTGCTTTCGTCAGACTTCATTCCGCCCGCCTGACTGATCGCGACGTCTCCAAAGTCGTCTTCCGGAATCATGGAATCTTCATAAGAATCGTACGTTACAATAAGTGTAATTCCAGAAAACGAGTTTGTTTTATGGTAAATCGGAACCAACGCCAGTGTAATTAAGACAATAAAATGAAATAGAAATGATATAATGATTCCCCACGGGGAGTCTTCTTCCTCGGAGGGAGTTTTGGGTTGGGGAGTAGGGAGTAGGGAGTAGGGAGTAGTATTTAAATTCGCCGAAGGCGAATCGCTATTCCCTATTCCCTTTTCCCTATTCCCTAACTCCGAATCCGTCAGGAAATCAAAATTTGGCATTTCGACAGTAATTTTAGTGTATATTTGAGAAAAGTCAACGTCAAAATGGATTATTTTTTAGGAAATAGCCCCTGTACTCCCTTGTAATTTATGATAAAACTGCTATATTATGCAGAACTGAAAGCGATTCCCTCCGTTTTCAGCCTATGTAATTTTAATAATTTGGGGCGTCGGACGTTATTTTCTCCCAAGTAATATCCAAGGGCGCCGAAGCTTAACGCCATAAAGTTTTTTGAGGAAAACCCAATGTACGCAATTATTGAAGACGGCGGACGTCAATTTAAAGTTGAAGAAGGTTTGCGCTTTTGCATTGATTACCGTGATAACGTCAACCCCGACGACAAAATCGATCTGACCACAGTTCTGGCTATCCGCACAGACGAAGGACTGAAGATCGGCAAACCGGCACTGGAAGGCGCGAAAGTCGTCGTTAAGGTTCTCAGCGTCGAAAAAGGACCCAAACTGGTTGTCCAGAAATTCCGTCGCCGCAAGGACTCCAAACGCCGCAACGGACACCGTCAGAAGTATACCAAGGTCGTTGTCGAACAGATTCTCGGCTAATTCGCCCTCTGTTTTACAGATACATCAAAGTCGCCGTCTGAGCAAATCCGACGGCGATTTTTGTTTTGCTGATTTTGTTTTGCTGCCTCGGAGTTCTATTCTTCGCACCGATCAGGCATCTGAACTCACGAATCCGATAATTCTGTCTTCGCGGGCTTTTTAGGTCGAGTCATTCTGTAGATAAAATAGATGAATGCTGAAATTGCCGCCAGAACTATCAGCGAGACCGCGATTGAAAGCCCTGTAAGAATAGTATCGCGTTCTCTAAGATATTGTACTATTTCGGGATCGAAATTATTCATATAATACCAACCTGGAATGCGATAAAATTTTAATCCTTGATGCGGAATTACGTAGATCCCATGTTCGACAAGATATTTCACCATTTCAAAATCGTTGTTTCGCGCTGCTTCCTCCAGAGCCGAGCAATAGTCAGCTTGATACAAAGATGAATTGACGTCAACGCCTTCATGTTCGACAAGATATTGCAGTATTTCCATATTATTACTGTTGACAGCGTACCACAGAACTGACCTTCCCTCGCTGTCTTTACTGTTGACGTCCGCCCCATGAGCGATAAGCCATTGAAGCATTTCCATATTGCCGGACCATGTAGCTTGATGTAAAGCATTAACAGACTTACGCACGTTAGCTCCTCGTTTAACAAGATATTGAGCCAGCTTTATATCGTTGTAATAAGCAACGCAGGTCAATACCGAATAATTGCTGGATACGTCTGCGCCCTGATCAATCAACCATTGAATCAGCTCTATATTTCTGCTGTGAACCGCTTCATACAAAACGTCATTATCTTTGACGTCTTGAGCGCCATGTTCGACCAGCCATTTGACCAGTTCCAGATTGCCGCTTCCTGCTGCAAAGTTTAATACCGTCTGACGCCTGTACGTTTTGGCATTAATGTCGGCGCCCTGTTCGACCAGCCATTGAACCAGTTCTAATTTACCGCTTTTCGCTGCCGAGTGCAGAGGCGTTGAATCTTCTTCGCTTTTAGCGTTGACGTCCAGTCCTTGTTCGACCAGCCATTTGACCAGTTCCAGTTCGCCGCTTTGGGCTGCAAAGTGCAGGCATGTGCCGTCATCCGTTTTAGCATTGACGTCCAGCCCTTTCTCGACCAGCCATTGAACAAGTTCCAGATCGCCGCTGAACGCTGCATGGTGAAGACACAAAAACTCTCTGTAGTTTTTAGCGTTGACGTCTATTCCTTTCTCGACCAGCCATTGAACCAATTTCAAATTCCCGCTTCGAGCTGCATAATTTAAAATTGTGTTATCCGTTTTATTTTTCGTAGTAATATCTGCGCCTTTCTCGACGAGATATTGAACCATTTCGATATTGCCGTTTAGCGCTGCAAAGAATACCGCCGTATTGCCGTCGTCGTTTTGAGCGTTGACGTCTGCGCCGTTCTCAATGAGTATTTTTACTATTTCCCAATTATTATATTCAGCGGCTATGATTAATGGTTTTTCCTTGCTGCTGTCTTCAGCATTGACGTCCGCGCCTTTTTCAATTGCCTGTTTGACGCGATCCAAATCCTCCAATAAAACGGCGTAATGCAAAACCGTTATTTTGAAACGTCCATACGGATTGAAATCGAACTGCCCGGTTTGAAACATCTGTTCAAAACGGTCTACAATTGTTTCGCCAATTAATACCTTTATTTCTTCAGGGCTTTTTTTAGGTGGGGAATTATCAGCCGCGTTGAGGGTTATAGAAACAATCAGCGACAGTATAAAAGCAAAAGTCAAGCTCTTTCCGTTTATCATAATTCAGCGTCCTGTTGAAAAGGATTTATTTTCTGGGCGATTTTCATATTGTTGATTGTACAAAACGTAACAGAAAAAGTCAAGGACTAAACGCTCTTTCTACGGAGAAATTGCATAAAATGTCAATTAGGTTAAAGACAGCGCCGCGATTATTTAATCTCCGCGGGCTTTCTCGGTCGAGTCATTCTGTAGATAAAATAGATGAATGCTGAAATTGCCGCCAGAACTATCAGCGAGACCGCGATTGAAAGCCCTTTAAGAACAGTATCGCGCTCTCTAAGGTATTGTACAATTTTTGGATCGGTATTGCTCAGATAATACCAACCCGGCGTTGGGTATTTTCCCAAAATATAGGGAGGGTTGATATTGGCGCCATGTTCGACGAGAAATTTCACGGATTCAAAATTGTTGTGTTTAACAGCTTCCTCCAGAGCCGGGTAGTAAATTCTTTTGTGAGTTGAAGCATTGACGTCTACCCCCTCCTGTTCGACAAGATAACGCATTATATCCACATTACTGCAATCGATAGCATACGCCAAAACGGAATCATTTAAAAAATAACTGTTGACGTCCGCCCCATGCGCGACAAGCCATTTAACCAGTTCCAAATTCCCGCTCGCCACAGCATTATGCAATGCGCCATTATACTCAGATACGCTAATTCCTTGATTTACAAGCCATTTAACCAGTTCCAAATTGCCGCTTCGAGCTGCGTAGTGAATGAAATCTTTCCTGCTCTTATTTGTAATAGTAATGTCTGCGCCCTTCTCAATGAGATATTGAACCATTTCCAAATTGCTATTTCGCGCTGCATAGAATATCGCAGTATTGCCGTCGCCATTTTGGATGTTGACGTCTGCGCCTTTTTCGATTAGCAGTTTAACTCGTTCTAAGTCGTTCATAAAGACAGTGTAATGTAAAACTGTAGCGCTGCGATATCCGTACGTCTTGAAATCGAAATCGCCAGACTGAAACATCTGCTCAAAACGGTCTACGGCAGATTTGCCAAATTCGTCCTCGGCATCTTTAACGCTTCTTTCCCACACAGAATTTTCTGCTGCATTGAGTGTAACAGAAACGTTCAGCGTCAATAGTAATACAAAACACAAAAAATCTCCGATTCTCATAACGCGTTTTTGGGGAAACAGGACTGACAATTGATTCAGATACATTAAAATCGCCGTCAGAGCAAATCCGACGGCGATTATTGTTTTTCGGTTGGCGTTTTTTCTAATTATTTCCTAGCTGCCGTTTGACGTCGTCAAAGGATTTCTGCATGTTGGATTCCGTCCCCCAGGCGCGGCGGACGTCGGATTCGTCCAGGATTCTGCAATGCCCGGTGAGCTTGTGCTGTTGCAGTTTCCATCCGCGGAACTGGTCGATGTTGTTCCACCAGACGTCTCCCCCGGCGGTTGATCTGTCCCAGTTGTAAAAGTCCTGAATGACGGTAATGTCTTTTGCCGTCTTGGCGTTAAAGAAATTTGGACGCTGAAGGGCGAGTTGCTGTTTGACCTTTTCAAAGGCGATTTGCATCTTTCCCATTCGCCCCCAGGCTTTTCGGACGCCGTCCGGGTCGATAATCCGACAGTGTCCTGTAACCTGATTGTGCTGCAGAATCCAGCCGGAGCAGGAGTCCAAAGCGTCCCACGCTACCATTCCGCCCATTGTCGGGAAATCCACGTTGCTGAAATCCTGGGGAACGACAATGTTCTTATTGGTAAAGTTCCCGGCTTTGAGTCGTTTTTTATAGCTGTCCAGATACTCGAAACCAAAGTGATCGACTGTGCCGTCCATGGTCAGTTCAACAAAACGCTGCGGGTCGACGGGATACAAATATCCGGTTCCCAGCGCAGGCGCGAATTCTCCGCCGACTTTGTAAACCGCCAGCATCGCGTCGTTGACGTTAATCAGGTTGACAACCGGCTCCTGAGAGACGGCAAGGGTCGCGGGAATGTTGGGGTCGTCGTTATTGATAGCGGCTCCCGCCAGAATGATTTTTCTGACGGTAACGTTTCTTTGCTGACAGATCGCCGCGGCGTTAATGATAATTCGTCCGCCGAGCGAATGTCCGACCAGAATTAATCTGTCGCGTCGATGGGCAGGCAGGCGAATTATTTCGTCTGCCAAAACAGGGGCGAATTGTTTTGAGTTTTCTAATGAAATGCTCCAGGCGGGACCCATTTGCAGCAGGTTCAGTTTGGGCGAGTTCCATTTTTTCATTTCGATGGATTCTGCGTTGGGATAGATTTCCCGCAGCTCGGCAAGCTCTCTTTCAAACTTGTCCTGAACGGTAACCATGCCGTGAACGAACCAGACAATCGGTCTGTCGTCCGGGTAAGCGTACTGAGGAGATTGAGCTAGAGCGTTACGAGCGCATAAAACGACAGCGGCGATAAACAGTGAGAGCAGGATTCTTTTCATTTCAGACGTTGTTATCTTATAGGATTCGCGGTCGGCTGAGCGATTTGATAGTATTGCTGGTTGTCGTTGGCAGAGGAAAAGTTTTTCATGAAAACGGCAACCGGGAATTTATTGGCTGGGTTAAACGGTTCCCGAATTAACGGCAACTCGCCGTTGACAATTGTCCCCGGCGTGCATTGATTGCATTTGCCGGTAAGAGCTATCATGTCATTTTCGAAATCGAATTCAAAGGCGATCTGTTTGAAAGGAGTCGCGTCTTGATACCGGTTGAATGCTCCGCCGCCGTAAAGGTGAAACTGCGATACAAGCGTATCAAGCATTTCGCGGGTGATCGTTCCGTTTTGAGCGTCAAGACGTCCATGAGCGCTTATAAACCGCTGGGATATAAACACAGCGTTCTTAATTGAAACGTTCGCGGAGCCAATGCATTGAAGTTTGTCAGCTGAAACAAATAGCTGGCTTAAATCGATATTGTTGAAATCGCCAGCAAGGTTCCCGTTCCATCCCATTCCAGAATTGGCGGCGGTTACGATTCCATGAAAGCGGGCTTTCTCTCCTAATCGTTTTGCCGGAGCGTACCAATGAGAGATCATTTCAGAAGCCAATGGGCATTTGGTAGAATCCAGCGTTACTGTCGTTGTAGCGGGCGACGGATTTTTTATACGAGCGATTTTCAACAGTACAGGTTCTTTCAATTCTATAAATTTCCCTTCTTCTGTCTGCTCGTTAAGAAAGAGTGCAAAGATGCCTTCAGAGCCGTCTTTAACGTCTATGAGCGTTCCTTTCATATATCGAATTGTTTGGGGGCTGGCGTTGTTAAAGGAGACGTTTTTTGCAGAAAATTCGACCTTCATGTTTTTCCACAGCCGCCGATGAGCGAATGATCTGTGTATAAAAGACCACAAAGAAACGGTGTTATCCGTGTAAACCTTGCAGTCTTGAATTCGAATTCTCAAAAGAGGAATTGGCGTTTTGGTGTGTTGATGTTCCACTTCCAGTGAGGCGCATTTCATTATCGGTTCGCCCGTTTCAGCGTCGCTGAGCGTTACGCCTTTAAATCGGGACGTGTCCCAGCGCGGACGTTCAAACGAGTCGAAATCGACCTGCATTTCCAGCGAGTTGGCAAGCGAAGATTCCACCCATTCCGAACACGTTTTGCTGCGAATAAAAAAAGCGGCGACAATCAACAAGACAATAGGAACCCACCCGAAAAGCGCCAAGATGGTTCGGGCTATGCGTCGTCTTGTTTTATCGCGTAATTTCATATTGGGGAGTAGGGAATGGGGAGTGGTAAGTTTTTAGTGGTAAGTGGTAAGGACGCAAGCGTTTCTTTTACTAACCACTAACCACTTACCACTATTTTTCTTTTGCTAATTTATTAAACAACGTAATTCTCTGCCGAATCTCCTCGACGTTGTCGCAGCCGAACTTTTCCGTCAGGACTGTAGCAAGCGTCATGGCGACAACCGATTCCAAAACAATCGCAGCGGCGGGAACGGCGCAGACGTCTGACCGTTCGTAAGACGCCTCAGAGGGCTGTTTTGTCGTCAGGTTGATGGACGCCATCGGCTTGAGCATGGTCGGAATCGGCTTCATTGCAGCGCGGACGACAATGTCCTGAGAGTTTGTCATGCCGGCTTCCAGTCCGCCTGCGCGGTTGGTCGGGCGGACGAATCCCAGACAATTTGTATTGATTAGTTCGGGGTCGAACCCGATAGCGTCGTGCGCCTGAGAGCCTGGAACGAATCCAGCCTGAAATCCCAAGCCAATTTCGACGCCCTTGATTGCCTGAACCGCCATGACGGCTTGCGCCAGACGACCGTCGAGTTTGTCCGTCCATTGAGTGTGCGATCCCAGTCCAAACGGCAAACCGGTTGCGCGAATTTCGATGATTCCGCCGACCGTGTCGCCCGCTTCCCGCGTTTTGTCGATTAAATCGCAGGCTTGTTTATCCGCTTCTGCCGAAGCCAACGAATAAACCGGGCTGGCGTTTCGTGTTTCGATGGCAGCGTCAAAATCGGAGATCAGGGCAGGGGATGGCTTTAATTCCGCTTCCCCAATTCGGACGACGTAAGCCAGAACGCGAACTCCGGCGCAATACTCCAAAAGCTGTTCTGCCAGCGCGCCAGCTGCAACTTTCGCCGCCGTCTCTCGAGCGCTGGAGCGTTCCAGAATCGGACGGATGCCGTCCTGATATTTGCGAGATCCGGACAGGTCGCCGTGTCCGGGGCGAGGACGTTCCAGTTCCGGCATTTGCGGGAGTTTGTAGTCTCGGTTTTTCACCCAAAGGGCGACGGGACTACCCAGCGTTCGGTTGACTTTCACCCCGGTAAGAACGTCGACGGTATCCGTTTCGATTTGCTGACGTCCGCCGCGACCGTATCCGCCCTGACGCAGACGAAGCAGCGCGTCGATTTTATCGGCATCAATTTCCAGCCCGGCAGGGAATCCGTTGAGTAAAGCCAAAAGACCTTTGCCGTGCGATTCTCCAGCTGTCAAATATGTCAATGACATTTTAGCAAGTTTTGAGGTTAAGGATTGGTTTATCAGACGCTTGAGGCGCTCTGTCTATTATATATCACGTCTATTATATATCAAATCGCCGTCCAATACCAGAGCAATTTTAAACTTTTTATATAATGAAGACAGAGTGAGGGAAAAATTGGTATCGCTGCGTTAAATCGACAAAAATTCAGACGAAAAGAGAAAAAACGCTAATTCCCTATGAGAACAGAATTCTGTAATGAGTTGTAAATCTTAGAGTTACATTCAATTAATAAATAAAATAAAAAAATATCGGATAGGGCGCTTGTATTTTTTTTAGAATCAATTAAAATTTATCCAAATTAATTTGATAGAAGCGTTATAGAAATGAACGGTTAATAAATTCGTTTGTTACGATAAAAGGGAATTTAACGATTTTTCCGATTGTAGCGAATTTAACATTTTTAACCTTGCGAATTCATTTCTTAGACCTCAGAATTTCCTGCCTTAAATCCTGCCTTAGTTAAAGATGAAAATGTTTCACCGAAGAACGCCAGCAATGGCGCGTCTGTTTGTAACTCGCGGCGTAGCCTCGACGGATTGCGTATCCATTCCATTGCCTTGTTTGATTGGGCGCGGTCAAGATGCGGACTTATTTGTTGACAGTATGTTGGTTAGTCGAAGACATTGTTTGCTGGATTTGGTAGACGGAAAAGTTCACATTACTGACTTGGGATCCCGAAACGGTACGTTGGTTAACGGTCAGTATATTTCGGAAAATGTTTCTGTAGAGTTAGACAATCAGAACGAGTTTTCGGTCGGTTCGTTAACGTTTGAGCTTGAATTCCAGCCGACGGAACTTATTCACGACAACGCTCAAGTGGTGAGACGCCATTCCCAGACGTCGATGCCGCGCGTCTGACTTCCCGATTCCGTTGAGCTCTGAGATTCGTTAGCGCCAAACGGTCAGTTTGCTGTAAAATATCAAGTTTTAAGTGGTTAGTGTAAATTGTGAGTTGCGAATAGCGTTGAACTCCTGAATCCTGACCACTTTTTTTCTAATTCCTGCGCTCTGTTTCTAACTCTTTAGTTTCCTGATCCTTATTTTCTCTGATTTCTGAATGAAATTTTAAAATTCCTCTAGCATAAAATTGAAAAATCATATATAATATATAAAGTTGTGAGTTAGAGGAATAATACAGAAGCGATAACGTTTGCGTTAACGTTTCCCTCATAACTTTTTCATTATCCATTATCAATTTTTCATTATCATGAGTCAAACAGACCCTAACATCAGTAAACAGCTTAAAGATAAACTTGATAGCCTTGGTTTGAATGCGGAATCGCTTTACGACAAGTGCAAAGCCATGGCGAATAACCTTTGGTGGTCGTGGCATCCGGAAATCATCAACGTCTTTCGCGACCTTGACCCGGATTTGTGGCGTACGCTGGATCACAATCCGATTGCGTTGCTTCGCACCTACGAAAACGATCAGGAAAAATTTTACGCTCGAGTGTTTGAGTTGACAATGGAAGGGCGAATCAATTACGCATTCCGCAAACTCAAGCAGTACATGACCGACCGTCCGATTTGGGCGAAGACGAACATCGGCGTTTTGGGAGCTCGCCCGGTTGCGTACTTCTCTTTGGAGTTTGGCATTCACGAATCCGTTCCGATTTATTCCGGCGGTTTAGGCGTTTTGGCTGGCGACCACGTCAAGTCTGCCAGCGGCATGGGCGTTCCGCTGATTGCTGTCGGTCTGTTCTACGACGAAGGGTACTTCAAACAGCATCTGGATTCCAACGGAAACCAGCAGGAAGAATACATCAACACCAAGATTGAAGATCTGCCCATGCAGCAGGTTCTCGATAAGGACAGCAAACCGTTACGCATTCGTATTGAAACGCGAGACGGGGCTATTTTCGCCCGCGTCTGGAAGATTCAGGTGGGGCGCGTAGAACTTTATCTGCTCGACACCGACGTCGAAGAAAACGAACAGTGCAATCGCAAGCTGACGTCTCGACTTTACGGCGGCACAAACGAAGACCGCATTCGCCAGGAGCTTATCGTTGGCGTCGGCGGCGTTCGCGCTTTGCGAGCCGTTGGAATCAATCCTGGCGTATACCATCTTAATGAAGGGCACTGCGCTTTTGCGACGCTGGAAGTCATGCGCGATTACATTCATGAAGACGGCATGTCGTTTGACGAAGCCCAGCACACTGTCAATCGTCAAACCTGTTTTACAACGCATACGCCGGTTCCTGCCGGGCACGACCGATTCAATCAGCAGTTGATGGAAAAGTATCTCGAGCCGATGACTCGTTCGCTGGGAATCAGCATTGATCAGCTCATGGCTTTGGGACGCGTTCATCCGGAAGACCACAACGAAACGTTCTGCATGACCGTTTTGGGCATGAAAATGGCGCGATACGTCAACGGCGTCAGCAACCTTCACGGCGTTGTTTCCCGACGCATGTGGAAAGACCTCTGGCCGGATCGCGACGAAAACAGCGCGCCGATTGGTCACATTACCAACGGCGTCCATCTTCCCAGCTGGTTGGCGGGTCCGCTTTGGAATCTGTACAACAGAACGTTCGTTCCGGACTGGTACGATCAGATGTACCTGTACGAGGTTTGGAGCGACATCTACAAGATTGAACCGGGCGAACTGTGGGAAACGCATCAGCTTCTCAAAAATCAGCTCATTGAATTCGTTCGCCGCCGCGTTACCCGTCAGTGCGTTCGCAGAAACGAAAGCGAGTTCAGCGTCAAAGCCGCTCAAAACGTGCTTGATCCCAACGCGCTGTTGATCGGTTTTGCCAGACGGTTTGCCACGTACAAGCGCGCAACGCTGTTCATGGACGACCTCGACTGGATGAGACGCATTTGCTCTAATCCGGAAAAGCCGGTTCAGTTTGTCTTTGCTGGCAAGGCTCACCCGGCGGACGAACCTGGTAAAGCTCTGATCAAGAAAATTGCTGAGCTTCGCAAAGACCCGGTTTTGGGAAAGCACATCGTTTTCGTTGAAGATTACGACATCAACGTCGCCCGACATCTGGTTCAGGGCGTTGACGTCTGGATGAACAACCCGCGTCGACCTCTGGAAGCATCGGGAACGTCCGGACAGAAAGCCGTTCTCAACGGCGTTCTTAACTTCTCCGTTTTAGACGGATGGTGGGCGGAAGCCTACAACGGCGTCAACGGATTTGCCATCGGCAACGGTCGAGCGCACCGAACGGACGACAGCATTACAGACGCCCGCGACGCGGCTTCGCTTCGCAAGACGCTGGAAGAAGAGATTATCCCTCTGTTCTATGACCGCGATGAAGACGGCGTCCCGCTGGCGTGGGTGGAACGCATGAAGAACTCTATCGCCTCGTTGGCGTGGCGATTCAGCGCGCACCGCATGGTGGTTGACTACGTTAAAAAATGCTATCTGCCAGCCGCCGGAAACGTTACCTGCGACATGAACAGAAGGTAAAACAAGACAACTCTGAGAACAGAAAAAAGGCGCGAAGCATTGGCTTGCTTTGCGCCTTTTATGTTTCAATGGAAAATTGCTAATGGAAAATTGCTAATTGCAAATTATCCCAGGTATGCCTTTTGCGTTCGGAGCAGGTCGCGGACAGCGGGGATGTCCACGTTGCGAATGTAGTCGACGTTGGTTTTGACCGCAACGGCGGCGGCGCAGCCGGCGGCGTGTCCGCTAACCCAGCAAGTCGGAATGACGCGGATGTCGTCTGACATGCGGTGTTCGCCGGAAAGGCTTCTTCCAGCGGTGATAATGTTCTCGACGTTCTGCGGCAGCATCGCGCCAAAGGGAATCTGCCATCGCTGATGATTGGCGTTCCAGGAACCGGAATAGGCGAGGAAGTCGTCAAATTCCTGATTCGATTCCATGCCCTGCCAGGTAACCGTTTCGACGCCGTCGATAACGCGGGTGATTCTCACGCCCATCTGCGGAGCGGTTTGAGCCAAAAAGACGTTGTCCGTACCCGGCTGCTTTTTGAGGTTGAGGTAATTCTGCCAGATGTGCTTTCGGTGCGCCAGTTCCAAGCGAGTCAGTTCTTTGACGTCAACGCCGTTGGACTGAGGTCCGGACATGTTGACCCAGTTCAGACCGGGAACGGGCGTAACGCTGCCTAAGCCCCGCAGGGGTGGCTGACCCTGTCGTTTGCTGTTGTCGATTTGATTTAAA
Source organism: Thermoguttaceae bacterium (assembly GCA_017447745.1). GTDB lineage: Bacteria > Planctomycetota > Planctomycetia > Pirellulales > Thermoguttaceae > RUG11551. Next base: position 36,817 of record JAFSMW010000125.1, read on the forward strand.
CCGCCCAGGGTGTGAACCAGCCCGGCGGCGAATTTTCTAACTTGATGTTTCGCCCCGGCGGCTGCGAAAATGTCGCCGTCTCCGGTCGTGTCGATAACCTGTTTGGCGAGAATCGCCTGCGGACCGGACTTACATTCAAAAATCGCGCCCTTGCAGACGTTGCCGGACATAATCGCGTCCGTTGCCCAAGAATGAAGCAGAATCTCGACGTTCGCTTCCGTGAGCATTTCCTGTAACAGATACTTGTACGCTTCCGCGTCGATGGTGGGGTTGACGCCGTGTCTGCGGTTGACGATTCCCAACGGCATCGCTTCCAGACGCTGCATGTATTCCTCGCCAATTCCCTGACAGCAGGAGAACGGCTGTTCTCCTTTGCTTTGCCGCGCCCAATGTCCCAAAATAACCAGAACCAGCCCGCCTGTCGCCAAGCCGCCGAAATGGTTGTAACGTTCGACAAGCGTTACCTTGACGCCCGCTCGCGCCGCGGCAATTGCAGCCGTACAGCCCGCCGGGCCGGCGCCGACGACCAGGACGTCGGTTTCGCTGATAGTTGGAATCGTTCGAGCCGGGCGGACGACAGCGCCGTTTTCAACTCGGCACGGATTGACCTCGTCTGCGACCTCGACGAAATTCAGTTTCCCTCCCAAAGAGGACTCGTCCGCCTTGGCGCTTTGAGGGGATAAAAACATGCCAGCTGCCGCGCCTGCGGCTGTCGTCAGCGTGGACTTAAGCAAA
>JAFSMW010000126.1 GCA_017447745.1 Thermoguttaceae bacterium
AAAACCGCGCTGTAGAGCGCCGCCATCAACAGGATCAGCCACGCCTGAACCAGGTAGTTGTCTTTCCACGATTTCTTTCGCGTTGAATTTTCTTCTGACATGATATTGGACGGTTTATATAAATGTGTAATTTGATAACGTGATTATTTTGCCGGTTTGACGAATCCGACGGGTTTGGGAATCGTCATTCTGTTGATCATCGGAACGAGGGCGTTCATGAGCAAAATGGAGAACATGACGCCTTCCGGATAAGAGCTGAAGCAGCGCAGCAACACCGTAAAGAACCCGAATCCAACGCCGAAAATAATTCTGCCTTTGGTTGTAATGGGGTTGGTAACGGGGTCAGAGGCGATGAAAAACGCCGCAAGGAAGATAGCGCCGTTGATAACGTGAGCCATGCCGAACTGGAACGCGTGCGGTCCCATATTAAACAGAGCGGCAAAGACAAACGTCGAAATCAAAGCGGAAACCGGGACGTCCCAGGTTACGGTTTTGCGAACGAGCAGATAAATCCCGCCGAGCGCCAGCGCGATAATGGACGCCTCGCCCAGCGACCCGTTTTGCTGCCCGATAAGAGCGGTTTGACTAATCAGCTGAGTGAAGTAATCGGTGTTGCCGCTTTTCAGAAGGGTCATGGGGGTGGCTTGCGTAAGGATTTCCGCCAAGCCTTTGTCCAGCCCGCCGATGTTGGCGTCTGCCGGCAGCAGATACGCGCCCGCCGCCATCTGTGACGAAAACCCGAGCATGGCAAACGCTCGACCGACCATGGCGGGGTTGAAGATGTTGCATCCCAAACCGCCAAAGACGGTTTTACCCAGCCCGATAGCGACGACAGATCCAACAACGCTGACGTACCACGGCGCGCTCCACGGCAGCGACAGAGCCAGAATCAATGCTGTTACAATCGCGGAGCAGTCTTCCAAATGAGGACGCCGCCCGCGCATGGATTCAAACACGGCTTCCGCCGCAAGGCAGGAAATAAGGCAAAGACCTATCTGCCAGACGGCGTACCATCGAAAGACGTAAAACGACATCCCGATTACGGGAACAAGACCGATAATAACGTCGAGCATAATCCACCGCGTCGACAACTTCGAGTTCGACAGGTGCGGCGACGACGTTACGTATAAATCCAGTTGAGTGTTTGACATGAGTATAAATAATTAGTAATGAGTAATCAGGGTATTCAGCAAACGCGTGACAATCTTAAAACTACTGCCTACTGCCTCTTGCCTACTGCCTAACCTATTTCTTGCTGAGTTTTTGTACTTGAATTTTTCCTGTGCGGATGAGCTGAACCAGCGGGAGGTTGGCTGGGCAGGTGAACGCGCAGGAGCCGCATTCGATACAGGCTCCGACGTGGTACATCTGCAATATGTCTGTATTTTGCGCTCGAGACGCCAACGCCAGCTTGGTCGGGATGAGGTTCATCGGGCAAACGCTAACGCAGCGACCACAGCGGACGCAGTTGGTCTCAATCGACTTTTTGACTTCGCAGTTGGTGAGAATCGTGATTCCGCTGGTTCCCTTTGTAACAGGGATGTCCATCGTACCAACGGCAAATCCCATCATGGGACCGCCCATAAGGATTCGGTTGGCGTCTGACTTCAGACCGCCACAGAATTCGATCAACTCTGAAATCGGCGTTCCAATCGGGACAAACAGGTTTTTCGGGTTGACGATGCCTCCGCCAGTAACGGAAACGATGCGGTGCGTGAGCGCTTTGCCTCGCAGAACGCGACCAGCAACCGCAGCGGCAGTCGAGACGTTTTCTACCAGCGCGCCGACGTCCATCGGCAATCCCGGGAACGGAACTTTTCGCCCCAAGGCGGCTCGAATAAGCTGTTTTTCGCCCCCTTGCGGGTACTTGGTTTTCATAACCCGGACAGAAACGTCTACGCCAAACGGGTTGGACGTCTTTTCAATCGCTTTAGAAACGATTTGAATAGCAGCCGGTTTGTTGTCTTCAATACAGATGTATACGGTCTTCGCGCCGACTGCGGCAGCGGTAAGAATCGCCCCGACGACAATCGGCTGAGGGAACTCGAGCATGAGCCGGTAATCGGCGGTCAGATACGGTTCGCATTCGCAGCCGTTAATCAGAATCGTGTCGATGGGCTTTTTCTCGTTTTTGGCGATTTTGACGTGAGTCGGGAACGCCGCTCCGCCCATGCCGACCAAGCCGCCGGACTTAACCGCATCAAAAATCGAGCCGACGTCAAAGTCAGCCGGAATCTCCCATGATCCGCCATAGACCCTTGCGAGCATATCCTCGCCGCTGGGCGCGTTTTCCTGATTGACGTCCAGGACGACCGTTGCAACGCGGCGGCCGTTGGGCAGCGTTTTTTTGGCGGAACGTCCAATAGTCCCGGCAAACGGCGCGTGAATGGGCGCAGAAACAAAGGCGTCTGCCGAGGCGACTACCGCATCCGCTTCAACAGCGTCCTTTGGTTGGACAACCGGGGCGCACGGCGCGCCAATATGCTGCTGAACTGCCAAGAACAGTTTTTTAGGCGTTGGAAGAATTTCAATCGATTTGTTTTCCGCTAAAAATTTGCCCTCTGGCGGATGAATGCCTCGTGGAAAAGTGAATGTTTGGGTTGACATAATTCAAATGTAAAACAGCCGACAAAAGCCAAGCGCTTGCAAATAAGGCGTATAAATCCAAAACCGAATTCAATGAATGTTTGTACTCGGTTTTTCGTAATTAATACTTTCTATTAATATCGTATGATTATTATAGCAATTTTCAATAAATAATCAATAGAGAAAAGAAAAATCTTTCTCTAATTTGTCTATTGTATCAATCTATAATAATTATGCAAGAGAGGGAGAGAAAAATTTTAGAAATTTCTTTCTGCCCGGGTTTGCGAAAAACAGGGAAATATGGTATATTAGGCAGTAGGCAAGAGGCAGTAGGCAGTAGTTTAGAGGTTTGTCTCTCAACTCCTCACTCCTCATTCCTGACTCCTAACTAATAATCCATGTCCCAACAAACTCCGCAAGATATTATCGACGACGCAACAAAGCAGACGCTTGCTCATCTGAAGTATGCTCAGCTGTTGAATTCTCTGCTTGCTCTGTTGATTTTTTGCGTGGGATATATTATCGTCTTTGCAGTTGTGGACGCCTGGGTTCTGCCGAAGGGGAACCAAACTCTGTTTAGAATTTTAGGACTGAGCGTTTTTCTGATCGGCGTTGTCTGGCAGTTATGGCGAATCGTTCGGTTCTGGCTGGCGTTTCGGGTCAATCCTCTGTACGTCGCCAAGACGATTGAAGATTTGTCGCCCGGCATGAAAAATGCGCTCATTAATCTGACCTGTTTCAAGATGTCGGACGCGCCCCCGCCGGAAGCCGCGGTTAAGCTGGTGGAATTCCAGGCGGCGAGAACGATTTTGCGTTCGGATTTGGAGTCCTCCACGGATAACGCCAGGCTTGTAAAATATTGCATCTTGCTTTTGACGTTGATTGCTGCGTTGGGTCTGTATATTATTTTGTCGCCCAAGAGCTTTTGGCAGTCGTCCGGGCGTCTGTTCATGCCGACGGCGGCGATTGAGTCCCCGACCCGAGTGCGAATTCAAAAAGTCGAGCCAGGCGACGCTCAAATTCTCGTTGGAAAAAAGCTCAATATTTCCGCGGAAATCAAGGGACTTTCCAAGTCGGATACTGTCGAGGTCATTTGGAGTTCTGTCAGCGGGTCCAAGACAAACTGCCGGGCAGAGATGACCGTCGAACCGGGCGCGTACGCGTACACGTGTACAATTCCCGACGACGAATCCGGGGCGCAGGAGGATTTCACGTACTGCGTCAGCGTTGGCGACGCGGTTTCTCCCCAGTACAAAGTAACGGTCTTGCCGGATCCGAGTTTTTCTATTGATCAGATTCAATACCAGTACCCGGAATACACGCGTCTGGAACCGAAAATTCAGACGGATTCCGCTGAGATTCAGGCTCTGGAAGGAACGACTGTAACAATTCAAATCAAAACAAACCGGGCGGTCAAACAGGCGTACGTCAAAACGGAACCGGACGGTCGTTCGTACAGAATGAACGTTGACAATAAGACGAACGCCTCATGCAGCGTCGCACTTCGCTGGAACGAAAAGACGAACGCAGCAGAACAGGAATCGTGGTCAGTGTCTTTTACAGACGAGTTGGGATACGAGAACCAGCCGCTTACGTATCCGATAGCCGTCGTTCGCGACAAGCCGCCGATTATTCTGAAAACCGTCGAACAGACGATTACGATTCCGCCGGGATCGGTAAAGAAACTCCCGATTCGAGTTCAAGACCCGGACTTCGGCGTCGGAAGGGCGGAGCTGGAATTCCAGAAATGTATTATCAAAGACGGTCAGACGCAGTGGTCGAAAAAAGTCGTCGTCCCGCTGTATTCCGCCAAGCCGGACGCGGCGCCGCAAAAGAACGTAGACGGGTCGTTTACTCTGGACTGCAACAAATGGAAACTGACACAGGGCGATACGCTCATTTGGCGGATTATCGTTCAGGACAACAAACAACCCGCTCCCAACGAGACGAGGTCAGAGGACTACTGCATCAAGATTGGTACAGAGCAAGGAGAAGAACCGCCGCAAAATCCGGAAGAGCAGAAGAACGAAGACGCCAACAACCCGCAGCCGGACGCTCAAGATCAAAACGAGGACGGGTTCAACTCGCCCGACACGGACAGCAATAATCAAGACGGTCAGCCGCAAGAGGATTCGCCCGAAGACGATCAGGAAGACGGTTCCGAAAACGGCGACAACGCCGGTCAACAGCAGGACGGCAAACAAGACGGCAAGCAAGACGGTCAGCAAACCGGAGAGCAAAACGGCGGCGGCGAACAGGGCAATCAAGCCGGACAAGAAGGCAATCAAGCTGGTCAAGAAGGTAACGACGGCGGACAGGAAGGCAATCAAGCCGGTCAAGAAGGTAACGACGGCGGACAGGAAGGGAATCAAGGAGGACAAGAAGGTAATCAAGGAGGACAAGAAGGGAACCAAACTGGTCAAGACGGAAGTCAAGGCGGACAGCAAGGAAATCAAGCCAGCGACGGCGGGAATTCCGGCGAGCCTATTGATCCGAATTCCAATCCCGGCGACGCTATCGAAGAAATCCTAAAGCATAAACAGGAATCCGGCGGACAGAATTCGTCCCAGCCCGGCGAAGGACAACAGGACGGTCAAAAAGACGGCGAGGGACAGCAAGACGGCAAAGGTCAAAAAGACGGAACAGGTCAGCAGGACGGTCAGCCTCAAGACGGTACGGGCGATAAAGGCGGAGAAGATGGCGGTAACCAGGACGAGCAAGCGACCAACGGGAGCGATGATAAAACGTCTCGCGCGGAAGCGCGGACTGGCAACGGCGCCTCGCCGCCTCAGACGGCGACGTCGGAGGACGGCGATTTAGACGATTCCGGAAAACCCGGAGAGGGCGAGGATTTGTCAGGACAAAAGGCGGGCAAGTCGTCTGTCGGCAGTAAAGACGAGGGCGGATCGGAAAGCGAAGACCCGAACAAACAGCTCGATACCAAGGGTCAGAAGAACGCGGGCAAGTCGGGGGCGGGGTCGCAGAAGTCGGAAATGCATACGCAGGACAACCCGGTCAACGAAATTCCCGAAGGCGAACCAATTCAGCAGGGGGAGAACGTCAAAAAGGACGAGGGAACCGAGCAGCCATCATCGGTTGGAGATCCAACTATCAACGACAACAACGGCAAGTCGTACGACGAGGAACAGAAAGGTCGCAACCAGGGCGAGACAGCCAACGGCGGCGGCATGGATTCCGAAACGCGCGGCAACAGCAACGACGGCGGGCAAACCCCGTCCGATCAGGGCGCCTTGGGCGGCAACAGCGGCAACGAGGGTACCGGTCAGAACGCGGGCGACAAGGTCATTTCAGACGGCGCGCCGGGCAGAACGGATCCCAACAAACGCGCCGGCGCTGGCAAAGAGGGGAATCCCGAGTCTGGAACGGGCGACCCGAAAGACAGCGGAAAGCCGCAAAACGGGGACGCGGGCGCGGGCGGGGATTCTTCCGGCGCTCAGAATCCTGACCCGATGGACGGCTCAAATTACAATGACGACACGCAAACCAGCGAGGGCGCTCACGGCTCGGTTGGCGGCGGGATGGGAACAACAAGTCCGCTGGACGATTTACCGCCCATGCCGCCGGCGGGCGATGCGGACGACGTCAACGTCGAGTACGCTCAAAAGCAGACAGTTCTGGCGTTGGCGCATTTGAAAGATCAACTCGACGCCGGAGACGACACGCTGCTCAAACGCTTAGGCTGGACAAAAGAGCAGGCGCTGGAGTTTATTCGTCGATGGGAGAAAATGTTTGCTGACGCTAAGAAGAATCCAAAGGCGAAAGACGAGTTGGCGCAAACGCTTAAGAGTTTGGGGCTGCGTCCTGCCGGGTATCGGGCGACAAACGCCAGAAACGCCGATTTGCAGTCGCCGGGCGCGGTTCGCGACGCCGGAAGAACGGCGGTTCCGCCGCAGTGGTCGGAAGCCTTTGAAGCCTTTACGTCCGGACTGGGAGAAGAACCATGACAGACAAACCCTCTGTAGACAAATCCCCGGAAAACGTAGCTGGCATGTTTGCCGACATCGCCCCGCGATACGATTTTATGAACCGCTTTCTGTCCGGGTTCGTTGACGTCTACTGGCGCAAGTATACCGCAAAGCGCGTCCCGATCCCGCAAGGGGGAACTTATTTGGACGTCTGCACCGGCACGGCGGATTTGCTTATCGAGTACTATCGCCGTTACAAAGACAAACCGTCGGCGTACGTGGGCTGTGACTTCTGCCAGCCGATGCTCGACATTGGCGAGAAGAAGATTCAAAAGAAAATCCCTCAGCCCGCAGTCCCGGTTACGCTCCAGTTTGGAGACGCCTGCGCCTTGCCCTTTGAAGACAATTCGTTTGATACGATAACAGTCGCGTTTGGGCTTCGCAATACGACGGACATGACCAAGGCGATTCAGGAAATGCACCGCGTCTGCAAGCCCGGCGGAACGATGGGAATTTTGGAGTTCTCCATGCCAACGGGGTTCTTCTTCAAGCGCTTGTACCTGTTTTATTTCCGTTACATTCTGCCGATACTGGGCAAAGTCCTGGCGCGCAACCGGTACAAAGCCTATAACTATCTGCCGCAAAGCGTCGAGTCGTTCCCGTACGGACAGGAACTGGCGGACGCGCTCACTCAATGCGGCTGGCAAAACGTTTCCTTTACTCCCCTGACGTTCGGAATCGCGACGCTATACATCGGAACGAAGGAACAGAACTGACAATTCTAAAATTCAAGTCGCCCCCTCTCTTGAGTGTGTTTAATCTTGGGTTGCAAAAATAGAAAAGATTGGCGGAACGGTGTTGTTGTGTGAAACTCAAACGACCAATGGGAACACGGTTTGTGAACGGCGTCTTGCTGCCTGCCGCGAGTCGTACTCAACGGGACGGGAGCGCAGAACAGAATCGCTTTGCTAGGCGCTTGAACTTAACTTTATTTATTTTCGTATGGTTTTAACAATTCGTATAATTCTTTGTTCTTTCTTTTTTTAGCAATTGAAAGAGCCGATTGATTATGAACATTTCTGATAGACGGATCTGCGCCAGCTTCCAATAATACCTTAACAATTTGGCTGTCTCTACAGAGAAGTACGCAATAAAGCAAAGGCGTACTATTAGTATTGTCAAGAGCGTCAACTTTAGCCCCTGCTTTTATAAGGATTGATACACAACTAATGTGCTTGTTTATTACAGCAACATGTAATGGCGTACGTTTATTATCTAAATGAATATTTGGATTAGTTCCAAGATCAAGAAGTTTTTGAACATATTGAGAGTTGCCATTGGAAGATGCCAAGAATAGTCGATACTCATTACTAGGTTTATATCCGTAAAGCTCTAATTGATTCCAAAGAACTTCTTTATTGCAATTACCAGACATTTCACCAATATGATTTATGTCATCTTGAGATGGTTTAGCTCCAAGTTTTATTAGCAAATCAAGCATTTCGATATTATCAACCACCTTAAAACCTAAATTGAGATTAGCCCCTCTATTTGCTAACAACTCAATAGATTCTGGTCTTTTTTCCATAATTGCTCTTTGAATTAATGTTATACCAAACATTCCAGGTGATTCAACAGGTGTTCCAGCGTCGAGAAATATCTCTAAAAGCCTTGAATTTTTAACTGCATAATCAACGGGTTGCATGCCATCTGAGTCGGGTTTAACGATATCGGTAAAGATAGGAGATGCCCCTGCGTTCAAAAGAACTTTACATGCTTCAAGATGATTATTCATTGCTGCTAAATGTAACGCTGTCGGTTCGCCTTTTGGAAACGCAAGATCAATAACTACGCCAGATTTAATAAGAGAGTTTATCTCTTCGACATCTCCTCTTTTTGAAGCATCGTGTAATTGCTTAACTTTTTTAAGCATTTCATCGCGCTGAACAGGAGTAATATTTAACATATAACTCATAGACAGCCCTTTATTATAATTAGAACTAAATGAGATAAACCCATAACTTATTAATAATTCCCATAATAATACAAGAGAAACACTTACGATGCTAATGGTCATTATATAATAGACACTCTTTTTCTTCACAACCTTACTCCTTTATAAACATAAATGTAAATGTACTAGAGTACAAAAAAACAAACAATCAATTATCAAATATGCCTTAATATTATACTTGAAATAATTAATAGTAATTACAAATATTTAGGATTATCGCTAAAGAATTTGTAGTTTATGAAATCTAGTAATTTAACATAAATACCTATTTCTATACATTTAGTTCGTATATATTTATCTGCTTTATAGCTGCAATTAATATCTACCGTATAATTATAAGAAGATGTATATTTGAGATCATACTGTGTAGGTATAAATACTGTATCTCGATAAGTAGTTAGTTTCTATTTTCTAAAAAACATTCATTAAATAAAAGTGGAGATTTATCTCCACTTTTTTTGATTTAGCAAGAACGTCGAGCGCAATATTGTCGTATAAACAGTATCCTCAAAATTATACAGTTCCTTACACAGGAGAA
>JAFSMW010000127.1 GCA_017447745.1 Thermoguttaceae bacterium
CGTTACGCCAGCCGTGGTTTCGAAGCCTGTACTGGAAATATTACCGGAGAAGTTGAGCGTTGCCGCGCCGGACTTGATCAATCGTCCGGTTTGATTCCCGCCCGTTGCCGCATTGGAATAGTAATTGCTTTTAACGTTTCGAGTAAAGTTGATCTCGCCGGATTCCTGAGCCAATTCCAGCGTCGCCCATTTACTGGCGGCTGACGATGTAACAGTAATGTCGCTTGTAGCCGAGCCGAGCGTACCGTCTCCAATCAGACGAATCGTTCCTTCTGAGATGGTTGTCGCACCGGTGTACGTGTTGTTTCCCGCAAAAGTCTGAGTTCCCGTTCCGACTTTTTTGATTGCAACAGGATAATCGCTGACGTTGCTTCTGTAGGTGTTCATAATCTGCCCGCTGAAGGTCGCGTCTTTATTGGCGCCGCCGAGCTGATACGTGATTGTGTGACCGGCGGATTCGTCGTTGCGAAGAAATCCGGTTCCTTCCAGCGCGCCGATTGGAATAGTAGCGTCTGTCGACATCGCGGTTCTGACATAGCATTTGTCGCCCAATATCAAAGTCCCCTGACTAAACCCGGCGTTCGTGCTGGCGAAATACATTCCGGTATTCGCATCAGAGTTATGAACGTTAAGCGTTCCAGAAAAAGCGGAATTGTCCCCTGTCAATTTGAGGTAATAGTTGACGCTTTTGCCGGTATAGTCAACGTACCCGCCTCCAGACAGATTTCTGGGGTAGGAATGAAGCGACGCGTCTGTGATAACAAAATACACCGTATCGTAACTGTCGGTATTGATATTGGGCGCGTTATAAATCTCGCCGTTCGTATACGTAACAGTTTGCGCCATCGCGGGAACGATTGCAGCGCACGCCAAAACTAAAATCGCCAAACAAAGGGTTTTCGGGAACTTCGTCATGGAAACAAACATGAGTTCGACAGGTTTATTAAAAAGGGAAAAATGAATGCGTTTAATACTTACGTTTCATGCAGCGAATATATAGTTGCATAAATATATTATACTCTAAAATTTAAAAGATGTCAAATTTTTTCTCGAATTTTTATTAATATTTTAGGAATTGTTTTGATAAAATAGATAAAGACTGGGAGGGTTCTGGGAGTTTTCTGGGAAAATTTAGCCCTTTCCCAGCTTCTCCCAGCAATTTCCCAGCAGTTCCCAGCGCTCTCCCAGCTTTTTAACCGCTGACGCGGTTTTACCGGGGGCTAACGCACTCCGGCTCGCCTTGTTTTTTAAAACTTTGCGAACATCCTCCGCGTCTCCGCGCCTCCGCGTGAGATTTTTACCGTGCGGCTTCGCACCCCGACTCGCCTTGTTTATTAAAACTCCGCAAACATCCTCCGCGCCTCCGCGTGAGATTTTTACCGGGCGCTCACCGCACCCCGGCTCGCCTAACTCCTCACTCCTCATTTCTAACTCCTAACTTTTCGCTCCCCCCCAGCTTGACCTTAATCGGAAAAAGCGCTACAATAAGAATAAATGCGGTTTCCTATCGCAAATCGCGCAGTTTAATATTTGGGAATTCAGAAAACGGAGAGAATCCATGAAACGTTTGATTTGTATCGTTCAGACGGGCGTTTTGCTTTGTCTGTCGTCGTTTTGTTTAGCTCAAACCCCGGAGGCAGACATGGCGTCTACCAGCGCTTCTCAATTTGACCAATATCGATTTACGCTCTCAGACGCCGACGCTGTCGCGCGCTTGGAAAAGCGGATTCAGCAAGACCATCCCAACGTGGATTTCGGCGTCGTGGACGTTGCCGCTCCTACCCGGTTCGCGTCTCCCGAAAACGCTGTTACGTTCTGGTTTTTGTTCAAGGGAAAAGGGGAAATTCTCCTGCCCGCCGGATACAGAACTCAGGAGGGCGACGGGACTTTTTTCTCGTCTGGCTATCAGACCGACGCGACCCCAGCCGAGTTGGCGGAAAAGCTCAAGCTGATTGAAAAGAAGTTTGACGCCGTCGCGGCAGCGGTTCAGACGCCGGTTCGTGCGATTCTCGACAGGGCGACTGCCGGCAAGGACGCGGATGGGAACCCAGCCTTTGCAGGCGACGTCTGCGGAGAACTCTGGAAATTGGAGGAATCGTCCGTCCGTCCATGGTCAAGCGACGCCGAAGTCCAGGCGGCTCTGGAATGGCTGTTCTCCGTCTACGGTAAAATCGGCTGGTCGACAAAGCAGGAAACCGGCTGGGAACCGGTCATGAGCGGGGATCAGATTACTCTCGCCGCCGGGGAATCCGTCAACGTCCGCGGTGATTTCCGTGCTATGTACATTCGGCTTAACGGTCAGAAGAACCGCCCGACGTCCATGGTTCGGCGTCTGCGATTCCTCAAAGACACCGCTGGCGGCTGCAATCCGGGCTTCGACCCGTTCCGCCGACTGCTCCTGACGTGGAGTCCGTCTGGGAAAACCGAAGACGGGGCGAACCTGCTCAACAGCCACGCCGTCAACATCGCCGCCGACACCTCCCCGACGCATTTCCATCCCCGCGTTCCCGTAACCGGCGGCATGCCGCAGTACGAAATGTACCTCGTTCTCGACCCGACGGAATACAATCTGGCAACCGGCTCCGACCCGTCCAGCCTGATTCTCTATCCGGACTTGGGGAACCTGTCCCGATTCCTTGACGTCCCGCTCAAGCCGGGCGACTTCACCTACATCCCGCCAAATACGGGGCATCGCGGCATGAACGTGTTTGTCATTGTCATTACCCTGCCGGGATTCAAGCCGCACAACGAGCTGTACCTCGACGCCGACATCAAAGACCGCACCAACGGTCAGTCGCCGTTTAATCCCAAGAGTCTTCTGAAAAAGAACTACGAGAATCTGGACGAGTTTTTGAAGTAGGATTTCTATCGGAGTGCGAGAGTGTAGCTTCAGCGAAACTCTCGCTTTTAAGAAAGAAGTCGAGAATAACCGAAAAGGTTATTCATTGCCAATAAAGTACGAACCTTAAAATATTAGAGCGATTTTTAACACCGCCATTATTGGCGCGAATTGACTTTTATCGTCGTTCGCGGCGGTTATGGTAAAAGCGAGAGCTTTGCTCTCGCACTCCGAAAAAGTTTTCTCTGTTTTATTTGTCATAAACTCTCAAATCCCTCAAACTTTCTCCCAAATTTATTTAAAAATCTTCGATTTTTTTCTTGCAAGATTCAAAAATGCTATTATAATATATACAAGTATAATTTCAAAACCATATCTTTAGCTTTAACTCAATGCGCCAAACAGGAGCAAATGTTATGAGTAAAAATCGATACGATTTCGTTTTCCGGTTCGCGTCCATGCTGACGATCGGGCTTTTTGTTTTGACGTCCAGCGTGACGGCAGAGGTTGTCGAGCGTTACAACGCCGCGGGAGATTTGACTGCTTCCGGTACAGACGTCGGAGCTGTTCAAAAATCTACCGATAACGGCGGACCAGTCGCAGGCGACGTTATTAAGATTTCCGGTACGGCAACCCAGGCTACAAGTTACGGCGATCCGATTACCAAGTTTACGATTCAGTCGACAACGCCCGGTACAAAACAGACGATTAACGCCGGAAATACGCGTCTGTACAACTATAACGACGGCGCTAAAACGTACGACATCACCTTGACGGACTTGGATTTTCAAGGCTATCCAACCGCTGTTGGCAACGCAATCGGTCTGTATATGCACACCTCCCCGGCTTGCACGCTGGATATGAAAATGGACAACGTCTCCTTTACAGGATTCAAAAACGCCGGTTATCACGGCGGCGTCTTTGGGCTTGACGGTTCCGGGAATCTGAAAATTACGGCAACCAACGGACTCGTTTTTGACAGCAACCGATCCAACGCCAGCACCGGCGGCGCGATTCACGTCAATGCCGGAAGCCTGACAATTACGGCTGATACGCTCACGTTTAAGAACAATTATGCTAAAACGTACGGCGGGGCAATTAAAGCCGCCAGCGGGACGATTACCGCCGGTACGCTTCTGTTTGACGGCAACAACACGTCCAACAACGACGCTGGCGCGATTTACGCTTCCGGCTCTTTTACCATCAACGGTTCAAGCGCAGACGCTGTTACAACGGTCAACAATAACTACACCAAATACAAGGGCGGCGCGATTCGCTGCGATGGCACGTTAACGCTCCAAACCGGTACGTTCAATATCACGAACAACTACAACAAAACCTCTTCTGACAAGTACTCCTACGGCGGCGCGGTTCATGCTGCTACTATCAACACAGACGCCAAGACGATCAACTTCGATTCCAATAAGTCCACGTATTACGGCGGCGGACTTTCCGTTAACGGCGGAACGCTCAAAGCCGACACGATTATTTTCAACAAAAATACGTCCTCTAACCGCGGCGGCGCGATTTTTACCAACGGCAGTCTGACTATTACAGGCAATACGATTAAATTCACAGACAACTTCGCGAACAACTTTGGCGGAGCGATTTTTAACAATAACGGCTCCTCAACGCTCACTATTACAGGCAAAGACGTTTTGTTTTCCGGAAACCATGTTTCCGGCAACGATGGCGGAACGATTCATGGCGGGAATGTAACTCTCAACGGGGTTGACGCCAATTCCGTCTTTACGTTCGATAAAAACTACACGAAGTATTTCGCTGCCGCGATTAACACAGGCGCGGTAACGCTCAATACAGGTACGTTCAACTTTACCAACAACTACGAAACAGCCAGTTCCGGCTCGTATTCCTACGGCGGCGCGATTCACTGCTCGTCAATTTCAACCAACGCCAAGGAGATTAAATTCGATTCCAACACTTCGCGTTACTACGGCGGCGCACTTTCTGTTTCCGGCAGCGGCGGAACAATTCAAGCCGATACGATTACGTTCAATAAAAACAAAGCTGATCTTTTCGGCGGCTCTATCCATTTAAACGGCGGAACGCTGACAATTACGGGCGACGACGTCAAATTTACTGACAACTCCGTTACAAGCGCTAACGGCGACGGCGGAGCGATTCGCGGCGTGAACAATGCGGCTGTAGTTTTTACAGGTCTTGACGAAGAATCAGCCATGCTCTTTAGCGGGAACACATCGACAAGATACGGCGGCGCGTTGAGCGTTTCTTATATAACACTGTCAACAGGCACGTTTACTTTCGAAAATAACTCCACTGGAAATCTGGGCGGGGCGATGTATGCGGCAACCGTTACGTTCTCCGGCGATGGAACAGTTGGAACGTTTACCGGAAACTCTGCCGAAGTTGGGAACGACATCTACTTTTTCGACGCTAATTCCGTTTTGACGTTCCAGAATGCTGGAACGTACTCTTTCGACGGCGGCATTTATATGGATAGCGAAACCGCTCAGACGGTTATCAATCAGGCACAGGTTACGATTGCCGGTCGAGAGGGCGACGATACCAACGTTTATCAGCTGCAAAACGTTTCCATTTCCAACGGCGGCAAGCTGACGGCGGAACTGGACAACATCAATTCCGCTACGGGAACCTTCACGCTCGACGACAGCAGCGTTTTGGAATTCAAAACGGATTCCGCAGACGCCAGTCGCTTTGACAATGCGATCTCAGGTGGAACGCTTCTCAAAACCGGCTCTGGAACGTTGGCTCTGGACGGAACGGACGAACATCCCATTACCGCCAATTCCTTGACCGCGGAAGATGGCTCGCTGTTGTTCAAGGGATATTATACAGGCGATTTGACGATTAAAGACGGGACGCTGTTCTCGCCGGGCAACTCCGTTGGAACGCTGACCATGGACGGAAACTTCACCGCAGAGTCCGGCTCGACGCTCTTGTTTGAACAGGACGCGACGGGAATCGACCAGCTGATTATTCTCAACGGCGGAACGATCGACATTGCCAACGACGCTATTCTTCAGCTTGCTATGACCAGCCCCGTTCCCGGCGCAACGTATACGCTTATTGATTCTCCAGACGGACTGACAGGCGAATACGCATCCGACGAATTCTGGAACGGATTGCTTACGCCCGCCAGCGCGTATGCTTGGAACTTGTACGTAGACGGCGGCATTCTTTACGCATCAATTGACTCCAACGCCGTTCCGGAACCGTCAACCTGGGCGCTGCTGGCGCTGGGCGTTATCGTATTATATTTGAGAAAGCGAGTTAGAAGTTAGGAATGAGGAGTGAGGAGTTATGGCGAGGCATTAGGCATTAGAGATAATCCTCAACTACTGCCTACTGCCTCTTGCCTACTGCCTACTCTTCGTCTTGCATCGCCGCTAATCGGTCTTCTTCCGCGTTGCGGGCGTTTCTCGCAGCGCGGCGGCGGTCGTTTTCCGTAAGGAGAATCTTTCTCAGACGAATCGACTTCGGCGTAACTTCAACCAGTTCGTCTTCTTCGATAAACTCGAGCGACTCCTCCAGCGTCATTTTTCGCGCGGGTTTAAGAATGATGTTTTTGTCGTTGCCGGACGCCCGAAGGTTGGTCAGTTTTTTCTCTTTGGTCGGATTGACAACCAGGTCGTTGGATCGGGCGTTCTCGCCGATAATCATGCCCTCGTAAACGACGTCGTTGGGAGAAACGAACAGGTCAGAACGCGCCTGCAAGCCGTCCAGAGCAAAGGCGACCGCTTTGCCGGGCGAGTTGGAAACCAGAACGCCCGTCTGACGCGTGGGAATCTCGCCGACTTTGGGTTTGTAACAGTCGAACTGATGGTTGATAATCGCTGTGCCCTTGGTGGCGGTCAGCATGCGGGTTCTCAGACCAATCAGACCGCGAGAGGGAATCGAGAACCGAATGAGCGTAAAGTCGCCGCGGGGCGTCATTTCAATGAATTCCCCAAAACGCTGCCCGACCATTTCCATAACGGGACCGGTCAGGTTACAGGGAACTTCGACCAGCAGGGTTTCAAACGGCTCTTGAACGACGCCGTCTATCTGACGGTAAATGACTTCCGGCTTCCCGACGGACAGCTCGTACTGCTCGCGGCGCATTGTTTCAATCAGAACGGACAGGTGCAGAATGCCTCGCCCGGAAACGACGTACTGATCCGTCTTGGGAATCTGCTCTACTCGCAAGGCTACGTTGGATTCCAACTCTCGGAAAAGACGTTCGCGGAGGTTTCGGGTTGTAACGTACTTCCCTTCCGTGCCCGCCAGGGGCGACGTGTTGATGCTGAACGTCATTCGCAGCGTCGGCTCGCCAACGTGAATGCGGGGCAGGGGGTTCAAGTCGTTGGGCGGGCAGATCGTATCGCCGATTTCGACAAACGGCATCCCGACAACCGCGACGATGTCGCCAGCGTCCGCCTCGTGAACTTCCGTCTTGCCGAGGTTGTTGAACGTAAACAGCTGACCGATTTTGCCCGGCGTGTTGACGCCGTCTTTTTGCATCACGACAACGTTTTGCGCCTTGCGAATCGTGCCGGACGCAACGCGCCCAATGCCGATTCGCCCGACGAATGACGACCAGTCGATCGTTGTAACAAGCATTTGCAGCGGCTTGTCCAACTCGACCGTCGGCGCGGGAATCTTTTCCAGAATCATGTCCAGCAAGGGAACGATAGAATCGGTGCGGACGTCTGGGTCCGCGGTCGCGTATCCCTCTTTTGTGCTGGAAAACAGATAGGGGAAATCGGCGATTTCGTCGCTGGCGCCCAGGTTGATAAACAGGTCGAACATCTCGCTGACGACTTCCTGCGGCCGGGCGTCTTTCCGGTCGATTTTGTTAATCAGAACAATTGGCTTCAGCCCCAGCGCCAGCGCCTTGGAAAGAACAAACCGGGTCTGCGGCATCGGGCCTTCCGCCGCGTCGACCAGAACCAGACAGCCGTCTGCCATGCTCAAAACGCGCTCGACCTCGCCGCCGAAGTCCGCGTGGCCGGGCGTGTCCATGATGTTGATTTTAATCCCCTTGTACGTTACGGCGATGTTTTTCGCCAGAATGGTAATTCCGCGCTCCCGTTCGAGGTCGTTGGAGTCCAGAATCTGGTTGCACTCCAGCTTTTCTTCTCTCATCTGACTGCACTCGCGGAGAATGCAGTCGACGAGCGTCGTCTTCCCGTGGTCAACGTGGGCGATAATGGCGATATTTCTCAGGTCTTTGCGCTGTTCTGACATGGTATATTCAAGGTGGAATATATAATATTAGCGTTTTGCGTCAGTGCATAGTGCGTAGTGCATAGTGCATAGGGATTTTTGTGAGACGCTTTGCGTCCTATGCACTAAGCACTAAGTACTAAGTACTAAAAATAGTTGCTATATAATACTACAAATCAGAATTTCGACAAGGAGAGGGAGACAAGACGCCCCGGATTTTCCCCTCTCCTCTTGCATTTTATTTTTCGGCGCTGTATAATCGCATATAGTCGTTTGGAGATCAAACAAACTTACAACGATACATTTATTCCCATTCATTTTACCAGAGGTTTTATTCATGAAAAAGATTCACCTTGCATTGTTTGTAACAGCGGCTTTTGCGGTCGCGATTTCCCTTGTTTATGCTGAAGGGTTTATTAACGACGGCGACAGAGTCGGTTACGACAACACGCCCAAGCAGCCGTGGAGCGAGTATCGCATTCACGACGTCGACCGTCCCCGTCCAGAAAAGGTTACGCCTGACCCTGCAAGCGTCCATTTTACGCCGGCGCCCAAAAACGCGACGGTTCTCTTTGACGGCTCCAATCTGGATCAATGGCAGAAAACCAATTGGGTTATTAACAAAGACAAAAACCTGGAATGCACCGGCGGAAACATCACAACGAAAGAGGAATTCGGCGACTTCCAGCTTCATCTGGAATACCGTTCTCCCGCCAACTTCAAAGGCCCGTGGGGAAATCAGGGCAACAACGGCGTTCTGATTTTCGACACCGTTGAACTCCAGATATTCGACAACTACACTGTCAACTCCTATTCAGACGGTTTGTGCGGCTCCGTTTACGGACAGTTCCCGCCGCTGGTCAACGCCTGCCTGCCGCCGGGAAACTGGCAAACCTACGACATCTTCTTCCGCGCTCCCAAGTACGACGCCAAAGGCAAGATGACAGAACCTGCTCGCGTTACCGCTCTGCTTAACGGACAGATGGTTCAGTGCAACACAGCCATCTACGGCGGAACGGGACACGCCAGCATGCCGACTTCATTTAACGGACGCAAAACCGGACACATCGGATTCGGCGGACACGGTTGCCCGGTCGAATTCCGCAACATTTGGGTCATTCCCGCTCAAACCGCGCCGTCGCCCGACCTCGACAGACAGGATCCGCTGTACAAGCAGTACAAGCCGGAAAAGACCAGTCGCGTTCGCGAAAATATCGAATGGACGACGTCGTACATTCACAACTCGACCGACAACGCCCTCCCGCGCGCGCTGTGCATCGGCGACTCCATCTGCAACGCCTATCAGGGCAGAGTCAATGGTCTGATTCACGGCAAATACTACCACGGATACTGGGCGTCGTCCAAGTGCGTTTCCGACGCCGACTACATGCGCTATCTCGACATTCTGCTTTCGCAGAACAAGTTTGACGTTATCACGTTCAACAACGGTCTTCACAGCCTGCTGCAAACCAGCACGTCGACGGAAGAATACCGCAACTCGTACAAGCTGTGCGTCCAATACCTCAAGGCAAAATGCCCCGACGCCAGAATTTATCTCGTTACCAGCACCCCGGTTCGAAACGAACAGCACAACGCCCGCGCCGTCGAGCTGAACGAAATCGTCAAACAGATCGCCAAGGAAGAGAACCTGCCGGTAATCGACCTGTACGAGCTGACCAACGCAATGGATAAAAGCAATCTGTGGTCAGACGGCGTCCACTTCAAAGGACACGCCATCGACGCCCAGGCAAAAGCCATCGCCGACGCGATTTTGAGCAAGTAGAGGCAGTAGGCAATAGGCAGTAGGCAGTAGAGATTAGAGAGAGGCGCTTGTATATAGAATTAATACAAGCGTCTCTCTAACCCCGAAATGGGATTGTATTTCTATAACCGGAGGTTTTCAACCATCGAACAAGCCTACTAAATCTATAATAACCGGCAATTTAGGCTGAAAAAAGTCCGAAAATTTGTTTTTTCGGGCTTTTTTTATTTGACAATTTCAAATTTTAGATTATACTATATATTGAGTATAAATACACTAATATTCAAAATAGGTCAAATCAGTAAAACGTTTAACATACACAAACAAATGAAACGCGCATTTACACTTGGATTGTTGGTCGCTTTGGCTGTCGTAACGGGCATCGCCAACGCAGAGATTATCGGTACGGACGATTTCGACGGCGGGAAAACCGGCTGGAATTACCGCGGCGGGACTGAGGCAAACTGGAGCAACGCGAGCCTGATTCAGGACGGGAAAATGGTTGTTTCCAATACAACCACCTACATCACGTTTAACGGAACGGAAGCCAATGGGAAAGTTCCAACTGGTTCGACGACCGTCAAATTTGATTATACAGTAACCGCTTTGAATACGGCGCAATGGTCTGGCGTTTCATTTTTCGCAACAGGCTCTGAAAAGTATTTTTGGGGTCGTTCTGGAAACAGCCAGTATATCAACATCGCGCAAGCCAACTCAAACGTGGTTTCAAACGTTAAAGTTGAACAAGGCAAGACGTACACAATTATCGGATCGCGAAGCGTGAGCAACAGAGCGTCCTACATGTGGGTTGTCGAACCGGGAGCGGAACTGACGTACGCTGATTATCGTCACCCGTCTGCCCAGGTTGGAACCGGCAACACCTTCAACGACTTAACGCGCGTTCGACTGGGGGCGGGAACCAATGAAACGATCTCCTACGATAATCTGACAGTCGCAACCAAGGCGTCCGATTTTTTTGGAACTGTTACATTAGACGAAAACAAACCGCTGTACAGTGAATCGTTTTCCGGCTATAAAACCGGGTCGGATCTCGTCGGACAAAACTACACCAGTCAAGGCGGCATGCCAGCTGCACAATGGTCGGGCGATGCCGGAAAAGCAACCGTTTCTACAACGGGTTTGTCTTACGAGGGTTATCAGTCCGCAGCAAAAACCGGCGGAATGCTTGCCATGAATGGACAGTATTTGTACGTCGCTCCTGACGACGTCCTCATGGACAGCGCAGGGCTGCTCGGGTCTGACGGCTACTACGGCGGCAACGATGCGTCCGGTACGCTGTACATCGGGTTCCTCACTCAGTCAGACGCGTACCCCAGCTGGGGCGCCGCCATTCAGCTTTACAGAGGTTCCAATTCAGAAATTCTCGGTATTGGGAAAAACGGCGGTTCCGGTACGTTCAGCATTTTCGGCAGCGCGTCTGGCGGGCTTGTTGACCTCAATACAAACGGCGCAACTCTGGACGACAAAAAAACGCATTTGGTTATCGCCAAAATTGACTATAACGCCAACGCTGACGACAACATCACGTTCTACTTTGACCCGGACTTGTCCAAGCCGGAATCAGAACAGCCTGCGGCTTCGATAACAACGACAACCGGCAACGCGGCTTTTGACACTTTGCGAATCCGCAACGGCGCAAACGCCTCGGTCTGGAACGTTGACGAAATTCGACTCGGAACGACGTGGAATTCCCTGCTGCAAAGCAACGTCAACCCGGCGGAATCCACATTCAAAACAACGCCGATAGTCAGCGAATCGTTCTCAGGATACACAGAAGGTGCAATTGCCGGTCAAGCCTATCAGGGAACGGGCGAAGCGTACAAAGGCGCTTGGAAAACGACCAACGCCAACGCGACAATCGTTGAAGGCGAATCCCTTGAGTTTGCAGGCTGGGATTCCGCTCCGGGATATTTAAAAGTCAACGGGTCTGAAGCGACCATGTCTTTAGACTTCGATCTGTTACAATCCGCCAAATTGGTAGACGCCAACGGCAATATCGGCGGCGAAAGCGTTCAGGGAACCGTTTATTACGGATTCCTGCTTAACGGTCACAGCGCTCGTTCATGGTCAGGCGGCGCGGAACTGTACCTCGACGGCGCAGAAATTCTCGGGTTGGGGCAGTTTAGCGGCGCTTCGGCGTTCAGCGGATTTGCCAAAAGTCCAAGCGGTCGAAACTTTGACCTGAATTCAGCCAATCACGAACCTACCGCGGCATACGAATGGGTAGACAACGACGATCACCTGATTATCGCCCGTATTGACTTCAACCCAAACTCAACCGATATTTTAACGGTCTACTTTGACCCGGATTTGACGCTTTCCGAAGCAGAACAGGATGCCGCATTAAAAACGGTTCTGGAGGGTTACAATCTGGCGTTTGACGAAATCCGGTTCCGCAACGGCGCAACGTGGTTCTATGACGAATTCCGCATGGGCTTGACGTGGGACTCAATCGTCGGCGCCAACAATCCCGACGTTCCCGAACCGTCGACGTGGGCGCTGCTGATCCTCGGCATTATCGTACTATTCCTGCGGAAAAGAGTTAGGATTTAGGAGGGAGGAGTTAGGAGTTATCTTTACTTCTCCAAAAACTTTTTATTCAGGACGCATAAATATGAAACGTTTTTCGCTCGCTTTAATTTTGGTTCTTACGTTCGCGTTAACCGTTTACGGTCAGAAGTTTCATTTCGGCTACGACGAAGACGATTTTGGAATTCCAGACGCGCCGACTAGACAGAATCCGTTTGAAAACGCGTCCTCGGAATTGTCGAAGCCGAACGTTTCTTCGCGAAAAGACCCGTTCCGCAACCCAAACTTCGTCAAAACGCCCAGCCAGCTGGCGGCGGAGTTTGCAGCGATTAAAAAAGCGAAGATTCAGTTTACCGGGGCTATGCCCAACGCGCCGCAGCCAGTTCTTACCTCGGCGTTTTCGGTTGTTCCCATGAAACGCGGTCAGGAAGAACTGCGCTCTTTGATGATGTTTCGCGCAGTGGTTGGTCTGCCGTTTGCTGACATGACGCTGGATAAAACGCAAACCGCTCACGCCGCCGCAGGGGCGGGGATTCTGTCCGTTATTGGTCATTTGGATCACACGCCAGAAAAGCCCTCTGGCATGAACGACGAAGTCTATAAATGGGGGTACAAAGGAACGTCTTCCGGAAACCTCCACATGGGCGGCGGCGACAACGGCAGTCAGGGCAGCGTCCGTGCGTACATGAACGACTCCGACCCCAAAAATATACAATGTCTGGGGCATCGCCGATGGTGCATCAACCCGTACATGAAAACGACCGGGTTCGGCGAAAAGGGGCGCTGGAGCGTGATGTACTCGTTTGACTCGTCGCGTCCGAAAAATGAATTCGACTACAATTACTTTTCGTTCCCCGCCTGCGGTCTGACGCCGGTCAACATGTTTGAGGCGAAATGGGCGTGGAGTCTGGTTCTCAACCCCGCTAAATACCGCTATCTGGGCGACGACCAGTTCAAAATTAGCGTTAGACCTGCCATGTTCAACGCTAAAACGGCGGCGCTAAAGCGGCTGGACGTCAAACCGCTGGAACTGGACAGCGTCAAAGTCGATCAGGCTGGCTACGGAGTCCCGCTGTGCGTTATTTTCAGACCGTCTCCGATTCAGGTTCAGCCCGGCATGGCGTACTGCGTTGACATCGACGGATTCGCCACCCCGCAAGGCCCGACGCACATTCAGTATTTTGTCGTCTTCTGCAAAGGATTTTAGAGTGAATTAGCAATTGTCAATTAGCAATTGAAGAAGTGGTAAGTGGTTAGTTGTAAGTGGTAAGTTAGATGAGCGCTTGCGCCCTAACCACTAACCACTAATAACTTACTACTATTCCCCATTCCCTACTGCCTATTGCCTACTGCCTTCCCTCGCCCATCTTCGCGCTAAAATGCTGACGATTATCAGCTGCAACGCGTGATAGAGCATCGTCGGCAAAAGCAGAATTCCAGCCATGGCGGGGTCGGTCAGAATAATCTGTGACATAACCGCGCCGTGAACGAGAGATTTCTTTGATCCGCAAAACAGAGCGGTAATTGTATCTTCCCGATTGAATTTCAGCATTTGGCAGATAAAGCCCATGATCGTATAGGCGTCAAAAAACAGCGCGATCATTGCAGCAGACAGCGCAAAGAGCGTCGACGTTGACAAGGTCGCGAACTGTCCTTCTTTAAAAGAACTGCAAAAAGACGTGTAGACGATCAGGATAATAACGCTCTGATCAAACTTGCTCAAGAGTTTTTTATGCGTTCGGGCGAATTTCCCCCAGAATCGGTTTAGACTTACCCCGGCAACGATGGGAACGATCACCTGAATAATCAAAGATATAAATATGGAGTAAAGTTCTCGTCCTGACCCGGACTGAGCGTTAACGAAAATCGACATCCACAGCGGGGTAATAAACACGCCCAGCAGGCTGGAAATGCTGGCATTGAATATCGCGCCGGGAACGTTCCCTTTGGCGATGTTGACCATAACAACGGAAGACGACACGGTCGACGGCAGAGCCGACAGAAAGAAAATCCCAAGCCACAGCGTCGAAATCGACCCGTCCGGCTGACGTCCAAAGTAGTACGTCATCGGCAGGACGACCAGCGGGAAAATGATAAACACGCCGCTTTGCGTTACCAGATGGAGCCGGTAATTGCTCAAACCAGAATAGATTTCAGACCAGTTCAGCCGCAGCCCGTAGAGAAAGAAGATTACCGACACGCCCCAGTGCGCGACGTCCGACATCGATATGCCGTGCCATTCCACCGCGCCCGGCGCCGGATACAGCCACGCCAGAAAAATCGCGGTAAACAACAGGACGATAAACCCGTCCAGCCCGAATCGTTTTAGTAAATCTTTCATATCTGCATATTGTACCGCATTTGAAAATTTCGGGAATAGGGGCTGGAAAGCTCCCGCTCCGCGCAATCCAGATCAGAAAATTTTGAAAAATTTTTAAAAAAATGACAAAAAATCCCCTAAAGCGCCTTGTACAGAACGATGGATTATAGTATTATAATTACAATAATAATTGTTAACAGCGATAAACTACCTATTCTGAGCGTCTGGCTCTACGGTTAAAAAAGTTTCCCGAATGAATTCGGCAAAATCGCTGTATTAAAATTTCCCCGGTTTAACAGAAAGGTTTTCATCACGATGTCCCAAGGACGTCCTCCCTATCCACGAAAAGATTCGGCTCCAAAACAACGAATAAACGAACAGATTCGTATTCCCGAAGTCCTCGTCATAGACGAGAAAGGCGTATCGCGCGGCGTTATGCCTACAAAAGAGGCTTTGAAACTGGCTGACTCCGTTCAGCTGGATCTGGTAGAAGTTGCGCCAAACGCCAAGCCGCCAGTATGCAGAATTCTGGACTATGGCAAGTACAAGTATCAGCAAAACAAAAAAGCCAAAAGTCCTCAAAGCAACCAGATTAAAATCAAAGAAGTTCGTCTTAGCCCCAATATTGGCGCTCACGACATGATGGTGCGTATCAATCAGGCGAGGGGATTTATCAACGACAAGTGCAAGGTTCAGGTAACAATGACCTTTTCCGGTCGGGAAATCATCTATGTTGAAGAAGGGGAAAAAAGAATTCAGGAAATGGTTGACGCTCTCCAGGATGTTGCCCGCGTCGATTCCATGCCCAAACGCATGGGTAAAAAAATGACCTGCATTCTCGCTCCGTTAAGCCTGCCCAAGTCGTCTTCATCAGACGCCAATAAAAAACAGGCGGACAGTTCGGAAGAACAGCCTTCGTCTCGTCCCGCTGATGAAAACGCTCGACCGCCTCGTCCACCGAGACCTGCTGGCGACAGACCTCGCCACTCAGACGGTCCGCGTCCTCCACGACCAGCTGGAGACAAACCGCACCGCCCCGGCGGCTCTTCGCGCCCTAACGGCGGCGGATCCAGACCAAATGGCGGTTCTGCTCCCAAACGACCGCAATAAGAATCGATATTATCCAATTTTTTTATAAGCTCGCGGATTACAGTCTGCGAGCTGTTTTTATGCGATTTCCGATTTTCAATGAGTTTTTTCAAAGAGGATTATCCATGTTCATACATTCGTTTTTCAGACGTCTTTTGAGCGTCCTGTTTGCGGCGCTGATTTGCGTTCCGCTGTTTGCTCAGACGATCGCGCCGGACGAACAGAAGCTGGCGGACGTTGCAGCCGGCAAGATTGCTCAGGCACACGCAATTTGGTGGGGATTCGACGCCAACGACTCCACCGCTCAATTACAGGCGGCGTTAGACTGTAACGCGCCGGTAATCATCGTGGACTGTCCCGTTATCGACGGTAAGGTATATCCATGGATTGTTCGACCGCTGACCGTCAAAGGAAATCGGGAGATTGTCTTCGCTCAAAATGCAGAACTGCTCGCCAAACAAGGCGAGTTCCTCAAAAGAAACGATTGTCTGGTCAGCGTCGTTGGACAGGAAAACGTAACGCTTCGCGCTGAAAAAGCCGGGACGGCGACGTTCCGCATGAGAAAGGCAGACTATCACAAAGAGCCGTATCTGAAAGCCGAATGGCGTCACGCGTTGAATATCAAAAGCTCGACCAATGTCGTCGTGGATGGCTTGAATCTGGTCGATTCCGGCGGCGACGGCATCTATCTGGGCAAGTCCATGCGCGGCGTTACCAACAAAAACGTTACGATTAGAAACGTCGTCTGCGACGGAAACAACCGTCAGGGAATCAGCGTCATCACCGCTGAAAACCTGCTCATTGAAAATACGATTCTTCGCAACACGTGGGGAACCGCGCCACAGGCGGGAATCGACTTCGAGCCGAATCAGGACGACGAAAAGCTCGCCAACTGCGTCATGCGGAACTGCGTCTGTGAAAACAACGCCGGCACTGGCATTGACATGTATATTCCCAATCTCAAACGCAAGTCCGGCGACGTCGGCATCGTTCTGGACAACGTCGTATCACATAACAACGGCAGGGCGTCTGTCGCGCTGACGGTAAGCAACTCGGAAGACGAGTCGCTCACCGGGCGAATCGTGATTCGCAACTGTCGCTTTGAAAACGACCGCGGCGGGATTCAGATTCGCTCTTTGGCGCAAAACGGCGCGACCGTCGAAATTGAAAATACGACGCTCAAAGGCTGCGCTATTCATCCCGACGAAAAAGCCAAGGTCTATCAAAGCCCGATTCATTTATCTTCCAGACCGCTTGACGAAACTGCGTTTGGAACGCTTACAATTAAAAACGTTACAATTATCGACGACTGCACGGGGCTTGACGGAGATCGCCCGATCGTGGATTACTTTGACTCGTCCATCGACGGGTTCGGCATTTCCAACGTTTCTGCTTCGATTAAACTCATTTCCAACGGCTCTGAGCAAACCTTTGAACTTGACAAATCCGACGTTCGAAAGCTCTTTCCGACGATTAACTATCGACAGATTTCCCGTTTGAAAACAGACCCTAACTCGCTCGTTCCCGTCAACGCCGCTGATTCACCAAAAGCGTTCGACCGGATTGATTGCCGCTCCAGAGTGCAGTACTTGCTCTACGCGAAAAGCGGTCAGGAAATTCGCTTTGTCCTGGAACAACGCCGCGTCGGACGGTCTGAACCCGCCGTCAAGCCGGTTCTGCTCACAGCGCCGTCCGGCAAGACGACCAAACTCCCATCAACCGAGATGGGCAAACCGAAGGAATACGTCTTCAGAGCGTCCGAAGCCGGCGTTTACAAACTTGACATAGACGTCGGCGCTCATTCTGTCGCGATGCGAGAATGTAACGCTCCGGTTGCGATTAACGGCGAGAAAGCGGTTCATCTTGTTCACAACGTCGGAAGCCTGTATTTTTACGTCCCGGAAGGAACCAAAGAGTTCGGCGTGAAGGTTTTCGGCGCCGGCGCGGAATGCGTCAAAGCGACGCTTTTCGATCCGGCTGGAAATCAGGTTTGGCAGCAGGACAACATTTCCGCCGCCGTCGGCTACTTTACAGACGAGGGAACGACCCCGCCCGCCGGCGTCTGGAGAATTCACTTTGACCGTCCGTCACAGGGCGTTCTGGAAGACAACGGATTTATCCTCTTTGGGATCCCGACTCTGCCTGGACCGAACCCCGACGGACTGTTAAAATGCAAGGAGTAAACAACTCATGAAATACACACTCAGCGAAAAGTACAATACGCCAGCGTTGCAGTCCCGAATTATGGGACCTAACCCGGTCAAGCTGGAAGAGGAACTGCTGCGGGAACATCAGATTCCCGCCGGCGCCGTCGTCTGCGACCTGGGCAGCGGCATGGGGCTGACGTCCCTCTTTCTGGCGAAGGAGTACGGGTTTACGGTCTACGCCTGCGACCTGTGGAGCGACCCGGCGGAGAACCAGGCGTTCTTCGACGCCATGGGCGTTCCCCGCGGTCAGATCGTTCCAGTCAAAGCCGACGCGACCAGTCTGTCCTTTGAAAAGGACTTTTTCGACGCCGTCGTCTGCGTCGATTCCTACAACTACTTTGGGCGCGATCCCGATTATCTGGACGACAAACTTCTCCCGTTTGTCAAAAGCGGCGCGATGATCTATATCGCCATTCCCGGCATGAAGCGGGACTGTCACAGCGCTCTGCCGCCGGAACTGCTCCTGTCCTGGACGCTGGAACAGCTGGACTACATTCACGATATTGCGTACTGGACAAAGATCATGGAATGCGCCAAAGGCGCCGAGATTCTTTCTATAAAAGAGATGGAAAGCAACGAAGAAGTTTGGGCGGACTGGTTACGTCAGGAAAACGAGTACGCTATTAGCGACCGAAAAGCCATCGAAGCCGGCGGCGGAAAATACCTGAATTTTATCGCTATCGCGCTGAGGAAGAAATCCTCTGTCGCCGGGTAAATCTCACGCGGAGGCGCGGAGACGCGGAGGATGTTCGCGAAGGAATTTAGGCGAGCCGGGAACGTCAGTTCCCGGGCTAAAACCGCGTTAGCGGTTTAATATTTCTAGCCGTGGGTTTTAACCCACGGAACAAAGAACACGCAAAAAAGAACATCGTCAAATAACCTTTTCCTTTCGTCCTCCTGCAAGGAGGGCGGGAGGAAAAGGAACTGAAACGATTA
>JAFSMW010000128.1 GCA_017447745.1 Thermoguttaceae bacterium
TTAGAAGGTTTGAATAATAAAATCAAAACCCTTAAACGTCAAGCCTATGGCTATAGAAACCTTGAGTTTTTCAAACTTAAAATCTTGGCTCTTCATACAACCAGGTACGCACTTGTCGGATGAACCAATTTTCTTTTTTTCCGTGGGTTAAAACCCACGGCTAGAAATATTGAACCGCTACGCGGTTCTAGGTGAACGCTTCGAGTCTGTTTTTTTAAAACTTTGCGAACTTTGCGTGAGGCTTTCTTTGGCGGACTTCGTCCGCGACCCAGAAAGGTTGTCAGCTGCGGCGATTTGTTATGCGCGATTCAAACTTTTGGTTCGCCTATCGGCGAACTGCGTAATTCCGCGTCCGTTGGACGCTCCATTACCGCCTTCCATTTCTTTGCGGCTAAAAATTTGAGGCAGGGGAGCAAGTTCGTATTGATTTTTCTCTATGCGTCATTATAATATATCTATAGAATACGGATTGCAGGGCGCGACGAGCGGCTGCGATTTGTAACGGTCATTATTATAAATAGTCCCTAAATTCCAGAGTCATTCGTTATTATGAAAACTGTCAGATTTTTGCTGTTGGTTGTTTTGGCGTTCTCCGCAAGCGCAGCGTTGGCGGACGAGCACAACGCGTTCCCCGGCTATAAAGGTCAGTGGAACGGTTTTGACAATTACGAGTTTACTGTCGACACCGAGTTCGGCGCACGACCGTGCCGAGTCGTCTGTCCGAAAGAACCGGCGGAAGGGAACCCGTGGGTGTTTCGCGCCGTTTTTTTTGGGCATGAACCTCAGACGGAAATCGCCATGCTCAAGCTGGGCTGGCACGTCGCCTGGATCGGCTGTACCGATCTGGTCGGGTCGCCGGAAAACGTCTCGCAGCGGAACTCGTTTTACAAGTATCTGGTCGACAAAGGACTGAGCAAAAAGCCGGTTTTGCTGGGCATGTCCCGCGGCGGAATCACCTCGATGAACTGGGCGATTGCCAATCCGGACTGCGTTACAGCTATTTATATCGACAACCCGGTTTTGGATTTCCGATCCTGGCCCGGCGCGTTCATTCCTGGAAAACGCAGCAATCCCGATTGGGAAAGCGTTTTGAAATCGTATCATCTGACGGAACAGGAGGCGAAGGAATACAAATACTGTCCTGTCGACGCCTTTGGTCCGCTGGCGCAGCGCAAAGTTCCGATTCTGCTCGTCTGCGGCGACTCTGACCATGTTGTTCCGTTCGACGTCAACGGCAAAGTCCTCTACGAGCGTTACAAGGCGGCGGGCGCCCCGGTTGAACTGATTCTCAAACCCGGCAACGACCATCACCCCCATTCGCTCAAAGACCCCAAGCCGATTGTGGACTTTTATCTCAAGGCGTGGAAGTAGGGAGGCAGTAGGCAGTAGGCAATAGGCAATAGGGTGAAGCGCTTGCGCCAGCTCCTCACTCCTCACTCCTAATTCCTAACTATTCTTCCTCCCCCATTGAAAAAAGATTATTCCTATATATAATAATGAATATAAAACGTTAGAGCGGGGCGTAGCTCCGCAAATATTTGAATCCTTCCTAAACATCTAACAAGGAGTTGTTTGCTATGCGAAAAGTTCTACTTGCTGTCATGGCGTCCGTCATGGCGATCTGTATTGGCTGCCAGCCGTGTTTGCCGGAAAAGGGCGAAGGCGATTGCAACCTTAAATTATCCAAATGCTGCGGCGACAAAGGCGCCGAAGCTCAACCCTGCGAAGAAAAAGCCAGCAAAGCGCCTGAAGTTAAAAGCGCTTCTACTATTTCCCCGGAACTGAAAGAAAAAGCAATTGCGCGTATTAAGGAGATTCAGGGAACGTTTGTTGAAAAAGACGGCGCGATCGTCGAAGTTGACGTCATGAACAAGTCGTTCGACCCGGCTGACGTTGAGCTTATCGCTCAGCTGTCCGACGTCGTCAAACTGTCGATTTCCAGCCCCAGCGTGAACGACGAAAACTTCGCCTTGCTGTCCAAGATGCCCAAGCTGCAGCAGCTGCTTATGCTTAACTGCGGCATTTCTGACGAAGGTTTGAAGTGCGTTCCGGACTTCCCGGCATTGAAGGTTCTTAACCTTCGCGGCTGCGCCAATATGACAGACGCCGGCATGGAATACGTTGCCAAGGCTCCGAAACTGGACAACCTCGCGCTGCTGTATACGAAAATCGGCGATGAAGGCGTTATCGCTCTGAAGGGCATGAAACTGCGCGCTCTTGACCTTCGCGGTTTGAGACTGACTGGTTCCTCCTGCCAGGCATTGGCTGAAATGACGACGCTGGAAAGCCTGAAGTTCCGCAACGCTCGAGAAATCATGGATTTCTCATTCCAGGAACTCAAGACGCTTGTCAATCTGAAAAGCCTGTCTCTGGAAGATCTCATGATTACAGAATCCGCTCTGGAAATTCTGCCGAATTTCACCAATCTGAAAGAATTGGTTATTATGCGAACCGACATGATGGATGTTTCGCCAATCGGACAACTGAAAAATCTGAAGAAGCTGACGCTTCGCGAAATGACCTGCGATTTGGACTTCCTGGCGGATATGCCGCAGCTGGAAGAACTGTTCTTCGCGGAAAGCATCGTTCGCGACGTCGACATGAAGTTCTTTGAAGGACTTGTCAACGTCAAAACCCTCGACCTGTGGAACACTGATCTTGGCGACGAGGCTCTGAAACTGTTCGGAACGCTGCCGAAACTGACAACGCTCAACATTAAAAACTGCGCTAAAATTACCGACACGGGGATTGCGGAACTGGCGAAGTCACAATCGCTGGCGTCGCTCAACCTGTCGGAAAACGGCAAGGCGACCGGCGACAACGGCGAACCGCTGGTAACCGACAAGGCGCTGGAAAGCCTCAAGGGCTGCAAGTCCCTCAAAGAACTCAATATTTATCTGTGCCCATCTTTGACGGAAGACGCCATTAACGACTTCATCAAGGCTCGTCCGGACGTCAAAGTTATTAAATAAATGGAGCTAAAAGGAAAGAAAGACGGTATGCAAAAGACGGCAAACGAACATTTTGGTTTTCGCCTTCTGCAGAACCGTCTTTCTTTTTTGACGGCGGCGTTTATAGCGTTGTTTCTGTTTCCGGGAACTGCCCCGGCGGAGGAATGGCAAAGCGAATACGCCTACGGTCCGTTTGAAATCTATCTTAACGTCGATATTAATTTGGTTCGAAAGACGCTGGAGCAAATCGCCGATCTGGACAGGGAACTGAGCGCCCGATTCTCTTTGCCGCCGTGTCAGGAAAAGATTAAACTCTATATTTTTGCGGACGTCAAAACGTATATGGCTTACATTCAAAAAGAGTATCCCGGCGCGCCGATGCGTCGAGCTCTTTTTGCAATGGAAAAAGACAAACCGGGGCAAATATTTACGTTTCTTCACGAAGAATTTGACGTCGATTTGCGTCACGAATGCACTCACGCGCTGCTTCATTCCAAAATCGGACGTCTGCCCATCTGGATTGACGAGGGACTGGCGGAATACTTTGAAGCTCCCAAAGGGCAACGTGTATATAAAGAGCCCTATTTTACCCAAATTAAAAGAAATGTCTCATATAATATATTTGCGCCTGTTCCAGACTTGAAAAAGCTGGAAAGCATCAAAAAAATGGGAGATTTTCTGGAAGTCCACTACAGGAATTCGTGGTCGTGGATGAATTTTATGATTAACGATCCCTCTCGACAGAAACTCTTGGGTAATTATCTGGCTTTATGTAAAAACGCCGATGGAACGGAAAAAGAGCAGGGCGCTTTCCCCTCTTTTACGGATTTCCTCGCCCAAATGGCGCCGAAATACAAGACGGATTATAAAACGTACTGGAAAGAATTAAAAAAGCCGACGAAATAGTATCGTCGGCTTGAACTGGTTTGTTTTGTTTAGGAATTCTTGAAATCAGAATTTCCAGGCTTTGATCCAGATGGTTTGGTCGTCTTGTGGCTTCATATTGAAATCGCTTTTGAGCTTTTCCGAGAATTCCGGCAGGTGAGCGGCTCCGTAGAAAATGGCGATTTTCTTTTTGGAACCTTCATCGAGGATGCCCTTGAGTTTTTCCAGAACGCGGTTGTTTCTGTCTGTAATAATAGACGTGCCGTCTGACGTTCCTTTCATGGCTTGTTCGCTGTCCATGGTTGAAAACTGATCCGCCAAGGCGTCTTTGAGCGCTCTTTTCCGATCTTTTTTGAAGAACGCCATGATGACTTTGGAATCGTCAGAATCGGACGCTTTGCTTTTTCGAGCCATGTTGAATCCCATTTCCCGGAAATACAAGGCGGCAAAACCGTCGTCGCGCGCTTTTTGAGCTTCGGCGAATTCTTTTGGGGAGAGGTCAGCGTGAACCATGTTTTCTTTTGTGTAGTCGATGTGTTCCAGCTGATGAACCAGTCCAAGCAGATTGGCGAACTGGTATTGAGCAAATCCAATGACGCTTCCGGGCGCTTTATCTTCTTTGGACGGTTCAGGTCGAGTTCCTTCTTCCGCAACGATTTCGTACAGAACGACGTCGTAATCTTCAAAGAGTTTGTTAAGTTCTTTGTAATAAGACTTTTCTCCAATGTGGATCGCGCCGACGAGGTCAACGCAAACGCCGTTTTCTCCAACGAACTTACGAACGGCGGTGTCAAGAGAGCCTTTTTTGGCTTCTTTGTCTCGGACGACGCGAACGTATTGGAAATCGTCGCCTTGTTTCTTTTTGTTTTTGCCAACTTTTTTGGGAGTTTCTTTGGCAGAATCTGAGTTTTCGACTTTTGTTGGGGCGTCTGCCGTGGCGGTTTGAGCAAACGCAACCGGCGAGGCAAATAAGATTCCTGCGATGAGCAGTGTTAAGATGTGGGTTTTAATCATGGTTTTAGCGGTTGAGTAAAATGGGGAAATGATGGGTTATGTTAGTAATGATTATTTGGGAAATACAGGAGTAAAAAAATTTTGTAAAAAATAATTAATTCAATCCCGATATAACCCGAAAGCGTGTAATATCATTTTGATTTACTGTATTATACGTCAAAAAATCCTAAAAAGTTGCGAAAAGGCGCCGATTATTGGGAACTTTTGCGGAAAAAGATCCTCATAATAAATATAGAATAGTATTTAGTTAAGGGCAAAATGATTAAATACAGATAATTCTATAAAATAAAAGTATCGGTATCTTTCGACGCAGGGCATTGTATATAATCGTTATAATCGTACTTGTGTTTATAAAAAGCAACATAATTTTAGAAAAATGCAGAGTTCGAAACTTCATTTTTTCATGAATTGTTGTATAATAAGTGCGTATAAAAATGTATTTTGGTCGAGTTGCCAACCTTTACAAAAGGAACCCTAAAAAATGACTATGTTCCGTTTTCCATCAATGAAGCAGGTTTTTTCCGGACTGTTCTCCAAAAAGGAGAAGAAAGACAACCGCAAAGAGCGTCGTCTTGTAATTGACGCTTTGGAATCTCGTGAACTGCTTACAGTAACCGCAGCTTCGACGACAAGTTTTTATGTCAACGAGTTGCCGATTTACGAAACGAGTTCAGACATTATCGAGCAGATTCAGAATCTGCGCGACAACAACCTGTCGATTGACTACGACCTTGGCGGCGACGAAGACGGCGATTTGGTTGTTGTCTGGGAGCGTCCGGACGTCATCTACACGACCAAGGAGGGCGAAACGAGTCAGTTCCAGCCTGTCATTGACGGCACAACGTTGTCTCCGTCTTTGGACTGGAACATCTATGCGCGTTATCTGACCAACGAAACCCAGCGTTTGTATCTGGATTACGACGCCTATACCACTGGAACGTATTCCAACATCAGCCTGTTCTACGGTCAGATGCAAAATCTGGATCCGGACAGTATGGTGGAAGATCCCACGGTGGATACAAAAATCGCCTCTGGTCTGGTTTACAAGATTTCGTTTACGTCAGAAGCTCAGCCTTTGACCTCTGATCAGGAAAGCATCAACGCTCGTTTCTCGATTTACGCATACGACAGCACCGGTCAGTCCACGGTTTCTACGTTTACGTTTAACGAAGAATACGCCAAGACGCTGTCTATTGACGCTGAGACGGATCAGGACGTTTTGAACTATACCAATTCCATGGAAACCAACGCCGCAGAACTTCAGGCAAAATTGCGCGGCTTGGGTCAGACTCAGGGCAAGTATCTTAACGACTGCGTTGTCAAGGCGGTCAGTCCCACGGAATTCTACGTGTACGTCTATTCGGAAGACATTCAGGCAACCTGGGATGGCTCGAAATGGGTTTATACCGGCGTTCCGAATCTTGCGATTTATCAGGAAAACCCGGAAGGGAACGACGCCTCCGGATTTGAAGTCTCTGCCGATATTTCCATTGTCAGCGCTCCGTGTCTGTACAATAATATTAAGGTCGATCCAACTAAACCGCTGGACACAGCTGACAATATTCAAAGAGCGTTCGACGCGAAGAAAAACACCAACCTCATGGCGCCGATTTTCATGCCGGTTCCAGACCGAATCAACGCACAGCGTAAAGACATTCTGGAAGGTCCGGCGACGGAATCCGACATGCTTGTTTCCGGCGGCGTTTATCCGGAAGTGTTGGTCGTTCCGGTTTACGGTTTGACGGACGCAGACGGCAACTCTCTGGACGGTTACGTCTACGACATCACCTTTGTTGGAAGCAGCTCATACATCAACCATCCGCTTTTGACCGCTCTGGCAAACGATGGAACAGACAGTTTGTCTGAAGACGCGATTTTGAAAGTTGTAACGGTTAAGGAATCCAGTTCTGAATTCCGCGTCAACTCTCTGGAAGAAGCCGATCCGGCAGATTCCGACGATCCCTTCAAAGAGGTTACGTATTACAATCAGCTCAATCCCGCTGTGGCAATGGACGCAGACGGCGATTTTGTCATTACATGGCAAAGCGAAGTCTCCAATACGCTTGTTCGCGGCAGCTATACAGACATCTACGCCAAGACGTACTCCGCCCGCAGCTACATCAACGATCATTCCTATCTCAACGACGCTTACGTTGAAGACGAATCGGAAAAGCTTTGGCCGTCCGACATGATGGTCAATACGGTCGATACGTACACCTATATTGAAGTCGATCAGGAAGATCTTTCTCAGAATTACTATCAGAAAGACTCCAAGACGGTTTACATTCAGTCCGTAGTCGAAACGTCCAAGGAATTCCGCGTCAATACGTCCACGACCAACGCTCAGCGCAATCCGGACGTCGCCATGGACTTGGACGGCAACTTTGTGATTGTTTGGGATTCTGAAGGGCAGACGATCAGCTACTTCAACGGCGTTTACATGCAGCGTTACGACAAGAGCGGCAAGGCGGTCAGCGCTGAAACCCGCGTCGATACGGAAGTTACCGGCGCGTCAACCAATCCGTCTGTTGCGGCAGACGATAACGGTCAATTTGTCGTTACGTGGGAATACACCAACAACCCGTTGATGGACATCCAGTTCCCGTACTACACGTTCTACAACCACTACTTCAATTATTATTACGAAGAAGATTTCTACTACATGTCAGAAATCCACGCCTCGGTCTACAATACGATATACCCGACAGATGAAGAATTCGGTCTGCTCCAGCAGGAATACGTCGTTGGCGGAACGGATCAAAACGGCGGCAAAGACCCGCAGGCTGCGTGGTCAGATACGGGCGACTTCATCATCAGCTGGACTGGTCTGGAAACCGACACTGACTCAACCGGCGAGATTTCTTCCGGCGTCTATGCGGAACAGTACAAAGTCAGAGAAACGGAAGTTGCCGTTGAACAAGAGGACGATGGAACAGACGCCAATCTGGACGACGGAACAGACGAAAATACGTCTGAAGAAGCGGCAACTGAAATTAAGAAGACGGTCAGCAAGGTTCGCAACGTCTACCGCGTCAACAGCGCCACGTTCAATATTAACGACAATCCTACCTACTGGGATTACAGCCAGCTGGTTGGGCAGGTTGGTTTGGATGCAGACGGCGATGTAGTCGTTACCTACGCCGGATATGGACCGGACGTCTCTGTCAACGACATTATTCCGTACATCAACGGAGCCAGCTTATCGACAACGAAATCCTATACCCTTTTCCTGGACAACGTCAAGAATCTGCTCAATACGCAGACGCAAATTTTGCAAGCCAAATACGGAGACGAACCGTTTGCCGACCTGACAAACTTCTTCAATCCGACAGGCAGAAACAAAAATCCAAATGCAGGCGACTATTTTGGCACCATTACCAAAGATAAAGTTGACGAAGACGGCACTCTGGTAACGTTTACGTCCCAGAAAATGCAGAATCTGTTGAGAGATCTCAAACAGGATGCGTCAGTATCAGACGAGATTATAACCGAGATCCAGGATCTGACCGGTAAATACGAATGTCACGGCGATGTCAACAGCGTTATTGCCATGGTTTTGACCAACGCTCAGCTGTTGTTCAAGTACGATCCGCAGTACGAAACGCTTCGTCAGAACGAAGTGGAATTCAAGAACGTACAAAACGTCGTTTTAGGCGCTTTGGCGTCCGTTTTGGAATCCCAGTTTGGTCTTCTTCGCGGCGAATCCTCTGGCGTTATGTTCACTCAGATTGACGCTGCAGTCGATACGCTTGCGACAAACGCAGACGATGGAACTGACGACGGAACAACCGACGATACCGGAACGACAACCAATACAATTACCGGCGTTTCGACGGATTTGGCGCCTTCAGCTATTATTCACAGTGATTCTGTTGTCAACAGCAAACGCGACGGCGTTACGGCGGTTGCCAATATCGCTCTGGACGTTTCCTTTAACCGCATTTGGGATAATATCAGTCTGACGGTTGTCAATAAAGCGAACCAGCAGACTCAGGTTGTTGGCGTTGATCTGTTTACTGAGGCGTATGAAGACGTTGGCGATGGTTTGTATGAACTCAACACCGCCAAGGCGGCAGAAGCTATCGAAAAGGCAATTTCTGCAGCCACAAATGTTGTCGGAACCAGCTGGCGCGATGAAACCAACCGGGAACTTGACCTCTACGAAGGTCCGGTTGAAGTCCGCGCTATTGATTGGAACGAACTGCAGTCTCGCGGTTTAATGCACATTGACAACGAAGCGACCCGTTATTCCAACGCCTCTATGGACATGGAAATGTTCCGCAGATGGTATACCGAAAATGCTGCGGCGTTACTATTCGAGACTGGCGTTACCCGTTTTGAAAACTTGACGTTTAACGACATTCTGGACTTCATCAATAATGAAGATCTTGATGACGATGAACGCCAGGAAAGAGTTGACAGTCTGCCTGTCATTTTTGAGATTGTCTTCCAGGGCGGCGTCCACGATCTGGAATTGTCCATGACGTGGGAAAATGCGACAGTTCGCAACGCGGAAGTTCAAACTTTGACGCTCAATCCAAACGAAGAAGGAACGCTGTACTACGCTATTCAGGTCAACGGCGAACCGGACGCCTTCGAGAACCCGAGCCAGCTGCTTACGTTTGACTGCACCGACGAAGACAGCGTCATGGCGTCTATTGACCGGTTGCAGGGCTACCTGGTCAATCTGGGTTACAACCCGGTTGATGTTGATCTGGTCAGCGCGCCGACTGACGACGACGGCGAAACGATTTGGGGCGTTGGAGAATACCAGATTCGCATTGGATTTGCCGGAAACGTTGGCGAAAATATTACGATGCAGTTTTATGGCACGTTTGTCCTGCCGCCGTTGACAGATGAGGGCGGTTACGATCCTGCCAGCTATCCATGGCTGAGAAGCGGTCGATTCCGAACCATTCAGGACGGTGGAACTGTTAACCGCGCCCGATTTGGCGTTTCCATGTACTACTATGGCGACTTGGGAACTCCTCAGACGGACGCTACAATCAACGTTACGCCGGAAGGCTCGTTCCAGATTGGCTATCTGCAGCATGAACTGTACAATAGCCGTGCGATGTCGAACCAGTACGCCAACAGCACGTTCAACAGCTATTCCAACACCAACGTTCTCGTGCGCGCTTTTACCGAGGCGACGGACACCGCTGGTCCAAAGGTTTCCGGAATTAACATTGACGGCAAGCGCGTCCAGCAGAATGCAGAAATCAACGGGGAAGGCATCAATTACGTCATTGTCTACTTCAATGAAGAGATGATGTACTACGATTACAGAACCAAGTTCAGCAATTCTGAAAGCGCGGATTGGGACAACAGCGTTATCAATCCGGAAAACTGGCAGCTGACCAAAGACGGCACGCCGCTGCAAGGCGTTATTACTGATATTTACTACGGCATGAACATGTCGCAGTACATTCTGGATGAAAACGGCGCTCCGCTGTCGGAATTCGGTTCCAACAAGTGGGAAGCCGTTATTATGCTGGATTCGTCGCTGGTCAATGGTTCGTACGAAATCGTTGCCAATAAACGATTGGAAGACGTCAAGGGCAATCGTCTCAACAGCAATGGCGAAAACACCGATGGCGGCGACACGAACTTCTCGTTTAACGTTACCACATACGATGCAGAAGGTCCGTTTACCGGCGAAGGCACAGACAAGAACTACTTTGAGCAGACGCTGGAAGGCGATTCCGATTTCCGCTGGTCGCCCAACGCT
The DNA here is from genome assembly GCA_017447745.1 of Thermoguttaceae bacterium. Lineage (GTDB taxonomy): Bacteria > Planctomycetota > Planctomycetia > Pirellulales > Thermoguttaceae > RUG11551. Next base: position 10,582 of record JAFSMW010000128.1, read on the forward strand.
GTTGGCATCAATGACGACGGCGATACGGTTACCGTCTGGATTTCCGAGAACGACGAAGGCATCGAAAACATTTACTATCAGATCGAATACGCTGTTTATGACCAGCAAAGCGGCAGTTATGTCGTCGATCCGGAAAAGACTGTCAAGCTGACGCTGTTTGATGAAACCGGCGTTGACAGAAGCATTTATCCTGGAGAAGAACACAACATTCAGCACGCTTCCGTTGCCATGGGAGAAGACGGCGACTTTATTATCACGTGGTCTGAATACAACCTCGACAGCAGCACTGGCAAGGTTTCCTGGGACGTTTACGCCAGACGTTACAATCTGGACGGAACGCCCAAAGACAATCTCCCGACTCTGCTGAGCTACGAAGAGGGCGGCAACAACCACGAAAGCCTGCGCGTCAATACATCAACCCTGGGCGATCAGATGTACTCCAGCGTTGCTATCAGCGCTTTGGGCAACTATGCGATTACCTGGATGTCGCTGGATTATCAGGACGCCAGCGAAAAGATTAATGCAGACTGGGACATTTACGCCGCTCAGTACTATGCAGACGGCAGCCGCCGAGTTGACGAAGTCGCTACGCAGGAGATTCTTTTCTCGTCAGCGATTTATCAAGGCTCCTTCCAGATTCAGTACACGCCCGATCAGAGCAAGTATCTGGAAACGGAAGACGACGTTCGCACCACGTCTGTAATTACGATTATTCCGCCAGCCGGCGATGAAATTTACGGCACGATTCAGTACGACGGCGTAACATTAAATAACACGCCTGCCAATTTCGCTCAGGTAATTAAGAAGGCGTTGAAGGAAATCAATATCGACGCTACGGTTGAAGCGACCAGCTACGACTTCTTCACCGTTAAATTCAATAAGATGGACGACTCGCCGATTCCTGCCAATTTGGGCGAACTGGCAATCGTTCCGAACCAGCTTCTGGTTTCGTCTGAAGGCAAGGCGATTAACTCGACCGTCAGAACGAAGTACGCTGCCGACTCCGGCGAGATTCTGGTCAACGAAAGCTACATGCTTACGCCAGGTTCCGCAGAAATTCAGCGAGTCAGTTTCGGTACAGGCTCCAACTTCTCGAATCTGGTCAGCTTCTACTTCGAGTTTGACTATACGGACTACGAAGGCATCGTTCACAACTGCAAGACGACTCAACCGGTTGTATTCCGACCTGGTTTGCTTGGAACTGCGGCTGACGACAACGGCGGCGATGATAACGACGCTAACATGTCTGACGGCGATCAGCATCTGATTGATAACGACTTCGACGCGGATTCTGACGAGTCTTATCATCGAATCGACAGCATTATCGATGCGCTTGGCACGTTCAAAGATCAGTTTGGCAACTCGATTAACATTGCCAGCGACGAAGACGGCGACGCGTCGGCTCTTGACAGAGATACGTTCCTCTTGGGCGTTGACAACAACAAGAATACGGTTACGGTTTACTTCTCTAACACTGCGTTAGGGTATGATATTTCCGATCTGCGTGTAACAGGCGTTCAGGTTGAGGACAAGAAACTGGCTGTCGACGTTACATCCAAGGAAATTTCCAAGGGAACCATGGGCGGCATCCTTGCCAATCCGACAGCGATTGCCATTGCCAACAATCCCGAAAACTACTACGATCTGGAATCTCGCCATCAGATGTTCCCGGATATCGGCATGGACGCAGAAGGCAACTTTGTCGTTACCTGGACAAGTTACGGCGATACCAGATATGGCGATTCCACGACAGAAGCCAACGTTTACGCCAGACGTTTTGATACCGAAGGCAATACGATTTGCGTTGGTCTGGTCAATACAGACAATCTCGAAGGCACTCAGAAGTGGTCGTCTGTCGACATGGACCGCAAGGGCGATTTCGTGATCAGCTGGACTTCCGATTACGAAGACAACATCGAAATCTACGCCAAGCGTTATACGTTCCTCAAGGCGTACTACGAAGGCGAAGCTCCCGCTTCTCAACTTGATCCCAATGCAGACAATCCGGGTTCGTACTATACCGAATCCTACGATACGAACAAAGCCGGCTTCCTGGTTGACTACAAAGACAATCCGATCTTCTTCCATTCCGGAGACGTTGACGGAACCTTTACGGTCGAAAACTACGCTGACCTTGAGTACAAGGCGATGGGCGGTTCGTTCATTGTCAACACAACCCAACTGGGCAAGCAGCAATACTCCAAGGTTGCCATGGATGCAGACGGCGCCTTTATCATCACGTGGGAAAGCGACGACGCCACGTTCAACGTTGCAGACAAACAGTACACCGTTTACGCTCAGAAGTACCTCAACAATATCAATGCGACAGGAACCGACAACGGCAAAGACGGCAACGAAATGACATTCACGCATCCAGCGGTTGACGGTCATTCTGATCGATTCCCGTCTGTTGCGATGAACTCCGACGGCGACTGGATCGTTGCCTGGACGTGCTTCCCGGAACGCGACGACACCGAGTCCGAAATCTGGCACGTTGTCAACCGCGAAAAGCCGTATGACGACGACACGTCGCCGGTTATCACCAAGTTCCAGGCGGTTTCGCCGGTGGAGCAGGGCGATCTGTTCACCTACGTCTACGACAACGACGGCAATCGCGTTACAGATGAAAACGGCAACCCGGTCTTCACCTGGAAGGATAACGAACAACGTTACTCTGTCAACGAAAACAACGAGATCAACACGGTTGACATCAACGGTACGATTACTTCCTATCAGCCGCTCAACAATCCGGAAAGCCCAACGTACGTTTACGACGACACGACGCAGAAGTTGGATATCTACAAGCCGGACGGATCGACCGTTACCAAGGACGTTACCGTTACAGACGATCTGCCTTACGACGACTTTACGTCCAATGGCTTGCTGAACTACATTTTCTCCAACGACGAAGAAACCGGACAGAAAGAATACGCTTATACCGATACGAAGGATTCCTATCTGGATCTCGACGCTGGCAAGATTTACAACTCCGATTATAAGACTCAGGACATGGATTACCTGATTTCCGAAGATTACGCGCTTGACGAAAACGGCGAGCAGGTAGTCGCTTTGATCGTCGGGTTCTCCGAAGAAATGAGTCACACTGGATCCAGCAGCGTTCTCAATCCGAGCAACTGGAACATTTATCGCACCGACCTGGAAGGCAACAAAGTCCTCGTCCCGATTCAGGGAATTGTCGATCGCGAAGATTCCATGTTCTCCGTTGGAGACGACGGCAAGAACGAGATTGTTATCTACATTCAACCGGGCGACGACGGACTTCCCGCTCTGGAACCGGGTTACACCTACGAATTCATCGGGTCTACTAACATGGAAGACCTCAACAAGAATCCGCTGGACGGCTCCTACAGCAAGTGGGATTACGGCAAGACCAATGGTCAGGTCGGCGGCACAGAAAGCACCGACTTTATCATGGAAGTCGACGTCGGCATCCCGTCCTCGCTGGATTCCGGCAACGTTTCCGAAGATCCGTACGAATTTGAAGCGGCAGACCTCAAGGGCGACACTCTGGTCAACTACAACAACCAGGAAGGCATCCAGGAGAATTCCGCCGTTGCCATGGATCAGTACGGCAACTACATCGTAGTTTGGGAAACCGACTGGATTCCGGAAGACGAAGACGGCGATTATCAGAACAATCCGGCTCTCAACCGTTACCTGTATAAAGACGGTCAGCTCATTGCCAGCAACAGCGAAACGACCAACGGCTTCCGCCGCATCATGGCGCAGATGTACGATTACGACGGCAACAAAGTCGGTCAGGAATTTGTCGTCATGCTCGAAGAGTACACGCACCAGTGCTCGCCGGACGTTGCGATGGACAAATACGGCAACGTTGTCATTACCTGGGTCGAACTGACTGACACGCTCGATGAACACGTCGTAGACTCCGGCAACGGCGATCAGGAAATGGTAACTTTGGATCCGTACGAAGACGGAACCAACATCATGGCAGTTCGTTTCAAGGTAACGTACGACAACGATTACTATGTAACGAATCTGGCTCAGTACGGCGACTTCTTCCAGGTTGACAACGACGTCCGCGGCGTCAAGACGAATCCGAAAGTGGCGATTGACTCTGCAACAGGCAACTTTGTCGTTACTTGGGCAAATGAAGATTTCAAATCCAGAGAAGACGTTTTGATTTCCGACAACAACTATCCGGATGGAACAATTGATCGTTATGGAGTATACGCACGCGTTTACAGCTTCACGTCGACCGACGACGAACCGAAGGCGATTGCTTCGATGAAGGATTCAAGCGGCATATACTCTGACAAGCCGTTCCTGGTCAACGTTGCAGACACGATTGGTCAATGCAATCCGTCTGTGGCAATGGAAAATGGCAACCTGATTGTAGTCTGGCAGAATTCGACTTTGAAGAGTACAATCAACGGTCGTACATTCCAGCTGGATTCAGGAGGAAAGGTTGTTCAGGTCAACGATCAGGTCGTCATCAGCGAAAACGGACAGTACAGCAAGTATACGCCCAGCGTTGATATGGACTCCCTCGGCAACGTTGTTGTTACCTATTCCAGCAACCTTCAGGACGGTAGCGAAAAGGGCATTTACGCCAGAACGTACAAAGTTGATTCCAACGGCAATCAGACTCTTAAGGGTCTTAATCAGCCGGAATTCCGCGTCAACAATAAGACGTTCGACGATCAGTTTGAGCCGGTTGTCGGTTTGGGCGAAGATGGACGCTGCGTTATTTCCTGGGTTTCCTTCGGACACGAAGTTTCCGATTACGACGCCTCTGCCACCTCTCGCTACAGCTACGGCGTGTTTGCGAAATGGTATGACGACGTATTCAGCAATGCTGCTGCAATGCAGAATCAGAAAGACGTTCAGATCAACTCTCTGATTTATGGCAGCCAGTTCCAGCAGGATATTTCCGTCAACGAAAAAGGCGAGTGCGTCTTCACGTGGACTGGACCTGGCGACCTGAGCCGCAACTATCCTGTCAAGGATGGTGAAAACAGCGGCGACAATAATAACGATGGCGGCGAAAGCGGCAGCGGTTCCGGCAACCTGACCAACATTCACGACAATCTTGTCAACGGCAGCGAATTGTCCGGCGTATCCAACCATGTTTCAACATTGGACTACTCCGACATCTACCGCCGTCGATTCCTCTGGACTGCAAGCAGCCCGTCTTCATTGTCGCCTGATTTCACCAGCGGCGAAGGAACTGGCACCATCAAGCAGAACGAAGAAATTGACGACAACGTCAACAAGACGGTTATCTTCTCCGTTGCTGACGGAACGTGGACGATGGTTCAGGACGATGACGATCCGCAGCAGATCAGCTCCAAGATTCTGGACGTTGACGGCAACGGTTCTGAGGTTACTCTGTACGGTTCCGCCGGCGCAGACAACGTCAGATTCATGACGACTCAGCGCGATGGCAAGACGGTTGACGCTGTTGAAATGACCAACTCGCTTGGACAGAAGATTACTCTGTACAACTTCAGCAAAGTCAACGTTGTCGGCCGCGGCGGATCTGATTCCGTCACGTTTAATACCGACAAGGGAACCGAATCCCGCAACTTCACTGCAACAGGCAGCTCTGCGACGTTGTCGACAAGCTCCTATGAATATTCGGTTGTCGATTTCGCCAATATTGACTTCAAGGGCGTTGCCGGCGACACGGTAGAAATTATCGGAACCAACGACAATGATGCCGTTACGCTCAACGACAATTCTGTTACCGCAAAGGGTACAGGATACACTGTAACAGCTGACGGATTCAGTACGGTGAAGCTTAACGCCGACGTATCGTCAGATGAAAACAGCGTCGATACGATGAAGCTGGAAGCGAAGAACATCACTTCGTTCAGCGCGGACGGCGACGGCGGTCAGTTCGATACGACTCAATACCACTGCGATTTCAGCGGATTTGATACGGTTACAGCAAATGCCAAGTCGAGTGGAAGCTCCCTGGCTAATCCTGACGTCAGCCTCGACGTTACCAGCCCGGACGCCACTCTCAATATGTATTCCAACAAGATCATATTGTCCGAGAACGGCAAAGACGTTGTCATTACCAACTTTGGCAATGTTACAGCCAACATCGCTCCGGAAGCCGCCAATTGCACGGTCAGAATTTACGACTCGAACGGCAACGACTCCTATCTGTTTGACGCTGCCAGCAAGACGGCGACCATGACCTTGGCTAACGGCTACAAACTCACGGCGATTGGAACGACGGCTGCTGAAGCCTACTCGAAGTTTGGCGGAACTGACTCGGCAACGTTCAACGACTCGGCTGCGGTCGACACCGTTCAGACAGTGGCTCGCACTATGAGAATGACAGACGGCGACATTGCCGATCCAACGGCTCCTAACAGCTACTACGTTACAGCAAGCGGATTCGCGGTCAATAACGCGTTCTCGACTGACAATCAGGACACTGTTCTGTTTGTTGACGAAACGGTTATTTCCGGATCGACCACCAGCAACGACATCAAAGACGACTTCACGGTTACGTGCCTTGACAACAAGGTCATGGCGTTCATGCAAAGCACCGTCAAGACCTCGTACAGCAACACGGCTTGGGGATTCAACACGATTGTTGCAACCTCTCATTCGTACTCGGCAGTTGACACCGCCCGCGTCTCTGACGGCTCCGGCGATTTGGCTGCGACAACCTTCGACGTCTCGCCAGACGCAATCAACATGGTTCTGGCTAACGGAACGACGGTTGACGTCTACGGATTCCGCAACAAGGTTGTCGGATCGGACGAATCTGCCATCAACCTGTATGACGGATATGCCGACGATACGCTGGTCATTCAAGGCTCTAACGCGTCCATGAGCGGCGACGTGATCATCTTCGGCGGCAACGCCAATACGTACACGATTACCGCTACTGCGCCAACGCTGACTGCGACAAGCGTCAACGGCGGAGCTGACAAGGCAACCATTATCTGCTCTGCAGACAAGGTTGAAACGATTGACGTCGCGCATAGCGGAGAATCTGTTACCGTCAACGTTGCGGATTCCGCTGGAACCTTTAACAACACGGTTAAAGATTTCAAGACGGCGACCGTTAACAAGGCGGACGACAAGGATTCGGCAACCGTTGTGATTGTCAACAGCGCGTATGAAATGCCGATTACGGTCGACAGCGCCTACAACAGGTTCGCGTACTCGCAGAACGGCTCTTACAGCCGCGGCGTTACGATTTCCGGCGCGCTGAAGTCCCTGGACTTCCGTTCCGAAAGCGCGGGCAAACTTAGCGCAGTCAATATCTCGCTGCACGATTCCGCGTTGGCTGACGAACTGGATGTTGAAACGGCTTCGCAGACGGCGGTTATTGAACAGGTTGCAAGCCATCAGAAACGTTCGTTCACCGTTTCCGGCGACGACATGATCACCGTTTCCAGCAGCGATTCGACACAGAATAAGAAGTTTGTTGACGACGTCTTGACTGACTGGGACGACTGGTCTGACACCGATTCCTGGCTCAAGGGCGAATGATTTTGAAAACCGCCGACAGCGCGTCGGCGACGGCTGAGTAAAAAACGAAGCGTCAATTCGGAACTATCCGGATTGACGCTTTTTTAATTCGGAATGCGGAATTCGGAATTGGCGCAAAGCGCCTCGTTCACTACTGCCTACTGCCTATTGCCTACTGCCTATTTTTTAACCATCCGCCAGCATTGATGAATGTGTTTGTTGCGGAAATCTTCCGGCAGAGTACGGGCAGTGTAGTCGCGAATCGAATACAGATCGGACAGGGCTTCTTCGTCCAGCTTGAATCGTCTGAAATTGTTGGAGAAATAGACAACGCCGCCGGGCGACATCTTTTGAGCCAGCAGGCGGAGCAGGGCAACGTGACATTTTTGGACGTCCCAGTCCTGCTCGGTCGATTTGCTGTTGGAGAACGTCGGTGGGTCGCAGACGCACAGATCAAAGGAGTTGTCGTCAACGCGGGAGAGAAACTTCATGACGTCCGCTTTAACGTAATCAGCCGGATATTCCGGGGCGAAAAAGCCGTTGAGTTCCATGTTCGCTTCCGCCCATTCCAGATAGTTGGGCGACAGGTCGACCGAAACGACGGACGCCGCCTTTCCCGCCGCGGCGTAACAGCTAAACGCGCCGGTATAGCAAAACAGGTTGAGGAACCGCTTTCCCGCCGCCTCTTTGCGAACCATGTCTCGCGTGATTCGATGATCCAAAAACAGACCCGTATCGAGATAGTCCGTCATGTTGCACAGGAACGTCAAGCCACCCTCGTGAACGTCAATAACGCGTTCTTTTTGAGCGAACTTCTCGTACTGGGCTTCGCCCCGCATGCGCTGACGCCGCTTGAGAAACGCGTTACGCGGCTCGACGCCCATGACTTCCACCGCCGTCTCAACCATCTTGTCGAGCCACAGTTTATGCTGACCGACGTTGCGCCCATCCGGACGCTCGTATTCCGCAATATGCAGATACTCGCCCTCGTAGAAGTCGATTGCCAGCGGGACTTCCGGAAAATCCCGGTCGTAAAGCCGATAGCACGTTATTCCCCGTTTAGGCAGCTTTCTCAAATGATGAGCGCGATTCGCCAGACATTTCCCAAACTGCTCCGCCTGATACTGCGCGTAGTCGTCCAATCCTGCAAAAACAGGTTGCGGCGAGGCTTTCGGCGGAGTAACGACGGGTTCCTGCTCAGCCGGCGCTTCTGTTACAGAATTGTCTATTTTGTCTAACGGTTCCTCTTCCGGCATTTCCGGTTCAATCTCGTCGCTCTTTTCTTCCCAGATGCGTTTGGGTGGACGCTTCGGTCCGACGAACTGGAAGTACGTACATTCGATTCGGCTGTTGTAGAGTTTTCGGCGGCGGGTCGCTTCCTGACCGATGACCTTTTCGAAATCGTTCCAGGCGGTGATGATATAAAACGACCAGTCCGGCAGACGGCTGAACACAGCCGGCATGGACTCGTACAGCGGACGCAGCTGCGTCAGCTCGCCGATTCTGTCGCCGTAGGGCGGGTTGCAGATAACGCAGCCGTAATGACGCTGCGAGGTCAGGTCGGCGAAATCCTTTTGCTGAAAATGGATGTCGTTTTCGACGCCTGCCAGCTGGGCGTGCTGTCTGGCGAACTTGAGCGCCTGAGCGTCGATGTCCGTCCCGATGATTTTCGGTTCCAGCGGGGGCAGAATCGCCGCTTGAGCTTCTTTTCGGGCTTCAATCCAGAGCTTTGGCGGGAATACAGGCCACGACTGCGCGTCGAACTGCCGTTTCAGCCCCGGGGCGATGTTGCGTCCGATCATTGCCGCTTCGATGGGAATCGTTCCAGACGCGCAAAACGGGTCGATTAACGGCGCGCCGGGTTCCCAATTGCTCAGTAATACCAGCCCCGCCGCCAGCGTCTCGCGAAGCGGAGCGGCTACGTTCATGAGTCGATACCCGCGCCGGTGCAGACCGCGCCCGGTCGTGTCGAGCGTAATTGTCGCGTGGTCTTTGAGCAGAGAAATTTCAACCGTGTACAGCGCCCCGTCTTCCGGCAGCGTTGTCGTCTTATAGGCGTTCATGAGCCGGTTGACAATCGCCTTTTTTACGGTTCTTTGCAGGGCAGGGACGCTCGTAATTTTAGACCGCACCGACCGCCCTTCGACCACGACTTTGGCGTTTCGCGGCGCCCAGTCTTCCCACGGGATTGCAGACGCGGCGTCGAACAGAACGTCGAAATCCTCGCACGGAAACGACGCCAGCTCGATAAGAACCTTCCCGGCGCAGCGTAAGTGTATATTCGCCTTGACGACAGCGTCCAGTCCGCCGGTGAAATACGTTCTTCCGGGACCGGACTCTGCGTTTTTAGGATCAAACCCGAGGGCTTTGAGTTCTCTTGCTACAATCGACTCCAAGCCCATGGTAGACGTCGCGACTAAATGCAGTGATTCCATGCGTTCTATTGTATCTACGAGAGAATTTTCGTCAAGTCCTCCACAGGGCGCTTGCATTCTGATTTGCAATCCTGTACAATAACAAAAAAAGTTAATTTTTAGTCAGGAGTTTTATTATGAACAGAGTTTTCATTGCGTCTGTTTTGGCGTTGTTGTTGGTTCCGGGAACGCTGATTTTGGGTCAGACGCATATGCCAGTTCAGAATTCCTCTTTGGACACGCCCGGTACAAAAGCCGGCGAAAAAAGAATCATAACCGTCAACGGCGTCGAGTTCGCTTTCCGATGGTGTCCGCCAGGAAAGTTCATTATGGGGACTCCGGATACGGAAAGATGGTATGACAATGATAAAGAGCATCAAGTAACGCTAACCCAAGGTTTCTGGATGATGGAAACGGAGGTAACGCAAAAGCAGTGGAAAGCGGTTATGGGAACCAATCCGAGTCACTTCAAGGGCGATGATTTGCCGGTTGAAAGGGTTTATTGGAACGATTGCCAGGAGTTTTGCAAAAAAACAGGATTCCAGCTTCCGACAGAGGCGCAATGGGAATACGCTTGCCGGGCGGGTACGACCGAAGCTTATGCAGGAAATCTGGACGAGATGGCTTGGTATGGAAGTTATTCAACGCCTAAAGGTACGAGTACGGAAGAAGCTACTCATCCAGTTGGAACGAAGAAACCCAACGCGTGGGGCTTGTACGACATGTACGGCAACGTGCAGGAATGGTGCGCTGACTGGCATGGAGATTATCCAAGCGAGAGCGTAACGGACCCGGCTGAACCTTCAAATGGCGTCAACCGCGTCAACCGCGGCGGCAGTTGGAACAGTCCCGCTTGGTACTGTCGATCTGCATACCGTAACTACCTCGTTCCGGAGAGTCGGCACTACAGCCTGGGCGCGCGTTTCTTGAGGTCAATAACTACCCAGAAAAATTAGCGAATGTGACATTTCGGAGTGCGAGAGCAAAGCTCTCGCTTTTATAAGTGAGCGACAGCTCACGTTTCTTATTTTTGCGGCTGATACAGCCGCGATCCAGTTGTTCTAACTTTTCGCCGCTGAAACGTGTTTTTCTTAGTTCTCATCGTTTTTGGGAAAAGCGGGAGCTTTGCTCCCGCACTCCGATAGAGTGGTTGAATATATCTAGCCGCAGAGTTTAACCCTCTGGCAATTTCTCTTTTTCTCAAATTTTCCATTCTGTTGTCTTGCATTCTCCTTTGCAATCCGGTACAATAATAAAAAACGTTATTTTTTAGTACAGGAGAACTATTATGAACAGAGTTTTAATTGCGTCCGTTTTGGCGTTGTTGTTGATTCCGGGAACGATGGTTTATGGTCAGGAAACGCCGCCGGTTCCGCCGGAGGGGTTTGATCGAGTCGCCGACGTCCCGCACGGGGCGATTCAGCTTGTTACGTATCCGTCCAAGACGGTTGGCGTTGACCGCCGCGCCGTCGTCTACACCCCGCCGGGATATTCCAAAGAGCAGAAGTACCCGGTTTTGTATCTGCTTCACGGAATCGGGGGAACGGAATGGGAATGGGTTCACGGCGGACATCCGGAAATCATTCTCGACAACCTCATTGCTGAAAAGAAAGCGGTTCCGATGGTCGTCGTCATGCCCAACGGTCGCGCCATGAAAGACGACAGAGTAGGGGGAAACCCGTTTACCCGTGAACGCATCGAGGCGTTTGCGACCTTCGAACGCGATCTGCTGGACGACCTGATTCCGTATATCGAAAAGAACTTCTCCGTCTTGACGGACAAAGACAACCGGGCGATTGCCGGGCTGTCGATGGGCGGCGGGCAGACGCTCAATTTCGGGTTCGGACATCTGGATACGTTCGCCTGGATTGGTTCGTTTTCTGCCGCGCCGAACTCCAAAAAACCAGAAGAACTCGTTCCTGACCCGGAAGCGGTCAAAAAGAACGTAAAATTGATCTGGATTTCCTGCGGCGACAACGACAATCTGATTCACATCAGCAAACGGACTTACGAATACTTAAAGGAAAACGACGTCCCCTGCCAGTTCTTCGCCACGCCCGGCGGACGGCACGATTTCCGCGAATGGAAAGCGAATCTGTACAATTTCGCTCAGCTGATTTTCAAATAGAGTTTTTAGTGGTTAGTGGTTAGTGGGAGTTCCGCTTGCGTCCTTAGCGCTTACCACTTACCACGGGTGCGATAAATTGGGGGTTGCGAATATAGATAAGATTAACAATTGAACATAGTCAACGCCTTTAGGCGTTTGTTCCTCACAGCTTCAGCTGTGAGAACAAATAATAATTATAATATCGTAGCCCACGCCTTTAGGCGTGGGATCCAAAAGGATATAAACAGATTATAACGCTTGCCCTCCACACTCACCCCCGCGCCATTAGGCGCGGGGGTGAGTGTGGAGGGCAAGCGTTTGGGGAGAAGCGTCTTTTTAGTCCCCCAGATAAATCTGGGGGCTACGATTTTTGAATTGTTTTTATTTCCCACGTCTAAAGACGTGGGGATAAGAACAGAGTAATCAGAAGGCTTCGAAAAGGTTTCAAGGCACATTCCCTTTTTCATGCCACCCAATTTTGAACGCACCCCTTCTCACTTACCACTTACCACTTACCACTTACAACTAAAAACCTTATAAACTCTCGCCGTCTTTCCTATTAATCTGATATTGCACAATCTGAGTAAATAGAGTATACTGCGGTCATGGAAAACGGTTGCACAGACGCTGTCGCCGTTAAATTGGTAAACCGTCCTTTAGCAAATATACTCCAATGATAGGATTTTACGATTTAATTGTTTTGATTTTAGTGGCGGTATTCGCCTGGCGCGGATATCAAAAGGGATTGGTCAGTCAAGTGGGAGCTTTGATAACAGTTATTGTTGTCGGCTCAATTTCGGTGCTCTACGCGCCGACTCTTTCGGACTATATGCCTGGAAGCGGGAACATTTCCTTTGCAATAGCGTTTATTATAATTGTTCTGTTGGCAACGGCGGTTGTTTGGAACATCGTAAATGCGCTGTCTAAACTTGTAACCAAGTTAAAGCTCAAAGCATGGAACAACCAAATGGGCGCCTTTTTGGGGCTGATCAACGGTATTTTCGTATCTATGATTCTGACATTTTGTTTACTCGTTTTTGCTGTTCCTCGACCTGTTAAGAATAACGATGGAACGTACACTTCGGTAACGTATGACAGAAACAATTCCTTTGTATTGAACTCGTTTTTGGGACCGTATCTGACTTCTGCCACCCTGACAACAATTAATAACCTTCCATGTGGCAAGACGCAGTTTTACAATAACTTACGGGAAAAACTCCAAGCACAGGCGAACGATATTAAAGCCAAAAACCCCAATTTGCCTCAGAATAACAATTCACAACTGCCTAATGGTTACGATGCAGTTAATCAAGCGCCTCCACAAGGACCGCAGCCAGGACAACAGGGATTCAATCCCCCGGCTCCGGGATACAATCAACAGGGACAGGGTGGATACAATCGACCGACTCCGGGATACGATCAGCAGGGGCAGGGAGGATACAATCAGCCAGCTCCAGGATACGATCAGCAGGGGCAGGGAGGATACAATCAGCCGGCTCAGGGATATGATCAGCAGAACCCCTCTGGGTACAATTACCCTGCCAATGGATACGATCAGCAGGATCAGGATGGATACTATCCTGGATACCATCAGCCGGGATACGGCGGCGGGTATTCAGAGCCATATGATTCGAACCGCGGCTATAATGGACGTGGTTCGGGCTATAACGGACGTGGTTCGTATTAATGCCTTTTATATGATTACTTGATCATATTACCGGTCGATGAGTCGTTGTCTTAAGACCGGCGTTTGAATATTGAGTCAACAAAAAAGCGGAGCGAGCGCATCGTTCCGCTTTTTGCGTTTCTTGAGAGAGCTTTTGCCAGAGGGCTATTTCTCGTTTTTAACCGCCTCGACCGCTTTCTGAGCAATGGAGCGGAGGAACTTGGCGTCGGATTCCGTTATCCCTTTGGGGACGAACGTAACATCGTTGGCGTCGCGGTCGAACAGGAACGCAAACCAGACGCACGCTTGCAGGTATTCGCCCCGGGCGTTGAGGTGGGAGGCGTCGCCGTTAACCGTCTTTTTACCGTTTTTGTCTTCCCAGCGCAGGTTGCCGCAGAGGAATCCGCTCATGTCCGGCAGATCCGGATAGACCAGCTCCGCGCGCTTGAACGGCTTGTATCCGCCGGGCTGGGTCTGACGCGCCAGCTGAACCGCGTCGCCGACCGGGATGAGGCGAACGCCCAGCTTCTGCGCCGCCGCCGTGTACGCCGCCTTGAGCTTTTCGTACATCTGCTCTTGAGTAATTCCCCATTGATTCAGCCGCCCGTCGTCCGGTCGATACGCCCATGTTTCCTGAATGACGATTTCCGCTGTCGGCGCGTTTTCCTTGATGAAGTCGTACAGGTTTTTCGCGTACGGGAAATACGAGTCCGGCTGCCAGCTGAAATGGCTTGCCTGCTGAATGGAAACGACGTCCCACGGCTTGCTTTGCACCTTGTCTTTGTACGACCACGTTTTAAAGAACCGCCATGACGGGTCGTTGGCTTCCCGGTCGATGTTGCTCCAGTGGCGTTCCATGGAACAGCCGCCGATGTAAATCTGATCCCATTCCAAATGACAGCCCGGGACGGACTCCACAACCGGCTTGAAATAGCGGCTCAGACTGTTGGAAAAGCTGTTGCCGATCGACAGAACCCGCAGCGTCTTTTCTGCCGGAGCAGGGGACTGACCCTCAGACGGATCCTCAGCCCAAACCGCGGACGCCGTCATTCCAACTAACGCGATAATCGTTATCGCCTGACGAATAAATGATTTCATACGTTTTCTCCTTGAGTTGTTTTGGAGTGCGACGGCTTGCCGTCGCTTTCGTTATCAAACACGTCGCAAACTTCGATAGTGTCAATTCGCGCCGATAACGTAGGGGGGATAGTTTTATAACGTAATAAACGTATTATAACACGTTAAAGTTTAAAAGCTAGTTGAATTAATATAATTTATTTTGTACGTATGTTATTGGAGGCGTCCGTGGTTACTCGTCGTTCTCGATGGTACTGGTTAAAGCGACGCCAAGGCGTCGCACTCCAAATGGCTTGCCCTGTAGTATCAGATCCATCCTTCGCGCCTGCTCTTCGATCGTCAGCGTTCCGCCGTCCAGCTCGACGGTCATCCAGCCGTTGTAGCCGATGTCTTCCAGCTTGTCGCGAAGGGCTTTCCAGTCGATGGACCCTTCCATGATCATGACGAATCTGCCGCCCTGACCGTTCTCGTTGAGCTTGAAGTCCTTGAGATGAATCTTGTAAATGTCTTTGCCCAGGACGTCGAACCAGTCCAGCGGGTTGGAGTACTTGACGTGGTTGCCGACGTCGTAATACGCCTTGACGAACGGGCTGTTAAACGACCGAATGAAGTTGGCGGCGAATTCCGGCTTGACCCACATGTTGTTCCAGACGTTTTCGACGCACAGCAGGACGTTGTACTTTTCCGCGGACGGCAGCAGGCTTTCCAGAAACTCGCGGCTATGCTGCATCTGCTCGTTATGGGCGGCGATGTACGCTTTGTACGGCTCGTTGTCGCCGTCGACGACGGAAAGCAGCTCGTTCGTCTTTTCGTCAAATTGGATTTTGAACTCCCACGGCTGAGGCATAGCAACCCCGGAAACTCGCCCCGGCACGATCAGAGCGCCGTCGCAGCCCAGGATCGACGCAGCTTCCAGACGCTCTTTGCTTCCTCCGCCCATAAGGGAATGAACCCGGAACCCGACGTTATCCGCCAGTTTCCGCGTCTGCTCCGCCTGTTCGAGAGTAATCGACCCGCAGATTTCCATGCCTTCGACGCCCCATGCCAGCCACTGTTCCATCTGCTCTTGCGTGGGAACCGGTCCGATAATCGCTTTATGCGGACGCGTTTTGTACTCTTGAGCTGAACCCGTACTGCTAACAGCCGGCAGCGCGATTGCGGCGCCCGCCGCCGCGGCGTACTGAATAAATTCTCGACGATTTATCATAATATCTCCTTGGGAAATGTCTTATGGAGTGCGACGACCGACAAGGTTGGTTCCTGATTGGACGTAGGAATCTTCGAAACCGGCTTGTTCGGAGGCATAACCTTGTCCTTTTGCCCGTGCGGCTTTGCGCCTTGCCGTCGCTTGTATTACCATATCAGCCACGAATATCGAAAAAAGTCAATTCGTGCCGATAAAGCTTGTTTAAATATCTAACCAAATCTAACCAATCAAAAGCATTATAACACGATTGAGTTTAAAAAACCAGTAGTGTTCGTCTAAAAAAAGAAAAATAGTTCGAGCGTTGTTGGCACGAATCACTTTTGGGAAGATTCTCCGCATTTTTCGATTAAAAGCGACGGCAAGCCGTCGCACTCCAAAACGATCCAAAACGACCAGAAAAAATCTCGAGGGGGTCTTGACAAAGCGGGGCGGTTTAGTATAATAAGCGCATAACGTTCGAGAGAGCGATTAAAAGGGCAGCATAGCTCAGTCGGTTAGAGCAGCGGAATCATAATCCGCGTGTCCGGGGTTCGAGTCCCTGTGCTGCTAGTTTGATAAGCCCTTGATTTTCAAGGGCTTATAGCATCTCCGGAAATCTTTCAGGCGTCCTTTTTTTAGTCCATTTTGATGGCGCGCCATCAAATTAAAAAAAGGGTATGGAGATGAATAAAAAATCTGTTGTCAGCCCAATGATAAAAAGAACGTGGGCAAACAAAAAAAGAAAGCCGGCGGCAATCTGTTATGTCGTCGAGAATGGGAAAAGAGTTCAAAAATCTCTAGGCGTTTGGGGAACTCAAGACGCTTTAGACGCTTACACCCGGCTCGTTGCTGAAATTGCCGGCAATGGGACGCAGTGCGAGGAGTTCTCTAATGTCAGCGTAGCGTTTCTTTGCGCGAAATTCTATGAAGACGCCGAAAGACGCGCCGACGATCCAAAGCTAAAATTCGACAGACGAGAACTGAAACACTACGAAATTGTCATCCGGCATCTGGTCAGACTTTACGGCGATACGCCAGCCAACAAGTTCACAGCGTCCTGCTATCGCGCGTTTCGCGAACATCTTGTAATAATCGCGCCGGACGTCGAACGCGAACAGTGCGGCGTCTATTCAGACACCAGGGAGAATCGGGCAAAGAAAATCGTCGGGAAGCCCAAATATCGAACCGTCAAAAAAAGCTGGTCGGAAAACTACGTCAAAAAGCTGATGAACTACCTGAAAATGATCTTTTCATGGGGCGTTGGACACGACATGGTTGATCAGCCGGTTGCCGCCAGGTTCAAACACGTTGAATCGTTAAGATCTGACCTGGACGTTCATGAATCGCGTTTGGACGTGTCCGACGACATTGTAAAGCGAACGTTGCCCTGGTTAAGCCCGACGGTTCGAGACATGGTGATTATTCAGCGGCAAAACGCTCTGCGTCCTAACGAAGTCTGTTATTTGCGAGTTGGCGACATTGACCGTTCCGGAGAATTCTGGACGGTTATGAAACTCACGAAAACCAAAGTTCCGATGATTATCAAGTTCTGCGAGTCCGATCGGAAGATTATTGAAAGACGGATTCGGAACAAGGGCGCCGACGAGTTTATTTTTACTCCGGCGGAATCGATGCAGGAAACGTGGTGCCTTCGCTCCAGCCAAAGAAAGACGCCGGTTCAGCCCAGCCAACGGAAGCGCGCTGAACTCGCGGCGGAATCGAAGCTGGACGCCTTCGCTCAGAGCTACTCTCCAAGCAGTTACCGGAACGCAATTCGGTACGCGATTCAGAAGGCGCGGCGCAACGGAGAGATGATACCGTTCTGGACGCCTTACCAGCTCCGGCACACAGCCGTTACCGTTACCAGCTACGAACACGACCGAGAAACCGCATCGCTGCTGGCAGGACACACGAATCTGATTACCACGTCCATCTACGAACATAAGATGGAACGGGTTAAGGAAGACTTAGCCAGAGAACGGCAAGCGTACTGGACGGAAGAATAGGAATTAAAACTTGATAGTAAATAATAATGTTGCTCTAGCAAAACATTACCCAACAAATTTGCTAGTGCAGCATTCTATTCACAATTGCAAGATAAATTACAACAAGGTGAACTGTTCGGTATTTGATTTTTAAGTTTTTCCTTTGTTGAACGCAAATCATCAAGTTGCTTAATTATAGTTCCATTTTCACTTATAGTTGCAATAATTGTACCCGCACAAGCAACATTTCGACTTAATTCTTGATCATTCTTAACCGTAATGTCTCTTTGAAAAGTAGATAATGAATAATCTAATCCCACTTTATCTCGAACATATCTCCACATTTCTAAGTATTCTTCGGGACAACAGGCAGATGTAATTTGTGTACAAAAGATTTCAATGCCTAGATTTGCGATAGTTTTGATAGTGTCTGGAAATGGATGATGATAAGAATTACGCGTACCTACAGATACAATTGCATATTGGGTTTTAAGAATGTTTGAGAATAAATTATTTAATTGTTCTGGTGATGCATTGATATCTCCACCATGATGTGATATCGTTGCAATATCAACAACAAATGGTTTACCCCTATTTTGATATATTTGTTCAAATGCTGAATATGGAGCATCTGAAGAAAAAAGAATTTGTCTATTATTACTTTTAAGTAAAACTATTCCTGCTCCATAATTCAAGTCATTATTATTAATTGAAATAGCATAATCATTTGAAGATGGATACAATAACTCAATCTCATTTTCTGTATCTTTGTATAGCGATCTCGAACTACGAACGCATATACATTCGATAAGTTCAGAGTATAAACTGTCAGTTAGTAATGGATAAACAACGACTGCTAAATCAATTAAAAAAGTAGTATTATCACTTGGATTGAAATAAATTTTCTTAATATTATGCTGATATTCTTGTATTATTTCTACCGCTCCACCAGTATGATCCGAATGATCATGTGTTAAGATTAACGCTTCTATTGTACGAATTTTCCACGCCTTAAGAAGAATAAGGCATAGATTTCGCCCAGCAGAACCGGTGTCAATTACAATTGCTCTATTATTCGTCAATCGTATTATTTGAGACGTACCTTGTCCAACATCCAGAAAAAAACAATTAATTGCCATCAGGTAAAAGTATAACAACCTTTATGAATTAACAATTTCCCAAAATTTATCTTGTTGTTGTGGTGTGAGACTTGGATCACCACAATAAACAACATCTATAATTTTCAGGACATTTCCCGTGTGAAAATCCAGTTCAATAACCGCGTCAAACCAATCATTCTCTTTAAATAAGAGAAAATCTGAAGGCGCTTGTTCATAGGCGATATTGGTAATTCTTCTGCCCAGCCACTCAATTTGTACTTGTTCATTATCAATTTTAGCGACTCTGCCCTTCCAATGGCAATGTAAAGGGTTCATAGCCCTATAGGCATCCATATCTATAATTTCATCAAACCACTTCTGTTGAGCAATTTGTACCGCTGTTTTTTCAAAAGGAGCCAACGATGCTAAATGTTGAAACAGACGATGAAATTCAAATATCCACTTATGCTTAGCCTCTGCCGTAGTGCTGCCTTCACTTCGAATATTCAAAACGCTTTCGTAGGCACTACATGACATATTCTCAAAGTCATAATAAATCGTCAGTTTTATTTCCTTTAGAAGTGGGTATTCGGTATTTCCATATTTGATTAAATGCCTTTCATAATATTCTGTAAATAATTGTTCGTTATTATCTAAAGAAGGAAACTCTGCGGTTGTATTTGTACGTTTACAATATGTTTCTGTAGAACTATCTGGTAATTGTTCATCAAACCTATCAAACGGTTCATCAATGGTGTCATATTGTTCGTCAGGTGTAGCAAGAAGGCTTAGCATTTGCAGTTATTCCTCGTTAAATAAAGCTTTGCAATTACCATTCAAAATACTTTCAAAATAATCAGAAAGAATACAATGCGCGTTGTCTAAGAGAGCAACAATACTATCTTTCTTTGCGTTGTTTTCGTTTAAAGTAATGTCTATCTGCCAATTAAGGATAAACCTTGTTTGTTGTTCAGAGTTCTCTCGCTGATCAATTGCAAATAACAACGTGCTAGGAGAACCAATTTTATTACTTATATTTAATACCGTTTGAAAATATTCGAGTTTTCCACCTTCAAAAGGAATAACATCGTTGTTTATATTAAAATACGTATTAAAATCAATATGCTCTTCTTGTTTAGGTTCTATAATATCCCTGTAAAACAATCGGATTGATGAAATCTGTTCATATTTAACTGAAAGAACTTCAAACCTACTGAGTGTGAAATCTCTTGTCGAATTGTACCGTGGAATTTGTCCTTCCGTTCGCAAACATTTCAATAAAAAATGCTTTGCAGATAGAGATAACTGAATCGTCTTTGGGATATCATGAAAAATTACGCCAATCAAAGTCTGCTCAAATTGAACCATCTTTTTAAGTTCAATTTCGTTATCTGGCTTTTCATCTATATCGTTGTTTTCTAAAGGACTCAATTTATATCGTTTTTGTGTTACGAAAAAATCTGGATGAACCTTGTCGATAAAAGAATTGATACGGTTAGTGAACTCTTCGTTGGTACAGTTGTTGTTAAATAAAAAAGCTATAGCCACCTCGCGTACAGGAGGATTCGTATAGTTCGGCGAGTTGTTAGAGTCTGATGTTGTCGACATGATATTATAAAATTGCGATGTTAATATTATTTTAATCTAATTATAGTTAAAGATAACATTTTTTCTAGTAGGTATATAGCAAAAAAAATTAAAATAGTCAAGTTTATTTTTAGTAATATTAGTAAAAAAATAAAATTCCGCATAATTGGCATATCCCCTATTATTAGCCATCTGTGGGGTGGATTGTGGAAAGGTGGAGCAACGGGACGCCTACCAAAAAACTTTTTCTACTTTTCCCTCTTTCCGGCAACGAGAGATGTGATTCTGGCGGGGAGGCAGGACGATCTTGTCGGAGTACGACCAATAGGTACGCACACGAGATGGCGAAGTCAAAGCCGATTCCAGAACGAGAAAAGAATACTGGGCGAAAAAATAAGAACGTAGGAATGTTCATAAATCACCCAGTTCCGGAAAATATTCGTCAGCGTAAAACGTGTTACGGAATTGGGTGATTTTGTTGATAACGTTAGTTTTCTTCTCCTTCAATTACGGTATCTGGAGCGCAGGGGACAATGAACAGCCGACCAGCGTTATCCTTATGAATTCTCGCGAAGAATGGTGGAATTTCTGGTTCGGTTCGGGTTGACATTTTCTGAATTTTACAGTAATCAGATTTTTTGACTCTATACTTATTAGCCTTTTCGATTTCTTTGATATTTGAACAAGACCGCTGCAAAAGTTTAAATGAATATTTTACTGCTTCTTTACCAACAACTTCTACGCACAAACATTCTCTTATTTCACCTTCATTCCAATCATCCATGAAAATCTTAAAACCGTCGTCAAGTGGACTCCCCTCATCATATCTCTGAATTAAATCAAATATGTTTTTTACCAAAATAAAACCTCCTTTATTTCAAATTTAGGTGTTTGTAAACGATCTGTCTATCAGGATTTTGACGGAATATATAGTCTATTGTTTATATGTTCATACTTCCTAGAATGTTCACTAACGTTTGAAGATAGAATAGTATTGATTAAGGAAGATGGTTAATAATATCGAGTTCTTTTCTAAATTCGTCTAAAACTTTTTGTGTTATATAAGCATTAACTTGAGACATTTTTTGGGCAAAGAATAAAGCCCTTCTGTAATTTATAACATGATTTTCATATAATAGAAGCAGTAATCTTAAACTGCGGATAGTTTGTATACCTAGTTCGTTGCATTGATTTATCATCTTTGTATCATTTGTTACACAAATAAAGTTATAGCGTCTTGCTGTCAAATATACTAATTTATCACACTTGGACAAAGCTTGCGAACCACTTTGTTCCAATGCGAAATAGTCCTCAGCATGAGGTGTGATAATCTCTATGTTGTGTGAGACAAAGTCAATCTTTTCAGATTTAACCTCTTCTACTACCTTGGTAATAGTATGTAAAATTGCGATTTTATTTATTAAATTTAAGATACTAATATCTGTTTTCGCAATATCAATTAACACACATGTATCGAGAATTAAATCTATCATTCAAAAAAATTATCCTTTTTAAGACTATTAATTTCTTCCTTAGCAGTTCCCAGTGGAACCATAAGAATTTCTGCTGCGCGACTAATTGATATCAATTCCTTAGAAACAGCCTCAAATACAAGTCTACGTAAACGATTCTCAATAAATATAAATTTAGAATTACCGTAAGGCTCAATTCCAAAAGGTTCTTTTTTGCTTTCTAAATCCCCGTATTGGCTTTCGTATTCACTTCTAAACTGAAAAAGAAAACGTCTGAATGCTTGTTGCTGATCTGAATTAACAAATTCAGAAAGACGATAAAGGACAGTTAGGTAACTTACACCAAAAATAGATTTAACAGTAAGAACAGATTTGGCAAAACCTAATGAACAGTACTGTTTCCAGTACTTAATAAATAATTCATTGGGCATGAGAAAATAACTTGCAAATGCATTTGCTTCCTTTTCTTCCTTCTTATTCTCAGCAGTTTCATCCGCCTCAAAAGATGCAAGATGCATCAATAGGTGTCCTAGTTCGTGAGCAGCAGTAAATAATTGCCGTTCAATAGAGATTTTCTCGTAGCTATTGCAAACAATGGCAGGCTGCCCTTTTTTGTCAAAAACAGAAGCGCCACAAAATGAGTCTCTCTCAATCCTAATCTGATAGAGTTTAACTCCTAAAACTTCAAACAATTCTGAAATATTATAAATCGGGGCTGAGGGAGAAATTTTTAAGTATTCTCGACATTTCTGCGCATACTCGCGTGGGCTAGATGCCTTTATGTTCAACCATGATTTATGCTGAATTCCAAGTAACTCTTCGATAAACTCATAATTTTCCAGCCAGCATCCAATTTCGTCTAACATTAAAATGCGACTAGCCTTAGGTTCTTTATTTGAACGATAGCGAACACGTTTTGGTAATCGAAAAGGTATAAATAAATCTTCCAATGGAACTTCAATGGCAGATGCAATTTTCTGAATAACTGAAATATCTAGCGGGCATTTGCCACTTAAAACTTTTTTAATCAACGAAATACTCAATTCAGTTTTTTGAGAAAGAATAGATTGAGTGATCTTTCTGTCTTTGCAATAAACCTGAATTTTTTGTGAAATATCTTTAATATCCATAGCAATACTCCATAATAATGGATTTGATTATTAAAAAAATACTTGCTTATAGAAATGTCAAGGTATAAACCCCGAAAGTTATATAATTCTACTAAACAAGTTAATGAAAGTACGTACTATAAACAATCCAATTGTATCTATTAATAGTACGCATTAGTTATTATAGCATATTTTAAAAATTTTTTAAGATCACTTTTGTAATTAATACGAAATAATTTATTATCAAGTTCTATTTCTGAACAAACTGTTGGCTTAAAATTTCCGAAATTATCCATTTTGAGAAAATTTTATTCATCGACTCGCTCTTTCCTTTCCGGCCGCGGGCGTGGTTCGGGCGGCTGGGGGGAGAGACGCGGCGAAGAGGAGGCGGAGCGGCAATGCAGAGGGATGGGCGGAGGCGGCGGCAACGGCAGCGGGAGCGGGGCGGAGAGAGAATCTTGCGCTGCGTAACGACTATGACCGCCGAATGCAAAAACCGCTGGGGGATGCCGGATTATCTGGAAGGCTCCGACATTACCTGGTCTAACATTATGAAATATTACAGTCAATCAACCACTTCAACCAAACAGGAGTAAAAACATGGTAACGCTTAAAGGAACGTTTGACGCTTCTCAATACGAGAGTACGTTTACGCTCATTGATCCAGGCAGATACGTCGCAATCGTCAAGGACTCCGAACTGCTTCAGCGCAGCGACGGCGCAACCGGAGTTACGCTTAAATTTGAAATTCAGAGCGGAGATTTCAACGGAGCGATACACAGCGAAAATTACACGATTTTCTCTGCGCCGAAAGAGGAACATCTTCAGTTTGCGCGCCAGGCGTTTGCCCGAGTCTGCGACGCTTGCAATATGTCGCTGGTTCAGGACACCGCGCAGCTGCACAACATCCCCATCGGCATCGAAATCGGCAACGGCAAACCGTGGACAGACCGCGAAGGAAACCAGAGAGAATCTCGCCGCCTGGTTCGGGTTTGGAGTTTGCAGACGACGAAACCGGAGTCGGTTCCGGCAGAACAACCGCAGCAGCCAAGTCCGGAACCGCAGCCGAACTACGCGCAGCGTCCTGCTTTCATGCAGCCGCAGCAGGAACAGGATCCGTCAAAGCCGCCGTTTTAATCGTCCAATTATTGCCAACTTCAAATAAGGGCGTCGCAAGACGCCCAAAACTTACAACGATGAACAACCATGAACGTTCAATGGGTTACAACAACGTTTGAAAATAATTATAATCATCATTCCTGTACAATAAAATGGAACGAGAAAGAGATTTACATTAACGATTATCCCGTAACAGAAATGAGTTCGATTCCGGGACACATTTTTATTTTGGAAACGAAACAAGCGGTACATTTCTTTTACCCGACAAAAATCTTTGAGATGTTCTATTTGCAGAGGTTTAAGGGGGGCGATGAGGTTGTCTTCTCGGTTCCAATATTGCATATTTTGCTTGGAATCAAAGGATACAATGGACGAAATTTGAAGAAGGAATATCTGTAAATGGAATTACGATACTACCAGCGCGCCGCCGTTGACGCAACGTATAATTACCTCAACAATCGGAATGGCAATCCCTGTATTGTCATTCCGACTGGCGGGGGAAAGACCGCGGTAATGGCAACCTTCTGCCTGGACGTCGCTCAAAAGTGGAATGGGCGCGTTTTGGTTGTGTCGCATGTCAAGGAACTGATTGAACAAACGGTCGTTACTCTCTCCCGCATTGCTCCCGATCTGTCCGTTGGAGTTTATTCTGCCGGGCTGGATTGCCGGGATACCAACAATTCTGTAATCGTTGCCGGGATCCAATCCATTTATCAAAAGGCGGAGCTGTTAGGACGCTTCGACCTGATTCTGGTTGACGAGGCTCACTTGATCCCGCCGGACGGCGACGGCATGTACCAGACGTTTTTAAAGTCGTCGATGGCGTTAAACGAGAGACTTCGTCTGGTTGGGTTGACGGCGACCCCGTATCGTCTTAAATCCGGTTCCATCTGCGGCAAGGAGAATCTTCTCAACGACATCTCTTACGAGGTTTCCGTCAAGGAACTGATTGACGGCGGGTTCCTTTCGCACATTACCAGCCGCGGCGGTTCCCGCAAAGTCAACACGTCAAACCTGAAAATCGTCCGCGGGGATTTCGACCTGTCGCACATTGACGAGCTGATGGATAACGATTATCTGTTGTCCGCAGTCGTTGACGACATTCAGCAGCGCGCCGCCGACCGGAAATCCATTCTGGTTTTTTGTCCGTCAATCGCCGTCTGCGAACGGTTCTGCAAGCGGTATAAATCCGCAACGGGAGAAGTCGCCGCGCTGATTACCGGCAGCACGCCAGCAGACATGCGGGAGAGTATAATCAAACGGTTCAAAGGCATTGACGAAAGCGAAACGTTATTCGGCGACAAGCCGGATCCGATCCGAGTCCTGGCAAACGTCAACGTCTTGACAACCGGTTTCGACGCCCCCAACGTCGACTGCGTCGTGATGCTGCGCCCGACGGCGTCGCCCGGTCTTTATTATCAGCAGGTCGGACGCGGGTTCAGGATTTGTCTTGGGAAAAAAGATTGCCTGGTTCTGGATTATTGCGGGAATATCATGAGACACGGTCCGGTTGACGTCATAACGCCTCCGGAATACAAGCAGGAGAACAACAAAAAGAAACCGTCGGTCAAGGAATGCCCGGAATGCAACGCGATTATTCACGCCGGGTTTAAGACTTGCCCGCTGTGCGGGTTTGAGTTCCCCGTTCGGGAATCGTCTTCCAAACTCTATACGACCGCCGCTGACGAATCAATTCTTTCGGGAGAAACCGAGGTTACAGATTATCAAGTTTTCGAAACGAATTACGATATTCATGAAAAAGAGCGGGAAGACGGTTCAATTTCATATTCTATCAAGATTGAATACCGCGTCGCTCTTCATATCTGGAAGCGCGATTTCGTCTTTCCGGAATCGACCAATCCTTTCGCCCGAAACAAATTCGTGGAATGGTGGGATAAACACGTTTGTCCGGAATTGCAGTCAACGCGAATTTGTCCGCCAACAACGTGCGAAGACTTCATGGATTATGCGAACTGGGGCTGTCTTGCGGACGCAAAAGAAATCACAATAACCAAAGTTGCCGGGGCAAAATACCCGCGAGTTACCGGATTCAAACTCAAAGAAATACCGAGCTACGATTCAATAAGACAAAAAATTCAGGAAGCGCAAGAGGCGCCTCTTCATCAATACGGAGATTACGACGGATATGGCTATTGACTACTCAACAGCAAAGAGTTACCTGGACGCTGGGCTGTCGGTTCTCCCTGCGATTAAAGCGCAAAAAAGACCGAATCTGAACTCCTGGGATCTTTACAAAAAGCAGCTGCCGACAAACAAGGATTTACAACTCTGGTTTGGCAGCGCGTGTTCCGGCATCTGCATCGTCTGCGGCGAAGTGTCCGGCAATCTGGAAATCATTGATTTCGATGAAAAAGGTCTGGCGTTTGGACCCTGGGCGGACAAAGTCCGAAACGACGATCTTGTTTCTGGTCTATTCGACCGCCTTGTCGTAGAGAAAAGCCCGTCAGGCGGATTTCATGTTATCTACCGCTGCGAACTGCCTGTTGCTGGAAATCAAAAATTGGCAAAGACAGCAGACGCCAAGACGCTGATCGAAACGCGAGGGGAGGGCGGGCTGTTTCTTTGCGCGCCCACCGAAGGTTACGAATTGCAGCAGGGAGATTTTGGATTGATCCCGAAGATTTCGCCAGTTGAAAGAAACGTTCTCTTGCAGCTCGCGAAGTCGTTCAACGCAGAAAAGCCGAAAATTCAGACGCCGTGCAATTCCTTCGGACTGCCAATCTCGGAACCGATTGACGCGTCCTCGATCCGACGTAAAGACGACGCGCTGGACGTCTCCGGACGTCCGGGCGACGTGTTCAATCAAACTGGCGACATCCGCGCTCTGCTTGTCAAACACGGCTGGACGTTAGCCAACCGGCTGGAAGATGAAGAACGCTGGACGCGTCCAGGCAAAAAAACGGGGACGTCGGCGACGCTGAAAAATATCGACGGCAAAGATTATTTTTACGTCTTCTCGTCCAACGCAGAACCGCTGGAAGCTGATCGGAGTTACGATGCGTTCGGATTATTCGCCGCTCTGGAAACGGGAGGCGATATTTCCAGAGCTACGGAAGAGCTTTCCAAGCTGGGATTCGGCGACCGGTTCCAGAAGTCGGAATCCCTTTTAGTTATTGACTTCTCCAGATTGACCATCAACGGCGCATCGATTCCGCTGCCGGAAGTCAAACCGAAGAAAGCTCGCGCCGCGTTCCAGAACCGTCGGGATCCGGAAAACTTTGAACCGTTTCCGCTTCACTGCTTACCGGAACGTGCGAAGAAATATGTGGAAGAAAAAGCCCGGACGCTGCATCAGAATCCAGCCGGGCTTGCCGTCGCACTATTGACGCAGGCGGGAGCGCACATCGGCGCGTCTGTCAAACTCCGGCTGGGAACAGACTGGTTTACGACCGGAACGCTCTGGTTTGTCTTTATCGGTCTGTCCGGAAACGGGAAGTCTCCGGCAATCAACAGCGTCGCTGCGTTGGCGGACGACAAAATCGAGAAATTATATGATGCTTATTACGCCGAGCAGAACGAATATTTACAAGCCGTCAAGGCGTATGAGAAAGCCAAACGCAAAGGCGAAAACGTCAAGGCTCCGACCGCTCCGGGCTGCAACCGCGTCATCGTTACGGACGCGACTTACGAAGGGTTGATTAAAGCAGTAAAGGAATCCGGCGGACGAATCCTGCTGAAAGTGGACGAGTTGATTTCGCTCTTTTCTATGACCAACAGAACGAAGACGCCGGGCGAAGCGCAAAAGTGGCTTTCCGGCTATTCTGGAGAATCCGTTACCACCGTTCGTTCAACGTCTCAGGAAATCCATATTCGGGACGCATACTGGTCAATTTCAGGCGGCACGACCCCGGAGAAGTTCCGCGAGTTCATCTCAGCCGAAGGACGCGACAAGGACGGAACTCTGTCGCGATTCGTTATGGTTTGGCCGCCGGAGGAAACGGAGTATATCGAGAACGACGTCCAGACAGAATCTGTTCTTGAAATGAAAAAGGTTATGGAACGCCTGATTGACTTCCAGCCTCCGGCTGACGGACGCCGACGCTGCCAAACCATCGTCTTCGACGACGACACAAAGAAGGCGTGGAAACAATGGATGAAGGCGATCTTTTACGCCAAGCAAAATTCCAACACGGACATGGAAGTCTCGTTTATTTCCAAAAGTCAGGACTTGCTTCCGAGAATTGCCATTATTCTTCACTGCTTGCAAGCCGCCGAAGACGCGATTGACGCCGATAACGAAACGAATAAACGCAACGTCGAAACGGTCGACGGCGTAACCTACTCAGACCCGATGGAACTTGCGTTATCCGTTCCGCGAACGATGCAGATCGAAACCTGGAACGCCGCGCTGGAAATTACTCAATGGCTCCGGCAGGAGACGCTGTCCTGTTATCGCCAATTGATGCTCATCAGCCCGGAGACGCCGGACGAGTCCGTCAACAAAGTATTGGCGGTTATTCAAGACTCTGGGCAGACCGGTTTGTCAATGCGAGAAATCGGACAAAAAATAAAACGGTTCCGCTATAAAGACGGGCAGGCGATACTTTCTCCAATTTTGGAAAAACTTGTTCTTGAGGGAAAGATTAAAAAAGCATCGGTAAAAAGTGATAACAACAGAATTTCGGAAAAGTACTTTTATGTTAATACAAAATAGTTTCAACAGACGAAGGTCAGAGCGCCCAGCAGCCGGCGCTTTGAGGCGCGGAAGGCACGTCCATTCCTTTTTTTTGCTTGTCAGTGTGCCTCGTTGGGCACACTCTAAAAGGATTGGGCGCTCTCCCAGACGCTTGAATTATAAGCACTTAACATCAGTGTGCCCAAAAGTCAGAGCGCCCATAAAAATAATTTTAAAAATATTAATATTAATATTTTACCTATATTACCTACTGCTATATAACCACCTATCAATTTTAGTATTTATTACAGGCACGCAGGCACGCGGGCACGCTGACAGCCTAACGAATCGTTTCAAGAGGATTGAAATAAACAGTAGCATACCGCAATTAAAACCCCCGTAACGGTTAGGATATGCACTTCTAAAAATTTGACAAAAATGGGTTTTGTAATATTATAAGCAGCAAAATTCATGGCTAAAAAACGAAAACGATTATCCAAACCGAAGTCTTCTAATCCAGTCGGCAGACCTACTGTCATGACTCCAGAGACAATACGAAAATTGGAAACCGCTTTTCTGCTAGGCTGTTCGGATAATGAGGCTTGCTTTTCTGCTGGAATCGGACGGTCTACCTTAGCCGACTACGAACGGGAACATCCCGAATTTTCGGAACGAAAAAAGGCTTTGAAAAATAACCCTGTTTTCGTTGCTCGGAAGGCAATAATTGATGCCATGTTGCAAGGCGACGCCAAAACGGCAATGTGGTTTCTGGAACGAAAGCGACGCTCGGAATTTGGGAAAGAGTCTCGGCTCACCGCGGAGATTCAGCACGGCGTTATTCAGCCAATTGATATGAACGACTGGGCGAACGAGCAGAATTGCGCTTTTCTCGGTTTGGAATCAGAATCGGAGGCGTCTGAAGAATGAAGTACGGATTCAAAAAGTACGTTAATCCGAAACCGGAACAAATTGGGTTCTGGACGACAAAAGCCCGGTTCGTCGCCTGCGACTGCGGACGTGGTTCCGGGAAGTCCGATATCGCCTACAATCGTATGCTCCGAGCGACCCTGATGAATTGGGGCGGTTTAGAACGTCATTTGTTCCTGGTCGGACTGCCGACGCAGGATCAGGCTGATCAGGTTGCCATGGATAAACTTGAACTGCTTTATCCGCCTGGGACAATAGAACGGGTTAATATGTCCAAGCATTACATTGACACGATTTTCAACAACCGGGTTTACGTCAAAGGTATGTTCAACGCCAATCGTTCTGAAGGCGTCCAGTATACCGGAGTTATCCTGGACGAAATGAGCGATATGCCGCCGGATATTCTCACATCGCTGCTTCCAGCCATGTCGCACAATTGCCGGTTTCTGTTTTGCATTGGCGTTCCGAAACGCTCCGGCATCGGCTCTTCCATGTATCGAAACATCTGCGAAGAATGGGATGCGCGCATGAAAGCCGGGAATCCGTCATACGCGCGGTTTCATTGGACGTCTGTCGGGATTGTACCGGACGACGTTATTCAGAGAGCGAAAGAGATTCTTGATGACAAATCTTTCAGAGAACAGTATTTGGCAAGCTGGGAGACTGCCAGCGGCGCGGTTTATTACTGCTACAGTCGAGAAAACGTTGTTGAACAGACTCCGATTGAACCGTCCCTGCCGTTGTTGATTGGTTGCGACTTCAACGTTTCTCCGATGTCGTGGGTTATTTGTCAGGCTAAAATGAACTCCATTGGGGCTGCTACTGATACAATTACCGTTATCGACGAACTGAGGCTTTACGATACCAATACGCGAGAGGCGTTGGATTATCTCTGGCAAAAATACGGTTCACATCCAGGTGGATTCCGATTCTATGGCGACGCGGCAGGACATCAGCGCAACACAACGTCCACGTCGGCGGCTCCGTCAGATTATATGATTATCGCAACCGACAAAAGGTTCTACGATTATTCTCAAGGCGGAGTTGACCTGAACTTTCCCGCATCAAACCCGCCTGTCTTTGACCGAGTTACCAGCGTCAATGCAATGCTGCGTTCTGCAGCGGGAAAGCGTCGGATTTTAGTAAACAAACAATGCGAGTATTTGATTAAAGACTTTGAGCGTGTCTCGTTTAAGCCAGGAACAAAATTTATTGAAAAGTCCGATTTGGAACTGACGCACATGAGCGACGCGTTAGGGTATTTGGTTCACGCCATTGCGCCAGTAGGATACGATCCGCAGGAAGGTTTTGGAAAGCCGATGGCGTTATAAATTCAAAAGGGGAGTTGCAATGTCCAAGAAGCAAAAAAAGAAGAGTAAGGTTGAACGAATTGAACAGGAACGAACTGGACAGCAGGCGTTTGGGGCGTCGCCCTATGGACGCTATATTCAGTATGGCAATCCATCCAATTCAATGCAGCTGAAAGAAATTGAAAAGCTGCGAGATTATCCAACGGTTCAATATTGCACAGATATTCTTACAGTGATTGGCGATTCGTCCAAATGGACGGTTGAAGCGGATGAAAACGTTCCTTGGGAAGCTATTCACCTGGTTGAACGTTTCATTGATTCTTGCAAAACAGAAGTTTGGAGAACCGGGATCAACGGTTGGATTACGCATGGCTATTGCGCTTACGAAAAGATTTACGAAGTCTTTGAAAACGACAATGGCGAAAGCCGCGTCGGACTTCGCCGCGTAAAAGAACTGTTGCCTCAAAACATTCTTATCAACATGGATGCGGAAAAGGGATTTTTGGGAATTACCGTTGAGGCTCCCATTCGAGTTGATTTGACTCCGGCAAAATGTCTTATTCTGACTCACAACAAACAGGGCGACGATTTGCGCGGACGTCCGATGCTGCGAGCTGTTAAACTGGGCGCGACGTCGGCACAGGTTGCAATGGAAGGAATGCTGCGGTATGAAGAAAAGCTGGCAAAGGGACCCAAGTATAAAATTACGTATCCGTGGGGCAAAGAAATGGATGGCTCCGGGAATATGGTTGACAATGCCGACACCGCCAAACAGTTTGTTCATGACATTGAGAACTCCTGTTTTGCGTTGTTGCCCAGACGAAAGAACATTTCCATGAACCAAACGGCGGCAACGCAATCAGACTACGATGTGGAAATGTTTCCGCAGGACGCAACGACCAGTAATTTTATTAACGATATGCAATATCTGGACAAGTTGATTGTCCGCGCTTTTGGAATTCCTGAACGAGCCGTATTGGAAGGGTTGTTCGGAACAAAAGCTGACGCTTCCAACGGTACAGACTTCCTGACGCTGCGGATTGAATATCTTGTCAGAATGATGGTTGACCAGCTCAATAAGTACGTCGTCAATCCGTTGATGATGTTTAATTATGACGGGTTGGCGGACAAAGTGAGAATTGTTCCAGGAACGATTGACAAACGAGACGTCGAAAGAATTACGTCTTTGCTGCAAAACGTAATTGCGACGCCATATGGTCAGTCAGTCGTTTTGCCAAGCTTGGATTTTTCGTCCATGATGGACGCTGTAGATTGGAACCGTCTTCAGCAAAACGAAACGAAAGAACAGATTACGACTTTCAATGACCTTGAAGGTCAAGCTGCTGATATAAATGAAGCTCCTCCGGCGTCGTGGGAGAAAAGCATATAGAATTAAAAATTTGACAAATTCCGTTTTTGCGTTATCTTAGCGAATGGCGTTTACGATTCGGCACAGTTTATTTTTCGATAAGAAAAAAGACGGCTTGACAAAAAAGTTGGATCAGCAGTCGAAAAGAACCCGTAAATTGGTTTTACCGCGACACGCTTTCCGGCGATACCTCAATGTTCGTTTGGCGTATTTCGTTTGTCAGGACGAATTGACAAAAACGAGATTCCGACTTTTGCGTCTGCCCAAAAAGACGATTATTGTTCGCTTGGTTTTGCGACTGCGAAATGAAACGGAATGGCGTCAGCGGGTTGCGAACCGAAATCGCGGAGCGCAGCCGTATAACAAATGCGCTTTTAATCCGAACGACGTCAACTGGCTTTGCCAGACAATTGAAAAAACTGCTGCTGGAAAGGTCGTCCGTGAAGTAATTTTTTCAGAAAAGTTTTTGATTGAGAAAGGAGTCTTACATGAAAATTTGTGGACAGAAGACGGAAGTCTATTCGCGAGTATGCGGATATTTCCGTCCGGTTGCGAATTGGAATAAAGGGAAAAAAGAAGAGTTCAAAGATCGCAGAACATTCATTATCAAGGAGAAAGAACATGCTGAAAAAGTGGCTTGAACAGTACATTATCAGATGGGCAGTCGAACAGTTTACAATTGAAAACCTCAAATCAATTCTCATCCGGTGCGTTGCGTTTCTGCGCGTCAAGGCGTCAGAGACAGAAAATCTGGTTGACGACTGGACTATTGAGGTTCTTGATGGAATCGTTGCCGACGATGGAAAGATGAAAGTCTTGTACGATTGGCTTTACTCTTACGTTGCCAAAGGGGTATGCACAGCAGCCCCCACATTGGACGCGGAAAAGACTCTTATCAACGACCTGATTCTCGCAGGCGGGACAGACGGAAAGAACTGCAAGGCTATTCCGTCAGCAGTCTATGAAGCGGTTTTGAACATGATTATCCCATTTTTGATTGAGTGGTGGAGACAAAACAACAAATGAAACGCATAATGTTTTTTTTGACGTTGTTTTTTCCGGTTGTCGCCCATGCTGAGATTACTGGCGCAGTTGGATGTAATGCTGGGGAACTCGCCATTATCAACTGCGACAAAGAAGCGGTGTGGAGCGTCTACCCGGCAGAATACGCGACGTCTTATGCAGTAAGCAACGATGGCAGGACGTTGTATTTCGCCAGCCCGAAAACTGGAAAGGTAACGTTCTTCGCCGCCAGCGTGGTTGACGGATTGCCATGTCTGGAAAACCACTCACTGTATAACGGGCTTGAGATTCCTGAACCGGCTCCAACCCCCACACCTGCGCCTGTTCCGGTTCCGGTAACGCTTGAAGATATGGTTAAGGCAGCGGCAACAGGAAAGGACGCCGTCGAACTCACTGCGCTGGCAGAATCCCTTGAATTTGCCGTCAATGGAGTTGACAGGGGAACAATTAAAACGCCTGTCGCGGCGAGAGAAACTTTCAGATCTATCTGGCTGGAGAAGGGAACGAAAGTAAAAGAAACCGCGCTGGACGACCTGTCGGAACTGGTAGACGTTATTGGAAAGAACGTTGACAATTCAACCGTCAAATCTTTGCGTAACGACTACGAAACGGCGGCAAAGGCGATCCGTTCTTGTATTCCCGCGAAAGCTCCCGTTGAAGAAATAACCGAGGATTTCAGCAAGGAAGCAAAACCGGAAATGAAATTGGAAAAGCAAGAACCGGAAAAGATGAGTCCGGCAACAAATTGTCCGAACGGTCAATGTCCGAACGCTACGCCGCAACGACGATTTTATTGGGGGTACTGAAATGGAAGAAAAACGACTTTTAGGCTGTATCCCATCGTACTTGCAAGAAGCAGAAGCAAGGTCGGTTGGCGTTAAGTCCGACAAGGAATTGATTGAGTCTCTTGTTGCGCCCTGGAACTTGACGGAGCAACCGAGAATAATTGAATGGTCAGACAGTTGGGTCGCCTTCTTGAAAGAGGAAGCGGACGCCAAAGATTTAATGCGGAAACACAACCGCTTTCCTGCTCCCTGGGAAATTTGCCAACGCGTTTTAGGGATCACGCTTGCCGAGCTTGTCGGAATAATTCAGAAGCGTAATGACTGTGCTGCTTGGGCGACGTCAAGAGCTGCAATGATTCTGGCGTTACTCCAAAGATGGTTTGGCGCGGAACGTACCGTCGAGGCGTATAACCCAACGGGCATTTACGCTTTCAGTTCTGGCACGACACCGCAAGCCGGAGCTTATTTTGCCGATAACGGACGTACAATCTACTCGATATGTAAAGCCGCTTGTGAGGTTGGCAACTTCCCTGTTGCTGACATCGGAGATTATGTCGGTGGGACGTCGTTTACTCAACAGATGATTGACGCCAGGCAGACAGCCGAGAAGAACCAAACGGGCTTCGTATATGTCGGCGACAGAAGCGCAAACGAACTGGCTGATATTGTCATTCTTTCCCTCCGCGCCGGGCGTCCGGTCATTATCGGAAATGAAATCGCTCTGCAAGACGGGACGAGAAAAGACGAGAACGGAATGTACATTACAACCGTCAATGGCTCAGGCTGGGGAGGCGGACACGCGACCTGTGCGATTGATTATCGCAAAGTCAACGATACCGAATACGTTTATATCGCCAATTCACATGGCAATATTTATAACTCCGGTACTGACATCCCCGCTTTCGGCGTGTATATCACCCGCGCAAGTCTTGTCAAGTATCTGTCAGGACGTTTTGCAGACATCATGCCGTTGACATACACAGAGCGACCTGTGGGAAAAGAGAACTTCGACCTTAACACCGATGGAGGGCGGGAGGAATGAACAGCTATTTGGAATGGTTCGGAACAGGACTGGGAACGTTCTGCTTGGCGCAAACGACTACTGATGTGATGATGGGAGCGCAACCGCCATGGTGGGCGCAATTTGGAGCGGCGATTATAATCTGCGTGGGAATCATTTACCTAATGATCAAATACCTGGCTCCGAAGCTCGACAGAATCAAAGAGAAAGTTGACATCAACGAACAGACGTTGGAATCGTTGGCGCGAAGTATTGAAGCGGCGTTGGAGAATAACACGGAGACGAATAAACGGCTTCTGGATATGCTGGAAAAACAGTTGATCTGGAAACGAGCAACGAATCGTGAGGTTGACCGTTATTCAGATCCCCAACATGGTATTGAAGGATTTACGATTAAAAGCGGAGATGATTGAAAATGCAGCATCCTAACCTCAACCCGCCGATTAAATCAATCTGCACGTCTTCGTCTGACGCAAGCTCTGATAATCCAGTTTTTATCATTGAAACTTATTACAACTCGACAACAAAAGAGTGGTTTCGGAAGTATAGCGACGGTGTAATAGAACAGGGTGGATACAGAACGGATTTGCCGAGTTCGCGCGGAGAGGTAGCGTTTAATTTTATAGAATCATACCAATCAACAAACGCGAATGTTCGAATAACTCCCGTGTTTGATGCGACACCGTCTGAAACAACTCGTAATGGCGGCATTGCAGTAAAGACAGTAACGGCTTCCGGTTGTACAATCTATCATGACTTGCCAACAACGTTGACAGTTGGCTACTACTGGGAGGCGCGCGGAATATGAGGAAGATAGTCAGTAATTATACCGGTTCCGACAGCTGGTATCGGATATGGAGTGATGGGTTTATTGAACAAGGTGGAAAAGTAACAGCTTCAATATCAACAAGCGGTATTTACACGTTTACATTTCCCATTCCATTTATATCTGCGCCGATTAGCATTGATACCACAACAATCGCATCAGGAAGCTCTAATAGTCAAGGAAACGAATTGACTATTAAAAGTGGAACTCTGACTGCAACAGGCGTCCAGTTCCTTAACGATGGGTATAAAACAAGTAAAACTGGTTTTTATTGGACAGCGAGAGGTTATTGATGCAACATATCAATATAAATCCAGTAGTTAAGTTATCAACGGATTTGCCATCAACAACAAACCACGCAGGTTTATCTGCACCGATAACAATAACGGAAACTAACTACAATTCATCAACCCAAAAATGGTATCGGAAGTATTCTGATGGTTGGATTGAACAAGGTGGATATGAACCGATTAGCAATATGACTAATTATGGTACAGTGCAGATTAGTTATGCCATTGAGTTCCCGACAACTGCGGTTAATGTACATTGCGGTATAGAAATCTCAGGAGCAACTGGACGCGATGCTGGTTTACATGGCGTTCAAGCTGTCAATGCTCAAGGATTTACATTTACAAACGGAGACCAGACAACTGTTCACACCGGTATTTATTGGATTGCAAAGGGGTTTTAAATGATAGCGAAAGGTACAACCACTATTGTTAATTTTTACGTTATTGATACCGATGGTTTTCCCGCGACCGGTCAGGCGTCCAATATTACAGTGTCAATCAGTTTTGATGGTGGTACAGCAACGACAATCAGCGCGACGATAAGCGAAAAGGATTCTACCAATCTGCCCGGATGGTATGCGTTTGAATATACGTTTAACACTGCTGGTAATGCGTTTATAACCTTTACCTGCTCTGGCTGTATCATTATGCCATGGGAAGAACAGATTGTCGAAATATCTGTCAGCTCCGCGCCGTCCGCGTCTGATATTGCGAACGCTGTTTGGACCAAAGATATTGATAGCTATCGTTACAGTACAACGCCTGGTATGGCGTACAAGTATATCAAGGGCGATAGCGCAGTATTGGCTAATGTATCACTTGGCATTGCTGATATTCCTGCAGACGTTTGGAATTACAGTTCAGGAAGAACAATCACAAACACGATTCCATCTGTCGCCGATATTCAATCCGGTCTTGCAACATCAACAGCATTGTTCGCCGTTGCTTCGGACGTTGCAGCGGTCAAAGTGAAAACCGATAACCTTCCAGCGTCGCCAGCCGCAACGGGCGATATTCCCTCTGTCGCAAGTATCCAGTCGGGGCTTGCCAAGACGTCTGATTTGTCTGGTCTGTCAACGCTGACGGTCAACGACATTCCAACGCCGCCGTCGGTTGAACAAATCCAAAATGGACTTGCCACGTCCGCCAACATATCTGCATTGCAGACGCACGGGGATTCTCACTGGGGAATATCGCCCGAAGGAGAGATTACTGTCGTTGTGGACGCTGATGAAATTGCCGAAGCGGTCTGGAATAATGACGAACGCACTTTGACTGACGATATATCAACGATTACCGCTCAGGAAATTTGGGAATACGGTTCTCGAACATTAACTCAATACGGTCCTGACATCTCGCCTGACGAGCCGGTCGGCGCGGTTTACTGCACGCCCAGCGATGTTGAACGGCGATGGGGAATCAACAATGTTCGACAGTGGGCGGACTTGGAAAACGACGGCGATAACGCGAAAATTCAAACTCAAATTGATTGGGCGATTTTGGCAGCGTCGGAAAGAATCAATTCCGATTTGGCGGCGTCCGTTTACAAGTTGCCGTTTGATCCCGTACCGTATGCCGTTCGTCGATTCGCGGCGACGCTGGCAGGCGTTGAACTGTTCAATACCCGCGCTGTCAATATCAGCCGTGAACAATCAAATGGGGAAATCCGAACGGCGTTGGCGGATTATTCGAACTGGATCACATCCGTTTTGTCTAACGTGCCTATTGTTGGGGCGACTCTAAAATAATGGCAGAAAATCGAAATATCCCTAAAAGTAAATTCCAGGGCGATCTGAAACTCGGCGGAATTTACTGGAAAGACGCGGTGAGAGTCCGGCAGAACGAAGGACTCAACCAGTGGCAGAAAAACCATTTCAGGTTAATGAAAATGGTTGAGTATCAGGAAAGCGTCGTTCAGGGGGCTTTGGAAAGGCTCTTAACCAGAATCGGAATTGAGTACAGCCGAAAGGAATACGTTCCAACCAACGATGAAATTCTGGACAAGCTCATGTCGATTGATCCGGAAGTTCAGAAGCTGGTTCTCTTAAATGGAAAAGCCGCCGCAATGGAAATGTTCGTTAAACAGAACTACGATCTCAAAGGACGGTATAGAAACATCTTCCAGGGTGGACGCGTTCCCAGAAATATGACTTTGAAAGTCATTAATGATTATCTGGACGAAGTTGACGCGCCGTCCATGGAACCGTCGGCGCTGGAAGCGTATACCAGTCAAATGCGTTCCGGACTGGCGGAGGTAACTCAGCGGCATATTGCCAAAAGCGTCGCTCAAATGACGGCGTGGAACTGGTCGAGAGGGCGGGGCATTGAAGATCTGACGCGCCGGTTCCAGGAAGAACAGGAGAAAGAAGACATTGACATGTCGAAAGTTCTGCCGAACGTGGAAACGGTAATCAGAACGGAAAGCATGAAAATCATGAACGCGGAGGCGTGGCGTTCAGCAACGGAAGTCGGGAGTTATGCTGACGGTTTACTCTGGGGATTCTCTTACCACGCCGTCGGCGACAGCCGGACGCGCGAAACGCATTTGGCGCAGCACGGCGTTTGCGCTCCGGTGGACGATCCGTTCTGGAACGAATGGACGCCGCCGAACGGATACAACTGTCGCTGCTGGCTCATTTCGGAATGGGAAGAACCGTCTTCGTATAAACAGCCGCGCCGAGACTTGCATCCGGATCCGGGCTTCGCGTTCAATCCGGCAAACAACGTCTCCGGTCGCGTTCCGCAGCAGAAGAAGCAGGAACCGCCGAAACTGGAAGTCAATACTCAGTCAGAATCGGTCGTTAAACCTGATGAACTGGGTAAAGACGACGCTGCTTCCGAGAAAAATTTTGAGAAAAAAGGAAAAAATATTCAGAAACCTGTTACTTCGTCGAAGAAAAAACGTTATAATAA
>JAFSMW010000129.1 GCA_017447745.1 Thermoguttaceae bacterium
GGTTTTCGTCAACGGCAAACTCGTCGGGAAGCACGTTGGCGGATACACGCCTTTCAGCTTCGACATCACCGACGTTCTGGTTGAAGGCGAGCAGGAACTGCGCGTTGTCGTTTACGACCCGACCGACGCCAACTGGCAGCCGCACGGCAAGCAGGTTCGACGCCCCGGCGGAATCATGTACACCGCTGTTACAGGATTGTGGGGATCCGTCTGGATGGAACCGGTAGCTCCGCAGGGACAGATTCTTTCCGCGGCTGGATACGCGGCGACGCTCAAAGACGGCAAGCTGACGCCCGCTCTGGACGGCTCGTTTGTGATTCAGGGAACCGCGTTCGTGGCTGACACGACCATCGAAAACACCGCGGCGGAAGTCGCCATTTACGACGCGGAAGGCAAAGTCGTCTTTGCTGAATGGACCAGAATCGTTGACGGCAAGTTCGTCTTTACCGGCAAGATCGAAGACCCCAAATTCTGGGCGCCCGGCTCGCCGTATCAGTATAACGTCGTTTATAAGCTGGCAATCAACGCCGAGCAAATCGACAAGGTCGAAAGCTACATTGGCTTGAGAACGTCGACTATCGGCAAGGACAAGGACGACTATCTGCGTCTGCTGGTTAACGGCAAGTTCATCTTCCAGTACGGCCCGTTGGATCAGGGCTGGTGGCCGGACGGGCTGTACACGGCTCCGACGGACGAAGCTCTGAAATACGACCTGATCGCGACCCAAAAGATGGGCTTCAACATGCTCCGCAAGCACGTCAAGGTGGAATCCCGCCGATTCTACTATCACTGTGACAAGCTCGGCTTGCTCGTCTGGCAGGATATGCCCTCCGGCAGCAACGCCGTTGGACGTCCAGAAGCCCCCGAAGCCGCTCAGAACTACTACAACGAATGGACGGACATCATGACCGAGCTTCAGAACTCGCCGTCCGTTATTATGTGGGTTCCGTTCAACGAAGGCTGGGGTCAGTTCGACACGGAAAAGGTTGTCGCGTACACGAAGGACTTCGACCCGACCCGCGTTGTCAACTGCGCCAGCGGCTGGACGTTTAAGAACTGCGGCGACGTTCACGACATGCACTCCTATCCCGGACCGAACCGTCCCGCCAACAGCGACGAGTTCGCTATCGTGCTGGGCGAATTCGGCGGCTTGGGGCTTCCGCTGCAGGGACATTTCTGGAAAACCGACGGCAACTGGGGCTACGTCAACATGGGCGACAGCGCCGCGCTGCTGGAACGTTACACCGGATTGATGAAGCGGCTTCGCACGCTGATTGACGAAGGGCTTTCCGCCGGCGTTTATACGCAGACGACCGACGTCGAAACGGAATCCAACGGTCTGATGACCTACGACCGCGAGGTCAACAAGATGAGCGAGGAAAACGTCGCCAAAGCGAACTCGATTCTCTTCCGCCCTGCCCCGGTTGTCAAGCGCGTTCTTTTCGACGACGCCCGCAAGGGTAAGCCGACCTGGAAGTTCACCACCGAACAGCCCTCAGACGACTGGACGCAGCCCGCGTTTGACGATTCCAAATGGGAAGAAGGCGTTGCGGGATTCGGCAGACAAGACCAGTACAACGTTCCGACAACGAAATGGGAAACGTCCGACATCTGGCTTCGCAAGACGTTTGAATTCGACGGGAATCTGGAAGGGTTCCTCGCCGCGACGCTCTTCCATGACGAAGACTGCGACGTCTACATCAACGGCGTCAAAGCGTTCAGTCTGACCGGATACGTTACCGCCTATACCGTTCAGGACGTTTCTCCCGAAGCCTGCAAAGCTCT
The DNA here is from genome assembly GCA_017447745.1 of Thermoguttaceae bacterium. Lineage (GTDB taxonomy): Bacteria > Planctomycetota > Planctomycetia > Pirellulales > Thermoguttaceae > RUG11551. The sequence goes on from JAFSMW010000129.1 coordinate 1,786, forward strand.
TAAGAAAGGAACGAACGTCATCGCCGTCCACGTCAAACAGACCAGCGGCGGACAGTTCATCGACCTCGGCTTGGCGGAAATGGTCGAGGGGAAGTAAATTCCGATAATCGTTTATTCATCCCTTACTAAAGTTTTTTGGAAAGGGGAGTTTGAGGGGAAGAACCTTTTTTTCAAAAAAGGTTTTCCCCTCTTAATTTAACTTGAAAAAACTTCCCTAAAAGGGAGCCAGCTTGCTGGCGACCGAAAGTTTTTTCAAGGCGAGCTTCGCTCGCTATTGTTTTTGACTAAACATTTTTGAATATCGTCGGGGTATAGCGTGATTTTTAAATCATCGATATTTTCAAGTATATTATTGTTTACAGCCTTGTTTTTTTGTTCAATTCAGATTACAAGCGCTAAAACATTTTATCAAGTATACAATTGGAATATAGACGATTTCTTTTCTGACGCGCCCTCGGATATTAAAGAGCTATGCAAGGCAATTGAGGAGAACAATTGTCAAAAAGTCAAGAGTTTAATTGACAAGGGAATTGATGTCAATTATAAAGGCAAGCAGAACATGACCCCTTTAATGTGGGCGTTTGCAGCAAATGACGAGATTTTTCGAGCTTTGATAATCGCGGGCGCTGACCCGAACGTCTCAGTCGAGGAACCGCTGCCCTTTGGAATTCGTCCTGTTGGCGATTCTGTTATTTTCTGTTTGGCAAGCGGAACATTCTTCCAGGCTGAAATAATGAGAGATTTTTATAATTGCCCTGCCGATAAAGCAGAGAAAATTCAGGTTGAACGATTGAAATTTGTTTTGAAGCATGGCGGTAATTTATCTTATCTTCCCAAAATTGGAGTTGATTCAGACTGCTATCAATACGATACTCTTTTGACAGCTTCCCTTAAATACGGCGGGTATTACGGAATCAGTCCTATGACGAAAGTCTTGTTGGTCGCTGGCATTGATATCAATATTAAAAATAACTATGGTGAAACGGCTCTGGCGTCATGTTCAAATTCTCTCCCCAAAACGCTATTCTTATTGGAAAATGGCGCTAATATCGAATTAGGCGGGAAATGGGATATCGTTTTGCGTTTTTGGAATCTCGCATTGGTATGCCAACGCAAAAACAAAGAATATTCTCAGGATATTTATAAATGTATCAATGAGACGCGATTCCTTCGCGATTACTATGCCTGGCTGCTAAATAACGGTTACGACAAAAAAGCGGATGAGTATTTTATACAAAATGAATCGTCGATAGCAACATCGTTACAAACGCCTCAAGATAAACGATGGTGGCTTATCCCATTGGTTGAATATCAAAAGACGCATAAAGATTCCAAGACTCGCTTATCGCAGGAAAAAGACGGCGAATAGATGGATGATGCGCTGCTTTTCCTTGACGGCTATGCCGTCAAGTTGGCACCCAGGGACGGGCGCCATCCGGGGGACGTTTTCGGCTGTGTCGAATGGATATGCACACATCGAGCAAAGCGTAACTACGTTCGCTTCGCTCACTTGTATAATGATAATCAATAAAAGTTATTGTAAAAGTTCTGTTCTTGAGGTAAAATAGTTTTTGTCGTTGGAGGTTCTTTTTTTCTGCAGAATATATTCTGCAGAAAAAAAGAAAACGCATGGCA
>JAFSMW010000130.1 GCA_017447745.1 Thermoguttaceae bacterium
GGTAAACTGCCAGCCGGAAAGAATTCCAACGTTGTTTTCATTTAAATAAGCGTGTCCGTTATGTCCATCGTTGGGTAAATGAGTAACGTCCGCTTCAAAGCTGCCGTTATAAAGAGTTGGCGTTGTGGGCTTAACCTGTTCCGCATTAGTTTCGATAAGCATAACGCCATAATGATGCCACGCTCTGTTGTCTGCGCTGCCAGAGAGAAGGTTAATCGTTGCCGTATTGCTTTGAGCGGTAAATGTAAAATCAACCGAGTATGCGCCAGTATAGCCGATTTCCCCTGCATATCTAAACGGATCGTCTTCGCTAACAAGCTGTCCCGTAACGTTTGAATTTGTTACATTAGAATAAAATTGATCTCCAACGCCGTCTGCATTAGTATCAATTGAAAACGTTTGTAGACGTTCATCTGATCCAGCAGACCAGGAACGAGCCAGAATTCTGGCGGTATACGTTTTTCCAGCTTCCAGATTGCCAAACGTCATAACCGCATTTGAATTTTTAGGTTCTCCATCATTGAAGATCATCGACCACAAGAGATCATTAAGCGCTGAAACGCTTGTACCGGAATAAGAGCCTCCCCCGTGGTTTACTATATTTTTGACGTTGCGTGAATTAAACGAAAGTTGAGGCGTGCTGTACCCGTTGAGCACGGCAGTATCTCCATCTTGATGAGTATATTCCGTATAGTAGCTGGCGCCGTGGTTGACGAATGTTACGCCGTCAATAGGAGCGGAAACTGTATGCTGCCCGTAGTTAATGGCGTACTTGACGCTGCTGGCATTGGGCACGTTGGTATAAACATCCTGCTCGGTTGTAATCTTGTTGATCGACATGACAATGTCCGCTTGAGCGACAGCCGTTATCAGCGCAAACGCTGTTACAACCAAAACAGCCAAACGACTAATCAGGTTATTGTTCCGTCCTGTAGTGAAATCGAATTTTCTCTTCATGGAAAACCTCGGTTTATGAATAAGCTTAAAAAGTTATAAAACAAACTGTCAGTTACGAAAAGTTTTCAAACGTTCATCCCTCAAATGAATATATATCTATATTTGGACTTACGCTTATACTTCTCCATAACTTACATTATAACATAAAAATAGATTCCATTCAATAATTTTTAAAAAACTTTTATAAAAATGCTAGAAATATTTTCATTACGATATATTAAACAGAAATATTGTTAGATATTATTTTTGACATTTTGAGTTATCCTTTTTTAGAATGCTTTGAAGAGTACAGACGTTCTATGGCGTTTCCTGAGTCAGCTTGCCGGAATTGCTTCCTGAATTGGAATCGGAGCCGTCCTCAGAACTCTTGCCGGAAATCTGGTTGACGACTACGGCAATGGCGCCGTCGCCGCAGACGTTGCAGGCGGTTCCGAAGCTGTCGGTGGCGATGTACAGGGTAATCATCAGCGCGACGTTGTCGGCGTTAAACCCGAGAACAGACTGGAGCAGGGCGGTCGCAGCCATAATCGCTCCGCCGGGCACGCCGGGAGCAGCTACCATCGTTATGCCGAGCAGGAAGATAAACGGCGCGAATTGGGTTAGCGTCAGTTCCCCCCCGGAGATCAAAACGACAGCCATCGCAAATGCCGTGATTTTGAGCGTACTTCCCGCCAGATGGATTGTCGCGCACAGCGGAACGCAGAAATGTGCAATAGCGGGATGAACGCCGTTTTTGAGAACTTGACGCAAGGTAACGGGAATCGTCGCTGCCGATGACGACGTGCCCAGCGCGGTAGCGTAAGCCGGAAGCATGTTCCACAGCAGTTTGAACGGATTGCGTCGGGCTATGGCTGCGGCTATGCAATACTGAATCAGAAGTAGCGCCACGTGCAGAATAATCACGACGACAATGACTTTCCCAAAGACCGGCACGATGGATTCGGTTCTATCCGTTGCCGACATTATCAGAAAGATACCGAAAATAAACAGCGGCAAAAGAGGAATAATCGTGTACTGAATTACGGTTTCGATAATCTTTTGGGCGTCGTCGATGAACTTTTTCATGGTTTCCGCCTTGCAGACGGCAGCGCCCATTCCGAACATAAACGCCATGACAAGAGCCGTCATAACGCCCATGATGGGTTCAATATCGACGTCGAAAAAAGGCGCCAGTTTGTCGAGGACTTCCGTCTGTATCTGAGCGCCGACAGTTACGCCCGCCAGCAGTTTAGGAAACGAAAAGGCGCAGGAGAAATACGTCAGAAAACCGGAAAAGAGCGTCGACCCGTACGCAATGGCGACGGTAATCAAAAGCAGCCGCCCAGACTTTGCGCCCAAGCCGGCAATTCCCGCCGCAACCAGAGACAGGATAATCAGAGGAATCGTAAAACTGAGGTATTCAGAAAACACGCCGTTGAACGTTACGAATATTCGGACAATGGGCGTTGGCAAATAGCGTCCCATCAAAAGACCAAAGAAAACGGCGATTATAACCTGAACAAGCAGCGGGATTTTCATGGATTGACCTTACGATTCCTGAAGTATATGTAAAATCATCTCGCCAGCGCATTACTGACGATTTATCTACTTATTCTACTTGAAGAAAAGGTTTTGTCAATACGGTGATATGGAAGGCGCTGGCGAGCCGGGGGCGTAAGCGAAGCGAACGAAAATGAAAGGCGGTAATGGAGCGACCAACGGGAGCGGAATTACGCAGTTCGCCGAAGGCGAACCAAAAGTTTGAATTGCGCATACCAAATTGACGCAGCCGAAAACCACTCTGGATCGCGGAGGATGTTCGCAAAAGAAAGCCTCACGCAAAGTCCACAAATTATTGAAAGGCGGTAATGGAGAGAGCGAAGCGAACGAAGTTCCGCTTAGGCGAGCCACGGGTGTAAACCCGTGGGTGTGAGTGAAGCGAAGAAAAGCCTCACGCAAAGTACGCAAAGTTCGCGAAGTTATCAATTGGTGAACGTTTGCGGCGGAAGCCTCCAAAAATCTCATTCGCAGTCCCAAAACTCCGACCTGCTGGATCGCGGCTGTCTCAGCCGCCGATTATTTTAAGCCGCAAAGAACGCAAAGGAATATTTAAACTTTGCGAACTTCCTCCGCGCCTCCGCGTGAGATTTTTCCGGGGAGTTACGCGTCCCAGCTCGCCTTTTACGTTCGCTTCGCTCACGCCCGGGAACTCACGTTCCCGACTCGCCTAAACTATTCTTTTGCAACGGGGAATCGGAGCGTGAACGCGGTGCCTTTTCCGACGGCAGAATCGACGCGAATCTTGCCGCCGTGTTTTTGGATGATTTCTTTACATGACGCCAAGCCGACGCCTGTGCCGCCTTTTCCAGACGCGTCCGGACCTTTCTTCGTCGTAAAGAACGGCTCAAAAATATGCGGAAGAACGTTTTCCGGAATCCCTGTTCCCCAGTCGCGAACGAGCCAGACGACCTGGTTTTCCTTCTCGTCATAGCCAATGCGGATTTGAAGACGTCCGCCGTCCGGCATAGCCTGACGAGCGTTAATCACAAGATTGAAGATGACCTGCTGAATCTGGTTGCCCCGCGCCATGATTTTGGGGACGTTGGGTTCGTAGTCCTTCTCCAGCTGAATGTGATATTTGTTCAGTTCCCGTTCCAGAAGCAGCATGGCGTCGTCCGTAAGAGCGATAATATCTGTCGGTTCCATGTCTTGAGATCGATTTCGCGCCTGACCCAAAATACATTGAGTAACCTTCGCCGCCTTTTGACTGGCTTCCAGAATGATATTGAACGCCTTTTCCCGCATCGCGTCGTCTTTATGGCGAAGCCCGAGTTTGGCGTAGTTCATCACCGTCATGATGATGTTGTTGAACTCGTGAGTTGTTGTGCCCGCCAACTCGCCTAATGCAATCAAGCCCTCGCTGTTTTTCAATTGCTCTTTAAGCTGTTCGTTCTCTCGTTCCAGAGCCGCCAGTCTGTCGTCCATCGCTTTTACCTGTTTTAATAAACCTGAACTATATAATATTACATCAGATATATTATCGGCTGTTTTCCCTAAAATGATAAACCCGGCAGGCAGCTGGAAAACTCAATCCAAATTGCCCCAGTCCCCAAACGGACAGACCAGCTGGACAAACTGCGTATACGCGTCCTTGAGGTCGTCCAGGGCAGGGCATTGCCCGACTTCTTCCAGAACGTCAATAATTGTCATATAATACCAGAGAAAATCGTCCTGATTTGAATTGAAATTCGTCCAAAATGCCGGACCTTGAACTCGAAACGAACTAATAGAACAACGCAGATTGTCTAATTTATCGCACGCTGAAATCAAACGGCTTTCTTGCGGGGCAACTTTAAGATGATTGATGTACGCCTCTTTGCGCTCTTTCCACGGAGCTTTTGCCTGTTTCTTTTGACGAGTGGAATCTGAACAGTCGAGAACAAATCCTGCAACTCGGTCGCCAAATTTGTCTCGAATCAGTTTTGCTGTTTCCATTCCGCCCTGATCCTCAACGGAATCGTGAAGCAAAGCCGCAATGGCGGTGTCTTCGTCAGCCTGATATTCAATTGTCAAACCGGAAACGCGAAGCAGATGACCTATGTACGGAATTTGAAAAGGCGATTTCCGCGTTTGTTTGGCATGAAGATTATATGCTAATTGAATAGCGTCCACAAATCGTTGAGTCATTTGAGACATGGCAAGTCAATAACAGTAAAAAAATAACCAGCTCACCAACGTGCAAGGTTTCGCGCACTATTGTATATTGCTGGTATTTTTCCCAGCTATATCTAACGAATTAGAACGGCTGGGTACAAGTGTGAGTTTTGTTAATAACTATGGAGCAGCCGTTTTAACCGGAACGCTGCTTTCTTTATATGGAGGCTCTCCGTATTCTGAAGAAGGACATTCCAGCCAGAGGAATAAAATAGCTCCCAAAAGCGTTAACCAGGAAATCAGCAACAGCCAGCTGAAAAGATCCCAGCACGGAGCTTTTTTATATTCAACGGTAACTACCTCTTCCTCCGAATCCTGCGCCGTCTCTTCCGAATTTAGCATAGCATCAGGATTTTCACCGTCTGCTGGCTGTTCGGTAAAGTCAACGCCGCCTTCTTCCGGAGCGGGAGAGAAGTTGTCTGCTTCTCCCTCTGGAACGCCTGGATCTGTACCAACGGACATGTCTTCAAAACCATCTGAAGCTATGCCAGAGGCGCCAAAGGGATCATCCAGTCCTTCAAATTCGTTATTTGAGTTTTGGGACGACACGGTCTTTCACCTGGAATGTATTTTGTTGTTTCTCTTTAATGATTTTACAAATTGAACGATCGGGAGTAACTTCTCGAACTTCAATTCTTCCAACGTAAGTATTGCCGCGGGTAACCTCGAGCGTGTGACCGATTCTCAGCCCGTCGTCAGCTCCGCAAGAGATAACGACCAGGTCTGGCGTGGCGCTAACGACGACGGCATTGAGCGTCGCTGGCGGATTGGCGGTTTCGAGGTAGTACGCCGGATTGTTGGTGTATCCCAACATTCGCAACAGCTTCATAGCGTTGGCGCTTTCGGAAATGAGGTCTTTGTTTCGACGGTTGAGCTGATCCAGTTCGTTAACCTTGGCGTGAAGCTCTTCTGTTCGTTTAACCATCTGATCGAACTGCTTGTCGCGATCTTCCTGAATCTTTTTGACGTCAGTTCGCAGTTTTTCGTTTTCGGTTTTCAAACCGTCGAGATGTTCCGTAACAGCGTTGAGCTGAGCGACTGCTTCGCGCTGAGATTGGGTTAAACTCGCCAATTCTTTTTCTCGGGCTTCGAGGTTTTGTCGCAATTCAACATTTTCGGTTTCCAGCTTGGCGCGAACCTGTTCCTTAATAATTGTTTCTCGGTCCAAATTCTGCTGAACCTTTAAGAGCAGTTCGTTCAATTCAGCCTTTTGCTTTTCAGCTTCTTCAAGGCGGAATTTGTACCCAACTGGATGTTCCGGCGTGGCGTTGGCTTCCGGGTTTTCAACCAGCAATCGCCAGTTGGTATGCGTTGCGTACAACGTCATTACCAGCGACATTAAAACAAGGCTCATAACGAATATAAGCACCGTAAAAATTTTTCCAACCAAATTCATGGGAGATGCACTCCTTTTTATACAATTTTACTAATGTGGCATTTGAACGCCAAACTTTCGTTTGGTTTTCTATAATACTAACTTATAATATAACAACAAAATCGGGTTGTTGTCAATAACTAAATGAAAAATTTTGAAATTTTCTTAAAAAACATTGCCAACTAATCAATTTTTACAACTTAATCGGCATATTCGGAACAAATTCCAGACTTTTATACGTACGAATTTGATTTCCGGTTTGGCGTTATGTTTTAAAAATCTGTCAAACAGTTTTCAAAACCTGCAACGCCATATGCCTGTTCCATTTCTAAGAAGGGGAAAATCCCCGCAGTTTGAATGGAAACAAAAACTGATTTATTGGATAGAAATGTCTATCCTGCTGACTGATATAAAGTTAAATTTTTATATTGTCCTTTTTATTATAATTCAAAATTTGAAATATTGCGATATTATTTTCTGAAATTTTATTTTTTCAGAATTCGTCCCCAAAACCTTCAAAATCTTCATCTTCCGTTTCCTCTGGCTGCTGTTCATTTTTCTTTTGAGCTTTGTTGGCTTCTTCCATCTTTTTAGCCGACTGCCGCGGGTCTTCATCGTCGTCGAATTCGGAAGCCGTCTTTTTGTCGGAAGCTTTTGCGGATGTATTGTTTTTTACGCCCGACCATTTGAAAGTTTCTTCCCAAACGACAACGTCGTCGCTGAGAAGCCATATTTTAATAGTGCAGGGCTTTTCGAATTCTACGTATTTATCTGACTTGTCGTTCATGTTGTCAGAAACTTTTTTGCCATGAAGTTCGATAGCCAAACGTCCGCTGTCCACAGCCCACTGTTCCAGATCGTGAAAAACAAGCGTTGTTTCCCGTTCATTTATATCTGGATTGATCAGAACCATATAGAAATAATCCGCTCTGGCGCCAGCTGGCGGTTTGATAGTTGACAAAAAAATGCTTTCCGGCTCTGGAAGTCCGTATTCATGAAACAGACTCTTGGGGTATTCGATGTCGTTGGCAAAGCGCTGATTTCCAATTTTTTTATTGGAAATGTCCTGGTCGATTCTTTCCAGCTTTCCGTATATCGCCTTAAAAAAGACGGGTCTGCAAAATTGCGGCTGTTTTTCTGCTTCTGGACCGATAATTCGAACTTCCAAAGTCGCGTTTGTAATTTTCGACCATGGATACTCGATCATCAAGTATTGTTTGAACGTCGCTCCCTTTTTCCCCTTTCCCAAACACTTTTCCGCAGAGAAAATCTTCGGTCGCGAAACGTCCGGCTCAATGGATGCGCCTGATTCGACAGCGTTATCCTCATTTTCTCCGACAAAGTCCTGAGCCGGAGTCGTCAAAGCAAAGCTCGAACTCAATAATATGGCGAAAATAAAACAAATATGCTTTCTCATAATCAAAACTTGAGTATTCAATATCAATATACTATAATCTTGTTAAACGAAGCATTCCCTCCAACAATACGACGAATAAATCGTTTCTTTTATCTATTTTGCCACAAAAATCGGATTTCGTCAAGTAAATAGGCGAATTTTTTTAAAAAAAATCGAAAAGAATTCGAAATTTCTCCGATTATTCGGGTTTAGGGGCTTGAGGAATTTTAAAAAACGGATATAATGCCTCTAAAATTTTTGCAAAAAATTACTCCAGACAAATTTACATAACAGGAGGAATTATTATGTCTCAAGTATGCAGCGTTTGCGGAAAACGCGCCCAAGTTGGCAATTCCGTTACGACTCGCGGTCGCGCCAAGTATTTAGGCGGCGTTGGTACGAAATGCACTGGCATTACCCGCCGTTTGTTCAAACCCAATTTGCAGACCGTTCGTATTTCGACTGAAAACGGTACGCACAAAACCGTCAGAGTTTGCACCGCTTGCCTTCGCAGCGGGGCTGTTACTCGCGTTGTTCGCGTTCAGCCGTTCAAAATCGACAAGGACTAAGTTCCTGTGAAATCACGTTTTAAGAACAGAAAGATAATATGTCTTTCTGTTCTTTTTTTGTATTGACTTATAAACAATACGATACAGCGCTTTACGCTAATTACTAATTACTCATCACTAATTACTAATTAATCAAAATGTTTCCATCCGGATTTATCACCCTGACGACGGATTTCGGTATTGACAGCCCTTACGTTGCCGCTATGAAGGGCGTTATTTTGACGATCTGCCCGACGGCTCGGATTTTCGACGTGTGCCATAGCGTCAAACCGCAAAACATCTACCAAGGCGCGCTGACGTTGGAAAAGGTCGCGAGGTTTTTCCCGCCGGGAACGGTTCACATTGCCGTTGTTGATCCCGGCGTCGGGACAAGCCGCGATATCATCCTGGCGCAAATCGGAGACTATTATTATATAGCGCCCAATAACGGGCTGCTGACCCGGGTTATTCGTCAGGCGGAATTGGATAAAGTATCCATGAAGTTCCGTTCTCTGGAAAATCGCGGGTACTGGCGCGAGGCGATTTCCAACACGTTCCACGGGCGCGACGTCATGGCGCCTGCGGCGGCGCATTTGCTGTGCGGGATGGCTCCCCAATACATGGGCGTGCTCACAACGTCAATTGTCAAGCTGGAAATCCCGGAACCGGCTGTTTCCCCGACTGAAATAATCGGGATTGTCGAGGACGTCGATTCGTTTGGGAATCTGATTACCAATATTAGCGCCAAGCTCCTTGCGGGACGCGCGACTGACGATTCTGTTCAAATCTCGCTGTCAGGCAGAGTCGTTACCCAGGGCGTCTGCCGAACGTACGGGGACAAGCCTGCCGGAGAGGTAATCGCCATTATTGATTCCTCAAACAGCGTGGAAATCGCCGTCGTCAACGGAAACGCCGCTCAAACGTTCAAAGCCGCCGTTGGAGATACTGTTGTTTTGTCGTGGGCGTAGATAGGCAATAGGCAGTAGGCAATAGGCAATAGGGTTGACGCTTCGCGTCAATTCCTAACTACCAAAACAACGGTCGAATTGGGCGCAACTGTTATCTTCTCGGAAGCCGGCTTTCTGGAATCGAACCAGACAAACGCTGCGCCTTGTTCTTTGCTCAAGTCCAGATCAAACGACTTCTCGCCGCTCGCGTTGACGGCTATTAAATACTGTCCGAAACGCACTTTATAGAACTCGGCGCGACCGGCGTTCCCGTTTTCTTCTCCGAGGCGGAATTCTTTGTCCCAATCGGGAATTCGAGCGACCGGCAATTCTTCCCCAGCGTGAATCGAGTCCGTTCGTCCGGGATAATGAATATGCCCGAACCCGTTGTGATGATCCGCCGTCGTCCAGTTGCGGCGAACCACCGTTTCTCCGCTGGGATCGAATTCCACGTCTTCTCGAAGAACGACGAACTGCTGCCAGTTCTTCCCGATGTAATGCGCTTTGCCCAGCCGGTTGACGCCCAAGCGCGCCCGCCAGTACAGGGACATATACAGCCGCTCGTCTCCGTTTTGCAGAACCAGAACCCCGTTTTGTTCATCGGTAAAGAGAGAAGGCTTAGTTGTATGTGAGTTAAGAGTTAGGAGTGAGGAGTGAGGATTTGTATAATTTTTTGCATTGTTACAAATATATTCCCAGTAATCTGGAACGTCCATCAAAGCGTAGCTGATACGCAGATTCCAAATCCGACGGAGCTTGTCCAGCTCGTCAAAAATCTGGTTGTCCGCCAGAGCTTGCGCTGTCGAATTCAGGGCGTTTTTATCGCGAGTGCAGAACGGAATCATCAGCGCGACGCCCTCTTTTCCCGTTCGAGCGCAGTACATAACAGGTCCGGTCAGCTCGTTGTCCCGCCAGCCGACAGACCGTTCCAGACGCATGGCGCGATAGCCGTCGTTGTCGATCGACGGGTATCGGAACCATTGCCGGGCGTTGGTCATTTTGATTAACTGCTGACGAATCTTCTCGTCGCCGTCTAACAGCCCGTCCGGACGCACGACAAGCTGACCGTCTGCGTCCCGCTTGCAGGTTGACAGGTAAATCCAGCAGCCCCAATCCAGTACCTCGCCGTACATTCCGACGTATCCCAGTTCCCTCGTCAGCCCCTGCCGGGTAATTTGATAGTACGATTCCCCACGCGGCAGAGCCGGACCCGATTCTGTTTCCGACCCGCGCCACGGCTCAATTCCCATTGACTCATACAGATACCGCAGCGTCTGCCGTTCCGGGAACGCCTTGCTTTTGTCAACCAGAATCAACGCTCGATTCATCCGGTGCAGATTCCAGTCGATTATCATAGACTGATTTGTATACCATCGACGATGTTGTGACAGATGAGCCAAAGCCGCCTGAATCATGTCTCCCCACGCCTGACGACGCGTCAGAGAATCATCCGCCAGCGGCTCGTCGAGACGCTTTTGGAAATCGGGCGAGTCCATCGTATAAATCGCCTCACACAGCGGCGCGACGCCAAACCAGTCGCCGTTGTACTGACGCGGGTCGTTCTCGATGAGTTTTGGATTCTCCTGCCAGGCTCGATAAAAGGCGTCGATGCCGTCCACGACGCGGTCAATACACTTTGGGTTATTGTAGACCGGCGACCATTTGATTCGATAGCCCCGGGCGAGAAACTCGACGTCCTGTTGGGTGAGCGTTTTCCGCCCATTCATGCGCTGTTCCAGCTCTGCGGAAATACGCTCTTTGACCTGTTCGACAACCTCTGCGCCCGGCGCCGGACGAACGACGTCCGGAACGGTTTTGAACTCAACCGTTTTCGGCTCGAACTTCGCCCCTATGTGCGTGAATGCCGCATAAATCGGCAGGGAGTCCCCCTCAATGTTGTGCTGGAACCGGTCGAACGTTGGCGCGTACGTCCAAATCTGCCCGACAAGGCGAATCTCGAACTCCAGCTCCGTCTTCCCCTTTGTTACATTTTCCGGAATGACGGTGGAGATGTAATAGAACTGTCCCGGCGCGACGATCTCGTTTGTCCCGTGATGGAGAATGTCGTAATCGCCAATGTGCCGATACCCCAGCAGTTTCCCGTCGATGTACACGTACAGCTGATTGCGATTGAGGTCTTCGCCCCAAAACTGAACCGTCAGATAATTCGTCTTGTCCGGGTCGACTTTGAGGGTAAAGAACATCGAGCCGCCTTCCCACGACTCGGTCGCCGGCGCTTTAATCTGTCGGGGCGAATGTCCGAATTGCCCAGCGACGGTTTGCGTCTGCGCCTCCGGATCGCGGAAAGAGTGCGACTGTTCCGACGCCGGATTCCCAAACTCAATCCCGTCCAACGTCTGAGCGTACAGCGGACAACAGAGCGTTAGAATTACGAATATACTCGCCAAGCGGCTAATGGATTTCATATTTATCTCCTTATTATTCTCTTGTCTATTATATATTATAACTGTTTTTATGCGTCCCGTCAAGGATGTACGCTGAAATTGAGAAACAATCTCTGTTCTGTCGAACGCTTGCGGCGGAAGCCTCCATAAATCTTGAGAACGTGGAAAGCCCGCCAGACCAACCGGCTCGCGGCAGTCCCCTGCCGCCGAAGAAATTTTAATCCGCAAAGATTGAAAGGCGGTAACGGAGCGAACGCAGTGAGCGTAGTTACGCTTTAACCAGAGCTACACACGCACAGCGACGCAGCCGAAACCCCTTCTCGGATCGCGGATAAAATCCGCCGAAGAAATTTTAAGCCGCAAAGGACGCAAAGATCGCAAAGAAATAAATGAAGGTGTTTGAACTCATATTAAAATCTCACGCAAAGTTCGCGAAGTTCGCAAAGTTTTAAAGATAACTTCATTACGTGAACAACAGGTCAATGATCCCTTGGCAGGCGAGGACGCCTGCGGTCGACGAGGACGTCGACCCTCCGCAGCGCAAAGCGCCTCAAAAACTATCCGTTACCGCCTTCCATTACTTCGCGAACTTCCTCCGCGTCTCCGCGGCTCCGCGTGAGATTTTTCGGAGTGCGAGAGGGAAGCGTAAGCGAAACTCTCGCTTTTTTCTAATTAGAATCGTTCAAACCGTCAAGCGTAGCTTGATACAGAATATCAATCGGTCTTGACGGCTGAGCCGTCAAGTGTGAAAGCGGCGCCAAGGCGCCGCACTCCGAAAAAATCATTCAACCGCTACGCGGTTCTGTTGCGGCAGAGACTGCCGCGAGCCGGCGGTTCGGGCAGACATTTCTGCGTAAATGATTTCTCTTGTACTGGCAAAGTAGCCCGAGGACGGGCTACATCCAGAGGAGGTGTTCCGCTTCGTCGGTTTGGTATGCACGCTTCTCAACGTTTTGTTCGCCGTTCTACGCAAAGAACATAATTTTTGAAACTTCGCGAACTTTGCGTGAGGTTTTTAAGAAATACGGTGTCCTCCCCTTCGAACGAAGCGTAACTACGTTCGCTGCGCGAACTCCGTTACCGCCTTCCATTACTTCGCGAACCTCCTCCGCGTCTCCGCGTGAGATATTTCCGGGAGCTAGCGCACCCCGGCTCGCCTGAAAATCTCCTATCTTATCGGGAAGGATATGAGAATTTCATCTTTTTTTAAAAAATTTCTAAAAAATCGTCATTCAGGCGCTTGCAAAGAATTAGAAGATTTATTATAATGCTCATAATTGAGTTTTATACTTGATTATCGCGTCCCAGATAAAAACTTAGACACTTTTTGCGACGGCTCGCGAAAACAATAAGAGGGGAACTCTGTACATTTTTAACAGGGTTCGTCCTTATTTGGCATGATTCTATGCAATCATACTTTACTTACACACACGGAAAGATTCTCCGATTATGGGGAGTCTGCCGCGTGTCTGTGTAAGTGAGGTTGTCTAAGTCCTCTATCTGGGAGACATGTGAGCGCGCTCCCCGTTTTTCTTTCTTGAGAAAATCTGCAGTACGCTCTTCACGTACATTCAAGGGAAACGTTTCCTTAATAATCTAACACAGGGTCATTTACACAATCAGGAGAAAAACCATGTCATTCCGTTCATTTTTTGGTTTTGGTAAAGGTCGCAAGTCTCAGTCTCAGTCCAGCAAACGCTCGCTTCGTATGGAAGCTCTGGAAGAACGCGCTCTGTTGAGCGCCGCGCCGCTTTCCACGTCGGAATACGCCGACTTGTGCGATCAGTACGCGGAATTCAACCTTCCGGCAAACATGGCTGATCTGAACGTCATAACGCTCGACCTTGCACAAGGCGACGGTCTGTCGCAACTCAAATCCGCCATCTCTACTGCTGGAACCACAACCAAATCCGACTTGATCGTCGTCCGAACGTTCGACTCAGCAAACACTCTGACGTATTCTACCTCCAGCGACCAACTGGCTATTGATATTAACGCCTCTCAGTACGGTTCCGTTACCATCGTTGGACTTGGTTCCCAGTCGTTCACGCTTAACGCAAATCAGAAATGCAGCGGTATGGTAATTTCAGGCAGTGCAACTATAGCAAACCTGGGTGGAATGACATTTACCAATGGAAGGGGAGATGTTACTGGCATTTCTGATGGCGTTGAGACTACCGACGGAGGTGGAATCCGTCAGGCTTCTGGTTTGCTGACTTTAAGTAACAGTACCGTTTCCGGTAACTCGGCAACTTATGGCGGCGGCATTTATTCTTCCAAGTATTCAACGCTCACGATTAATAACTGTAAGATTTCAAATAACACGGCTTCTTCTTATACTTCCAGCAATAATACTGCTGCCGGCAGTAATGGCGGTGGAATTAACAGCAGAGGCGTTCTCACGGTAACGAACAGTGAACTGACTGGAAATACAGCTATTTATGGCGGTGGAATTTTAGTATCGGAATCTACTGCCACTCTTACATTAACGGGTAGTACGCTGTCTGGAAATACCGCGTCATTTAATGGCGGCGGTATTGCCAATTTTGGTACTTGCACCATTGCCGACTGTACAATTTCAAACAATTCATCCACTGGCAGTGAGTCAACAACTTACAATTCACCTGGCGGCGCTGGAATTTACAATCAAGGCATGATGGAAGTTTCCAACAGTTCGATTAAGGGAAACACATCTCAATATGTTGGCGGTGGAATTTACAACAGATACACATTGACAGTATCCAATAGTATTATTCATGGTAATACTGCATCTGAAGGCGGCGGTGGTTTTTATAATGACGGCTATGACAATACAACAGTCTTAACAATAAACGACTGTGCAATAACAGGAAACTCTGTAACAAATGGTTATGGCGGTGGAATTCGCAACAATGGAGATAAGGCGACTGTTACAATCTCCAACAGCGAAGTTTCAGGAAATACAGCTAATTATAGCGGCAGCAGTTATGGCGGTGGAATTTACAATGGTTTAAGCTCAACGTTCAATGTAATCGGCTGCACGATTTTAAATAATACTGCGGATCAGGGCGGCGGCATTTACATTTACAAAGCAGGAACTGTTTCGATTGACAGAAGTAAGATTTCAAACAATAGCGCTTCAAATTCTGGCGGTGGAATTTGGATCCGAAGTCAAGCCTCTGTCTCAATTACTAACAGCATAATTTCCGATAACCAGACAACGTATTATGGGGGAATTATTTCAGAAAGCGGCTTGGTGACAGTTACCAATTGTACTATTACGGGGAATGCCGCTGGTGGAGTATTCGCAGGTCAAATCTATAATTCTATTATTGTTGATAACAATGGCAGTGATGTTTATGGTTCTGGCGTTACCGGTTATAACAACCTGTCCACATATACAAGCTGGTCTGGAAGCGGCAATATTACATACAATAACGTCTCTCCCTTTGTTAATGCTGCCAATGGCGATTATCGTCTTGCTGCAGGTTCGCAGGCGATTGGCAAAGGTTCCAATACGTATGCCAGCAATGCCGGTCTGACATCATCCTCGAAAGACTTGGCTGGCGCTTCACGTATTGTCAATTCGACTATTGATATTGGAGCGTATGAATTTCAAGGCGTTGAACTTCAGGGCGTCATATATAATGCAAATGACATTGCACACCTGCAGGCTTTTCTCGAACAAACCAATAGTTCAGGTCAAAAGAACGGGATAACGCTTAATAGCAGTTACAACAAGGATAATCCAAGCTCCTGGACTGGCGTAACATGGACTGAAGTTGGCGGCATAAAGTGCGTTTCCAGGATCGATTGGATGAACAAACGTCTTGTTGGTTCGTTGGACATGTCCGGTTCAACCAGTCTGACGTATCTTAGAGTATGGGACAACAACCTGACGTCGCTGAATGTGCGGGGTTGCACAGCTCTAACGGATTTAAACTGCGTTGCCAACGAACTGACGTCGTTGGATGTATCGCAAAATACGGCGTTGACGTCGTTGAATTGCTGGGGCAACGATCTGACTTCTCTGGACGTATCGAAAAACACGGCGTTGAAATCGTTGTATTGTTATAGCAATCAGCTAACCAGTCTGGACGTGTCGAATAATACCGAGTTGACAGCGTTGTATTGCTCTTCCAACCATTTGACCGAACTGAATGTTTCAGTTAATACGGCTCTAATGAATTTGGAATGTTACAGCAATCAGTTGACCGAACTGGATGTATCAAACAATACCGCTCTGACAACGTTGAATTGCTCGTCTAATCTTCTGACCGCATTGGACGCATCTAATAGTACCGCGTTGACAACGTTGAATTGTTCTTCAAACCAGCTGACCGAGCTGAATATATCCAACAACATGGCGCTGAAATCGTTAAATTGCTCTTCCAACCAACTGGACGAACTGGATGTATCAGATTTCACGGCGATGACGTTGTTAAATTGCTCTGACAATCAGCTGACGGAACTGGATGTATCACATAATACGGCTTTGACAACGCTGGAATGCGCTGACATTCAGCTGACCGTACTGGATATTTCCCACAACACAGCTCTGACAACGTTGAATTGCTCTTCCAACCAGCTGACTGAACTGGATATCTCAAATAATACGGCGCTGAAAACGCTGCGCTGCTTTTCCAATCAGTTGTCAGAACTGGATGTAACAAATCATCCGTCGATTTCATTGTTATATTGCTATGACAACCATCTAGCCGAATTGGATTTACTCGACTGTCCTTCAATTCTTTATCTTTCTGTTGGCGATACGACTGAGAATGTTTATTTGAATTTGCCACCAGATAATGGGTGGATTGATATTTCTGTCAACAGTTCTGGCGAATCATCGTCTGATTGGTCGTTCATTGACAGTGAGGGTAACACACTTAATACAGGATCGCGTTATTACATGCGATCAACCGATACTCTTCCGATTTTTGCACAGAACGAAACCTCTGGTAAGTCGATAGCATTTTCTTCTACCCCTTCTTTGCAATCGCCAACTCTGACAGTTCAGACGCTTGATTCCAATTCCGTTACCGTTACAGTCGGCGAAGTGGATAACGCCTCTGGTTACACGCTTGAATATGCAACCAGGGACGACTTCTCAGACGCGACAAGTCAGGACGTTTCCGCCGGTTCTACAGTCATTACCGGTCTGAACGCGAATACGACGTATTATTTCCGAACATTTGCTATCGGTTCTGACGATTACAGCAACTCGGATTACAGCGAAACGGCTTCGGCAACGACACTGGCGGAGCCGGTAACGGTAAACGCAGTAGTCAACGCCTGCATCGTGTTCCGAGATACTCTGACAACCGACGATATTGCTGCGGAACTGCCGACAGGCGTCAGTTCTATCCGTGCCGGAAAGACGGTCTATGCCGAAATCTGGGTCAAAGACGTTGAAAATACCGATCCAGCCATTGTTGGCGGTTATCTGAATTTGCTGTATGACAACGACGCACTGACGGTTCAGGACGTAACTTACGGTACTGTGTTCAATTCGCTGACGGGATATCAGACGTTTGAAGACGGCAAGATTTCTACGATCGGCGGCGTTACTGCTACTGGCGTTCTCGATAAAGGAGACGATGAATGGGTTCGTCTTGCAACGGTCAGCTTTATTGCTGAAACAGAAGGTTCAACCACGGTTACTTTGGGCGCTCCAGAGAATAATACACACAATCTGACTCGTACAGACGCGCTTACTCTTTCTAACGATCAAATTTTCTACGGCAGCGCCGATCTGGATATTACAGCGGCGTGTCCGATGGACATCGATGGAGACGGCTATATTGCAGTATCCGATTACGCTCAATTGAGCAGAGCGTGGTTCTCATCTCCTGGCAGCGCCAACTGGAATCCAGCGTGCGACTTCGACGGCGACGGCGTTGTTGCAGTTTCGGATTACGCCATCCTGAGCCGCAACTGGCTGAAATCGGTAGACGACCCTGACTTGTATTTTCCTGTCGTGAACGCCAGCCCGGCAGCTGCAGTCGGTTCCGAATTAATTGTCAGTCCGTACAATCAGATTGCCTATTCAGATAACGCCGTTGTTGACGTTCGTTTGGCGGCAGTTTCGACCAAGTCCGCAAGCGATTCCGCATCTGACGTGCCGGCGTCGCTGGAACAGGTTGCTCCTGGGGACAGTTTCTTCGTAGAAATCTGGGTTCGCAACTTCAACGGTTATGAAAATTCTACGCTTTGCGGTCTGACGGGCGGATACGTCAACATGAGCTACAATTCAGATCTTTTAAGCGTTGACGGCGTTACCTACGGTTCTGTGTTTTCACAACTCAACAATATGCAAAACGCCAGTACGCCGGGATACATTGACACGATTGGCGGCACGGTTTCTCCGGGCGTTATGGACAAGGGAGACGACGAATGGGTTCGTCTGGCAACCGTTGCGTTTACCGCTACCGGCGGCGAAGGCGATGCCGCAATTGAATCGTTAGCGCCGTCGATTACTCCATATAACCTTACTCTGACGTCTGGAAAGACGCTCAAGAATGACGAGATCGATTTCGGTTCGCTGAATCTTTCAATTAGTTCGTCGCTTGGACAGCTATCGACTCCAACTTTGACTGCCAGCGCAACCGGTTACAATTCCGTTTCTGTTACCGTTGGCAGCGTTGAACACGCTTCTACATATACTGTAGAGTATTCAACCAGCGACGATTTCGCCAACGCGTCAACAAAGACGTTTACCGCAGGAACGACAGCTATTACCGGCTTAACCGCAGAAACGACGTATTATTTCCGAGCGTTTGCAAACGGTTCTGGCGATTACAGCAATTCGAACTACAGCGAAACGACATCAGCAACAACGCTGGCTGCTCCGGTTTTGGACGCTGAAGTTAACGCCCGCGTTGTATTCCGGGATTCGCTGACAACCGTTGATACTTCTGCTGAACTGCCGGAAGGTATCAGTTCAATTCGTGCAACGAAAACAGTCTATGCGGAAATCTGGGTTAAAGACGTTGAGGATGCTGATCCGGCAATTGTCGGCGGTTACTTGAACGTGCTGTATGACAACGACGCTTTGACTGTTCAAGAGGTAACCTACGGCGATGTTTTCAGCCAGATGACGGGTTATCAGACTTACGAAGACGGCGCTATTGCCACCGTTGGCGGCGTAACCGATTTTGGCGTTCTGGACAAAGGCGACGACGAATGGGTTCGCTTGGCAACGGTAACTTTTGTCGCAGATATGGAAGGATTCACCACGGTTTCTTTGGGCGCTCCCAACGATTATCACGACAACCTCACCCGTACTGACGGCGTCATTCTTTCAAATGGTCAAATTGATTACGGCGTTACGGTTCTGGAAGTAACAGCGGCGTGTCCGATGGACATTGACGGGGACGGTTATATTGGCGTTTCCGATTACAGTCTGCTGAGCAAAGCGTGGCGTTCTTCTCCTGGAAAAGACAACTGGGATCCAGCATGCGACATTGATGGCGACGGTTACGTAGGCGTTTCCGACTATACGTATCTTAGCAGAAACTGGCGTAAATACGCGACCGATCCTGACCTGGTATATCCGGACGCGCCTTCCAGCCCGTCAGCACAGGTTAGCGAAGTTGTCGTTGGCGTTTTTGAAAATCAGCCGGTTTTGGAACCGGAACCGGTTGCCGTCAGCGCTGCGGCGTCTGCGGCTGTCGAAGAAAATTCTGGCGATTTGAATAATCCAGTCGCTTTGGAAGCCGACGAAACGGTTAACGTTCGCCTGACGGCTGTGTCGAGCAAAACGGCAAGCGACGTCGCGGCTGACGTCCCGGCTTCGATGACGGAAATCAATCCCGGCGACAGTTTCTTTGTTGAAATCTGGGTTCGCAACTTCAACGGATACGAAGGAACAACGCTATGCGGTCTGACGGGCGGGTATCTCAACGTGAGCTATCCTTCAGACCTGCTTACCGCAGGAAATATAACATACGGTTCTGTCTTCTCACAGTTAAACAATCTTCAAGAAGAAATCGAGTCGGGCTTAATTGATTTGATTGGCGGAGTTGCCAGAACAGGCGTTCTGGACAAAGGCGACGACGAATGGGTTCGTCTGGCGACTGTGGCGTTTACCGCGTCTGAAAAAGGCGACGCGTTAGTCGAGTCCCTTCCGCCGACGGATTCTCACGACAATCTGACGCTGACTTCCGGCAAGACGCTCAAAAACGACGAAATCAGCTTCGGCTCGCTGACGCTGTCAATCGGTTCCATCGTAATTCAACTGACGGTTCAAAACGATTTCGTCAAAACGACGCTCAACAATCCGGTTGTAATTGATTATCGTGAAAACGACACTGTATCCGACTGGTCTGAAACGACGGTTCAGTTTGGCGACGCGTCCTACGGCGAATACGCCGTCAACGCTGATGGAACGATTTCCTATACGCCGGAAGATGGCTTCTACGGAACGGACGCTGTTTCCTACGCTGTAGTTGCTCCATCGGGCGAGCTGGCAACGGGCGCGATTGTTATCAGCGTCGGGCTTCCGATTGCAGCGTCTG
Organism: Thermoguttaceae bacterium; assembly: GCA_017447745.1. Taxonomy (GTDB): domain Bacteria; phylum Planctomycetota; class Planctomycetia; order Pirellulales; family Thermoguttaceae; genus RUG11551. The sequence goes on from JAFSMW010000130.1 coordinate 19,820, forward strand.
TTCAGACGACGGCTGGCAGTCATTCGCCGACGTCAGCCATGGCGGCAAGCATTCCCTCTGTAACGGACTGGGATGATTGCTATGTTGAACTGTGGGCGCAGGGCGTTACTGAACTCAATCCGGGCGAAACGACTTTGACGCTGGAATACAATCCCGCCGTATACGACGCTCCAACGTTCTCCGCCTGTGCGGACGGCGTGGCGCTGACCGTCTCTCAAAGCTCTGTTCTTCCCAACGGAAACGTTCAGGTGGAATTGACTGCTCAGGTTTCAGAGGCTCTTGCCAGCCAAACGGACAACCTGTTCCTGGGAACCGTCGTTCTGACGCCGTCAATGGACGAAGACGCCGGCGTTGTCGGATCTGCCGTTCCTGTTATTGGTCTGGACGGTTCTGAATCGTCAACTACTGTCAAGGCGATGCCGTACGACCTGATTCGCAACGGCGCCGTTGACGTCAACGACTTTGTTGCTTTCGCGACCGTCTATGGGTATGTTCCCAGCAGCGTATCGCCGGAAAACCCGCTTTACGCTCAAACTGTCAAGGCGGACTTCAACAACGACGGAAATATCAACGTTGACGACTTTGTTCTCTTTGCGATTAACTATGGTGCAACGAAAAAGACGGCTGACAAGCCAGCGGCGCAGGGGGCGTTGCAAGTTCAGAGCGAGGAGTTGGTTATTCTGACTGCGGAATCTGATAATTCCCAATTCGAAACCTCCAGCGCTCAACTTATCAATGACAGCAGAGTCGAATCCGTCCAGACGCTGCGTCAGGCTCATTCGTCCGCTCTGCTTGACCTGTACGACAATCAGAACGGCTCGGATGTTACTGCTGAACTGTCTGCCCCGGCAATCGACGCGGCGCTTTATCAAGACGACGATTTCGATTTCCTGTTTGACGAAACCGATTCCGATTCCGCCGACAGTTCCGACGTAGACCTGGCCCTCGTTCTGGACGAATTGGAATTAGAGTTTGCGTAATCGTCGGTCAGCGGCGCGCTGGTAATCGTTCCTGTTGACGCCTGCGGTGAGGAAAGCCCCCCTCGTCGCAGGCGTCCTCTTTTCAAAAACAGGAAAAAGGGTATAATAAATATATCGAGTCAAATAGTAATACTAACCTGTTAACCGTGCCAACCCTGTCATGACAACGCCCTCGAAAGTTTATTTTATCGGCATTAGAGCCAACGGCTCTCACAATTTGCTGGACAACATGGAAAAGCTCGTTCGCAAGGCGGGCATTGAAAAGCTGCCGCTGGACGGCAAGTTCGTTGCTCTGAAAATCCATTTCGGCGAGCTGGGAAATCTTGCCTATATTCGCCCAAACTACGTCGCCCGCATGGTTAAGATTCTCACCGCGCTGGGCGCCAAACCGTTTCTGACGGACTGCAATACGCTCTATTCTGGAAGCCGTCAAAATGCAGTTGACCATCTTCAAACCGCCATGGTCAACGGGTTTAATCCGCTGTCCGCAGGCTGTCAGGTGATTATCGGCGACGGCTTGAAGGGCTTGGATTATCGGGAAATTCCCATCGATGGAAAGTACTGTCCCGCGCCTAAAATTGGCTCGGCGATTGCGGATGCTGATATTCTTATAACGCTGACGCATTTCAAAGGACACGAAGCGGCGGGAATCGGCGGAACGATTAAGAACCTCGGCATGGGCTGCGGCGCTGTGCCCGGCAAACTCGAAATGCACTCGGCGTCCAAGCCGGTTATTCACGACGATTCCTGCCGCGGCTGCGGACTGTGCGTCAGACATTGCCGTCACAAAGCGATTTCACTCAACAAGCAGACGAAGAAAGCGGTTATTGATCACAGCAAATGCGTCGGCTGCGGACAATGCATCGCGATTTGCCAGTTTCAGGGCGCGTATCTGGAATCGTACGACGACTCCCGCTCGCTCAACGCCCGTATTGACGAGTACGCCAAGGCGGTTTTGAAAGACAAGCCGAACTTCCACGTCAGCTTTATTATGGACGTTTCCCCGGAATGCGACTGCTGGGGACACAACGACGCCCCGATCGTTCCCAACCTTGGCATTGCGGCTTCCTTTGACCCCGTCGCCCTCGACGCCGCCTGTGCCGACCTGGTTCTCAACGCTCCGGCTTTGAAGTCCGAAAACATGCTGACAGAAAAACATCCCAACTGCAAATGCCGTCAGGACAAGTTCAAGCTCCTCCACCCCGACACCGACTGGAAGTTCGGGCTGGAATACGCTGAAGAAATCGGGATCGGAACCCGGCAATACGAGCTGATTAAGCTGTCGTAAGAATAGTATTAAAAATAGCTGAATAGGCAAGTCAGATAATCAAGTTTCTGACTTGCCCGTTTTTTATTGGGCGTCAAGCGTTATGTAAGCCAATCTTCCAAACGTTCGACAGTCCGTTTTAAGCTGGAAGAACATTCAACCGCATTGGATATATTCCAAACGTTTTGAATAAAGTATCCCAACAACGCGTTGTAATCGTAACCTTGAACGGCATACTGGTCTTTTGGGGGAATTCCTTCGCGAACGGCTTTCTTTTTCGATTTTCGCGCCAGATTGCAAATCAGTTGTTTGGGATCTGGAATTGAATCTGTTTCAACAGGGATTTTTGAAATTGGGATGCCTAGATACTCAGCAATATTTTCCCTGTCAGCCAAAATCCATGATTCGACTTCACGCACCGCAACGCGAAAGAGCAGATTCGGATTTAATGGGATATGTTTTGTCCAGTCGTCAATTAATTGCGGAGCGCAAAGAGCAGCATCCAAATCCGTTAAAATAAAGTAAGGGAATTCTGGTTTAGCCGTCTTATTGTATCCAGGAAGATTCTTTTTAATCTTGCCGAAACCATAGCATGGAATGTGCTTATGAACTGATATATCTGGTCTGTATGTCGATAGAATTCGATCTATGACGGTTCCGCTCAGCTCGTCCTCATAAACGGTTGTTATTGGTTTAGGTTGAACCTTCATTTGCTCAATTCCGGAAACGTTAGTTGAGTCAATTTTTCGATATTCTTCGGAGCAGTTTGCGGAAAGACAATTTCGGAAAGTGGAATTCCATTGTTAAATTCTTCAATGCTTTGTTTGTCTTCACATGCAGGCATGCAGATTGTACCATGATCCGAAGGCAAGAATAACAAAACGTCAGAAAGCGAAATGCTCTTATCTGTCAACAAAGCGTCGCTGTGCGACGTTATAATAAACTGACGTTTCGTTTTCGACGAACGCTGAGCTTGAGTAAACAAATTCGGCAAACGCGCGACAATTTCCGAATTCAAGGAAAGCTCTGGCTCTTCAAGCAATAAAACGCCGCGATTTTCCAGAATCGACCATAACAACGCAATTAAACGGAGCGTACCGTCCGAAAAGTCAGCTTCCTGTTGTTTTCCAGCTTTAGGACGCCAATGCTGATACAACGCCTGAAGATGGGGACGTCCACCTTCATCGGTTGTCAATTCAAGTTCTTTCAGCTGCGGTACAGCAACATTTAGATATTCGTTAATTCGTTTGAGTCTGCTGTTTCTCGTCTTTTCCGGGGTATTATTGATTTTCTCCAAAAAGCCTTGACCAAACGGATCGTGAGGCAAATCATGACCGCTATATATTGAAGGATGCCTGAGAAGTTGAGGAACTAAATGATAATAACTGATATTATTAAACGCCGAATGCAAAGCGCGAAATTCCTGATTACGGCTCGTCTGTTCCAACCACGTTTCAGACATTTTCAACGGGTCGTTTATATCATCCGAATTTGGACGCTCAAGAATCAACTTATCGTCTTTCCAAATTTTTTCAAACGTTAACAGCGTATTGTGAGCGCCTTTTGTTTCCTGGACAAATCCAATGCTGTATCTCCATTCAGGAGGAAGAGATTCAGTTTTGGAAATAGACGACGACAGTTCAACTGTAATTTCGACTTCAGGATCCTTACGTGCATACAGACAACGAATCTTTTTCATCCCGCCGCGGGCAGAAATTGCAGACTGAAAACCGCCGGTATTAGATGCTATGTCCCGCAAAAATCGAATTGCGTCCAAAAAATTGGATTTTCCAACGGCGTTGGGACCGATTATAAACGTTTTGTCGCTTAACGGAACTGAAACAGAGGAAAAATTACGCCAGTTTTTCAGTTCAACTTTTGTAATGTACATGATCTATCAAAAATGGTTAATCGTAAAAATTTTCGTTTACGCTATGTCAGTCCTTCAACGCGTTACCAAATCTTCTTTATTGTCGGCTTTTTTGCCGTTGTCTTTTTAGCGGTCGTTGACCGGGTTGTCGTCTTTTTCGCCGTTGTCTTTTTAGCTGTCGTTGTTCTGGCGGGGGTCTTTTTGGCTGTCGTCTTTTTAGCTACGGTCTTTTTGGCGGTTGTTGACCGCGACGTCGTCGTCTTTTTCGCCGCGGTTGTTCTGGATCTGGACGTTGTCTTTTTGGCGGTTGTTTTTCTTCTGGTTGTTCTTCTTTTCTTTGAAGACCAGAGTTTTTTCACTTCTTTGTAGACTGTGTCCAAAACCCAAAGAACTTTTTTCAGCTGTGGATTGCTGGTTTGCTTCATCAAGGAGCCGATATCAAACTTGCCCATTCCAAAGCCGCCGGCAGACGTCTTCTTTGCAGGCTGCTTTTCTTCTTGAGCGTCGGGGAACCCCAACAATTTTTTGCCCCATGTCAGAACGCTGTCGGTAATAGAGGCTCCTTGTTGAGGATTATCTTCCTTGCCCTGACCGCCCAGCGTGTTAAACCAGTCAACGACAGAGGAATAATCAATGCCAAGGTTCCCAAAGGAACCGCCGGAGGTATTCTGAATGGCGTCCCCAAAGAACCTGTTGACTTTGTCCTGAGAGAACTCGTCCGGATTCGAATCGTCTACAAACAGTTCCTCGTTATCCCGAACCCACTGCGCGACGTCGTCTTCTGAACAGTCGGGGTTGTCTACAAGGTTTTGTAACGAAACGTTTCTAAAATCGTTTTGGAAAGTAGTCATAATATGTAAATTGAAGTTGCGAACAAGACAAACAATACATCAAATTAGTACTGATATGTTTTAACTGAACTTGTGAAAACGTTATTATTTCTTTCGTTTCTTTTTAGACGAATTCTTTTCTTGCTTTTTCGTGGTCTTTGTTGGAAGATCGACTTGACCGAAAATCTGCTGAAGATGCCAAATGAGTATAAATTCGTCATAAGCCTCTTTGAGTTCACTTGCCTTGGCTCGGATTTCAGGATCCGAATTCTGTTCTAATATTTGGATAATAGCTTTGAAGTCATCAGAAGTAAAATACTGGTTGTCTAAATCAATGCCTTTGCAAGATATGTTGTTAGACTTGCATAGATTGACTACAGAAGAAATCAGAATATTCATCTCCGGCTCGTCGACCATCTCAAATTCGCCTTCTTCGCACTCGGAAGTAAACACATCGTCTAAATAACCAGAACCCAGTTGTTCAACCATTTCTGAATATTTGCCATTGAACTCGTCAAGCTCGTTCTTGATCGTTTCCTTTAGATTGTTCAGGCGTCGGTTTGCCTCGTCAAGATTGAATTCACCAGGCCAGCTCCCGTTAATGTCGAGTTCATTGTCTTTGATATACTCGTCAACATCCTGTTTAGTTTCAGGATCAACTTCAGGATCATGGCTCAGGCAATAGATTTTATTAAATTCGTACGCCCCCGGGAAAAAACTTGAAGGACAAGCCCCTTCGCCTTCAAGACATTCAAAATTAAAAAGATCAAGATCAACGCTGACTTTTTTTAACACGGTAACTTGAACAATCCATGGATCATTACTCTCTAAAGACATCCGGAACTTCTTGCTGTAGCCAAGCAAATCTCCCAAACTGTCAATTATTATCTTTGAATCGGGGCCAGGCTGAAATTCCAAGTGATGAAGCTTTCTGATAATGCCTTCTTCTGGATTACCGCAATAAATATCATTCTTAATACCGAAACGGAATTCATAATCTTCATCCCAACCAAACGCTTCATTAAAAATACGGTAAACGTCTCTCAAAGAATAAAAATCCGGGACGGTAACTACACGCCAAATTGGAATACACGTCTCCAAAAGTTCGACGCGAAGTGTAAACAATTTCATACGTTCTTTTCTGGGACTCATAATCACTCCTTGATGTATTGGGCTAATTTGACATATATTAGCATAGAATCCTATTTATGGCAATCGCAGTTTCTTCGCGACCTTGTCCGCGATAATATCCGTAATCGCGTCGAGGTCGACGGCGTTGCCGAATCCGTTGGACTTCGTTCCGGGCGGGACAAAGGCGCGGTGTCCGAACCCGGCTTTTTCCCACAAGTCGCGAAAGACGTCGTTGTCGCCGATGTCGATGCCCTCCATGAACGTGCGCGGGTCTGGTACATTCCAGCGCTTTTTGAGTTCCAAAAGGTCTTGAATGTCCTGGCGTGAAAAATAGCCGACGTTGCCGAGGTTGTGCGCCAGCATGAGCAGACGGCAGTATCCGTCGAGCATTTCCGTCCACCAGTAGGCGTGTTCGACCGTATCGCCCCAGGAAAGCGTGCCGTGGTTGGCAAGGACGCAAACGCGGGACTTGTGCGCTATTGGCAGAATCGTATCCGCCAGTTCCTGACTGCCGGGAATGGCGTAATGAACTATCGGGACTTCGCCCAGCTGAACTTCGATTTCCGGCATGACGCCCAGCGGAATCAGCTCGCGCGCAATTCCAAACGCGGTCGCATACGGCGGGTGACAATGCACGACCGACTTCACCTCTGGCAGTTCCTTCATGAGCGTCAAATGCAGCTTGATTTCAGACGTCATTTTACGCTTGCCGGCGATCTGTTCGCCGTTCATAGTGACGATGCACAGGTCGTCCGGGGTCATAAACCCTTTGGAGATCATCGTTGGGGTGCAGACGACTTCATTCTCGTTGAGACGATACGAAATGTTGCCGTCGTTGCCGGTGGCGAACCCTTTTTTATAAATGCGGTCGCCGATGTCGCAGATTTCTTTTTTGATTTGTTCCAGCATGGGGGAAAGGCAATAGGCAGTAGGGAAAAGGGAAAAACAGACGCGAAGCGTTCTTCTAAAACCGCGTAGCGGTTTAATATTAATAGCCGTGGGTTTTAACCCACGGAAGGCAATAGGCAGTAGACAATAGGGAATGGGGAATAGGGAAATAGGGAGTAGAAATATCTACTCCCTATTCCTATTAATTACTAACTAAACTCAAGCTACAAATTGCCAATTACGGATTGACAAAGTTGTTGCCAGCGAACGGGCTGGTAACGCCGGGGATAGCAATGTTGTAGGGTTCCGGACCGCCTTTGCCGTTGGGCTGAACCGGGGCGGGAGAATCCATGGTGAGCTTTTCGTGATCTTCGTAGATCATCAAAGCCGGTCCCTTGTTGACGGCGTCGTCCCAGGAAACGACTTGTCCGGAATAGGACGCCATACGTCCCAAAACGGCGATCATGCAGGAGTGAGCGGCATACCAGCCTTCGTTGTAAGGCTTGCCTTCGCGAATCGCTTTGCACAGATCCTGATGTTCGTTGTCGTACGGGTTACCTTTGCGACCGCCGCGAGCGGTAACGCCTCCGCCGCCTTTGGTTCCGTGGACGTTTTCCCAAACTGCGCTCCAAGCGCCTGGAATGTGACGACACTGCGAGTACATTTTTTTGCCGTCTGCATAGGTGAATTCGACAAAGTGATGGTCGAAGATTTCGCCGTAGTTGACGTTGTTCTTACGAACTTCACGTCCGCCCATGGCGTTGGCGGAAACCGGGTGATACATCTTGTCGCCCTTGCCGAGGAACCAGTTGCCGACGTCGAGGTTGTGAACGTGCTGTTCGCAAATATTGTCACCGCAGAGCCAGTTGAAGTAATACCAGTTGCTCATCTGATAATGCATTTCAGTCTGCCAATCCTGACGTCCGCGAACCCAAACGCCTCCGCCGTTCCAGTAAACGTTAGCGTAAATCAGATCGCCGTATTTTTCGTCAACGCAAACTTCCTGGAAGCCTTTTTCGTAGTCGCCCTGATGGTGTCTCTGAAGACCAACGCCGACAGCCAGACCTTTTTCGTCTGCCAGTTTGTTAACTTCCATGAGCATTTTGAAGCCGGGGGCGTCAACGCAACAGGGTTTTTCCATGAAGACGTTGAAGCCTTTTTCGATAGCGTATTTATAATGAATCGGGCGGAATCCCGGAGGCGTGGCGAGAATGGCGTAACGAGCGCCGTTTTCCCAGCCGTAATCCAACGCCTTTTTGAACCCGTCAAAACCCCAGAAGATGGCATCCTCCTTCAGTCCCCAGCCGCCGCCAGCATGCTTGGCGGGATCCGGAAAAGCGTCCGCGCAAGCGATAATTTGAGTATTGGGGGCGGTAAGGAAGTTACCAACAGCGCCGCGTCCGCGACCGCCGCAGCCGACCAGAACGGCTTTAATGGTTTCATCGGTTCCTTCGCCGTGAGCCAGCTGAGCTACGCCCAGGGTCATGGCAGCTGCGGAAGCCGATAATACTGACGATGTCTTGAGAAAATCTCGACGGGTCGTTTTCATTTTGAACTCCTTAATCTAAAAGGTGGGATTAATAAATAATGAATGAACAGCGCGCTTGCTGAAATGAATCATTTCTAATAGGAAACGCAGCCTCAATTTGAGGCGTTTCATTCATCCATAACTTTTTACTTTACTTTGTTTTTAGCATAATCAAAAATTGATTGCAAGACGTTTAAGAAAGATTTTGGGAATTTTTTAAAAATTTTTTCAGATTATAAGGGTTATTAATGAGAGACGGGCGGCGTACGAACGATTCAGGAGCAGCCCGGAAGTAAAACCATAGGGATGAGTGAAACGAACATATTATCGCATTGAACTGAGCGTCGGTTCAACGTTTTCTCAGGTTTGCACTGGTTGAATCTGGTTCGTGGACGTCTTCGCCCGCACGCCTGGCGCACGGTTTATGTCGAGTCGGGTTGCGTAAGCCTAGGCTGACCAGTCGGTTTCGATATTTTTGAGTTCGGCGGAAGTTATCGATCAATTGACAAAAACTTTGGATTTTTTTCTGAATTTGATTTCTAACCATTGACAAACTTTTTACTTTATGTAAAATTTAATTACATGGATTATTGTTTAATGAGTTAAAATTGACAAAATTGCGGTCCTTGAATGATGAACGTTCAAAAACTATATATTTGGGTAATTATACTGTTGACAGTCCTGGTTTTAAAGACTGGAAACTCTGCCTGTGCGCAGTACGCATCAGATCCTGGTCCTTATCGGGTTTATGTCTTGTGTATTTGGGGAGACGCTGACAAAAACCGGGATAATGTGAGGACGGTAAAAACCACGGAAGAGTATCTGATGAAGTTCTTTGCCGATATTCAAAAGAAATGGAAAAAGGATGATGAAAAATCAGGTAAAATCCGCTCCTTTTCGATTGAATCTCTGTACGGTTCCAAGACGTCTCGAGATGAAATCCTGAAAAAATGCCGCGAAGTTTCGGAAAAAGCAGGACCTGACGACGTTGTTTTTATATATGTGCTTTGTCACGGCGGTCATGTCAAAGGAAGTTTAGAACATACGCATTTTTTTACTCCAACCGCTTTGAGTGCGGATTCCTGGACTAAAGACGATATTATTTATCGAAGGGAAATTCAGGAAATCCTGAATGAAAATGAGCATCGCCTCAATATTTTGATTACAGACACCTGCGCGCATGTAACGTCCAAGAAGAGCGTTGGGTCGTCCAAACGCGGGATTTTGACAACGGTTCCGGAGTTTCCCGCCTACGACTCCATTTTTAACGACTTTGTAGGAACAATTAATATCAATTCCACATCTTGGAAAGGCGGAATGGGTAAAAAAGGCGAAATGGCTATCGGAAGCAGCGACTATGGAACTGCTTTTACCCGAGCGCTAATTTCAACCTTGCAGCAGGAAACGCAGCCGTCCCGATACACAAAACCGAAATTTCTGGATGCGCTTCAAATGGAAACAAATCAGTCATTTAACGAGCTGAAAAGATCTTTTAAAAAAACAATGATGGATTATTCTACTCGATTTTAGAGCAGGAAACCCAAAGCATATCGGAATATGACGAAGATGGAAACGCTATTGAAAGGAAATAAAATTACCGTTCTAATAACGCGAATCCAATATTCGTCAGTTGAAACAATTTTTTAATAACACTTTCAATTCAGGAGAACGCAATGAAACTCAACCATTTATTGCGATTTATTATCTTCTTGTTCACAATAGCTCTGACGCTTGAAGCGTTTGCAGACAGCGGAAAGTTCTGGGTTGGACGTCCCGGCGCGAATTGGCGCTGGCCGGAATATCAGACGTACTATCCTCCGCAGCCGATCGATTCTCAAAATTTGCCGCCAAACTATTATAACAACTGGCAGAATCAGCAAAACCAAAACAACTCGCTCAATTCCAATCTTTCCGGAATGAGACAGTCTGAACCTGAGCCTTCCGATTCTGTGGAATTTGATGGCGACAACAGTCAAGACCAGTCGGGCGACGAGGTCGATCAATATCAGGATCCGAGAGGAATGGTCATTGAAGAAGACGGAGACGAAAACGGCGGCGGAGATGTCGACGGGGATTTCGACGGAAACGACGGCGTGGGCGGTGGCGCTGGTTTTGGGCTTTTCAGCGAAGAACGCCAGCAGGCGATAATTGCGTGGAATGGTCGTACAGACGAGTATGGCGAGGAAGTCCTGATTCTCACAACCAACGAGCAAATCAATGAAAAGATCGGCAAATCCGCCATTACGCTCAACGTTGTGCCTCTTCCCGGCAGACCGATTGACATTCAGCCGGCGGATTCCAAAATTTTTGAGAAAACCAAGGAATTGCTGAGTAAAAAATACACAGCCGCTTCTTTAGGGGGCGGTTTTCCTGCCGTTATGTATAAAAAAGTTGGTTCTCACGAGATTTTCGTTTGGAGAATTGACAAAGAGGAAAACTTCAAAAACGCCATTATGACCTACGTGAAACAAAAGTTTAAGGGCAAGTATGTTATTAAATTCACGAAGGGAATGGAAGAAGTAATTAACTCCTATTACAAGCGCGGATTCCGGTATTTCGCATTCGATCTTTCTCACGTTGAGGAAGACAACACTACTCGAGAAGCGATTGCGTATCATTTCAAGTCCCGCTTCGTTTATTTCCCGCTTGTCATCAGTCAGATCGGGGGCATGCCGAACACGTCGACCATCGTCGATATGATTGTTATGACGCCGGGAAGAATCACGATGAAACCAATTAAAACCAACAAAGGAAATGTCATTTCGGATAACAATCTCTTTGTTGTACATAAACAATCGGTTAAATTCACCCAGAATGAAATCAGAAAGCTGGATCCGACTCTGGCAAAAGTCCTCAGTGGATACCCGGAAGTAACCGTCCGAAATATACTTCTTCATGGCGACCTGGTGGGATTCCATTATGATTTCATGGCTACCAGACTTAAATAATTTTGATCAGTTTTTATATAGAGTATTCGCAACCCGGATTTGAATTATGATCGGCAGCCGGATTTTCGTCTGGCTGTCGGCGAGTTGTTCAGGAGCAAATTTAATGAAACGTTTTTGCCTTCAATATCTGCTATTTATCCTGTTTACAGGTTTCGCGTTTTTGGTTTTCGCGGAGGGAAACGCTCAGCGTCAATGGAAATCAGTCTCTGGACGAGTTGTCATGACCGGGACGTTTGAAAAATTCAAACCGACAGATCCCAGTTGGGTTTATTTTCGTTCATCTAACGGAAAGCTTTACCAATACCCGTTTGATAAACTTTCCAAAGAAGATCGGGAATTCATTCAGTCGCTTGATAATGAAGACCCCGACCTGGTGGAAGTGGAAGAAGCTCCGGAGGAAACAGTCAAGAATACTGCCAAATCCAGGGGAAGCCGCAATTCCAATTCCAACTCTGCCAGAGAAATGGGAAAACGATACGCTCTTTTAGTGGGGGTAAATCATTATTTGGACTTGAATCAGCTGGAATGCGCCGTGGCGGACATTCAGTTGATTCAGGAAAAACTGTTTCAACTCGGGTTTGAGTCTGAGAATATTAGAATGTACATCACGGGCAATTCCATTGGAAAGTACCCAGACAAAAAAACCGTTGAAGCCGGATTCAGAGAAATCTTAAAAGAGGCAGACGAGAATTCCCAGATATTCATTGCGTTTGCCGGTCATGGTTTTGAAATTGACAACGTCTCCTATTTTGCCGTTGAGGACACTCGAACGGACTCAAATGACTCTTTAAAGAAAACCGCCATCAATGTTAACGCCATGTTGGAAGAACTGCATAATTGCAAGGCGTCTTCCAAGTGGTTTATTGTTGACGCTTGCCGTGAATACATGATTCCAAAGCGCAGTTCCCGTCTGCCCAAAATCAGCCGTGGAATTAATTCCGCCGGAAACGGGAATTTGCCGGAAGGCGTGTTCTTCCTGCAAAGCTGCAAAACCGGCGAGTCGAGCTACGAAGACAATGGGAATGGTTTGTTTACCCGCTGTTTTGCGGATGCACTGGATGGAAAAGCCGACGCGAACAACAACGGCGAATTGACTGTTTTGGAGGTCTTTGAATACGTTTACACGAACGTCAAAAAAGACGCTCTGAATAATCTTAGCAAAAGGCAGACGCCTACTTTTTCCATTCCTGAAAATACGCCCAACTTTACCATCGCTTATACAGCAAATCTCCTGCAGCATGGTCTGCCTAATAAAGAATGGGACAGAGTTCAAAAACTGTATGACAAAAGTTTGAAACTGTTTGCGGATAACAAAAAGGAAGAAGGATTGGAATTGTTGGATCAAGCAATGGATGTTATGAAAAACGCCGATGACGATGCGCCTTTGAAAGAAAGAATCAAAATCGTGTCGAAGCAGGTGCGAAATTCGATAGCAGAAAGAAAAAAGCTTGAAGAGAATTTTGAAAAAGAAAAAGCTTCATTGAGAGCTCAGATAGAACTTGAAAAAGAGAACGCGATTTTAAAGGCTCAACTCGAAGCGGAGAAGCTGAGAATAGCGGAGGAATCGAAGAGAGCGGCGGAGGAAGCAAGAAGAGCGGCTGAAGAGGCGAGAAGAGCAGAGGAAGCCAGGAAAGCGGCGGAAAAGGCGAATGTAGTCAGAGAACAGCCAAAACCACAGTATCATTTTCCAACTCAGTTCGTTTACCTCGGAAAGGTTCCAAGCATTCGAGGAGATAACAGTCAGGCGAGAGCGTTTGCTGCTCAGTATGGCTACAGACTTCCTTCGCCTAGTGAACTGTCGCAGATATCCCGTAACGACATTTCCGGAATTCCAAGCGATGGCTGGATTGAGACGTCAGACCCCAATGTTGTATGCGATATCTTTTTCCAGCAATTGAATCCTGTCCAAAAGAGAGGAACGGGAATGAATCTGGTTGTTGGTTGCCGATGAGAGGCGAGCCACGGGTGTAAACCCGTGGGCGTGAGCGCAGCGAACGTAAAAGGCGAACCGGGAACGTGTAAACTCCCGGGACTAATCCGACCTGTACGAAACCTGAGAGGAACGCTTGCGCGGGAACGATTACTGGCTGCGTCTCAGATTTTCAGCGGGGCACGGCGTTTTGTTCGCCGTTCCGGCGAATGCGTAATTCCGCTCCCGCTGGTCGCTCCATTACCGCCTTTCAATCAATCGGCTCAACCGAGTTTTTCCCGGTCTTTTTCTTAAAATTTCTCTAAAATTTTTCTAATTGCCCTATTGCAATGAAATTCCGGTTCTGGTAAAATGAGATTAATCGGAGTATAACTGAAATGTAAACCGTATCATATTTTATCATTTTGAAAGGAGAGAACATGCCTCGATTTGTTCAAACATTTGCAGTCATGATCGCTATGTGCTGCGCGGCTGCCTGGGCTGGATACACGCCCTTTGATCAGCTAAGTCCGGAAGCGCAGCAGCAGATTCTAGACGACTGGTCATTCCAGGCGGACAACGCCTTCGACGCTGGCAAAGTCGCCAACGAAATCAAGTGGGCTAAAGAAGCGGCGGAACGCATCGCCGACATGGACGACGACATCGACCTGTCCGACAAAGTCGCGAAGCTGGACGAACTTCAGAAGAAGCTCGACGCCGACCCCAATCAGGATTTCAAGGCTCTGTATTTTGAAGTCCGAAAAGTCAAACGAGACATTCTGTTCTCCAACCCGTTGATTGACTTCGATTCCATTTTGATGGTTTCCAACCCGTATCCGAAAGGAAAGCCGGGCGACGCCACCGACGAATGGGGACACGAAGCTCGTCACCGCAACGGCTACATGGCGGTTGACGGCGGCAAACTGCTCGTTGTCGGTTTGAACCCGCTGGAAATCAAAAAGGACATTCTCAAAGACGTTACCATCGACGGCAAAACCATGGACGGCGCGTTCTGGCGTCCCGACCTGTCGTTCGACGGCAAAGAAGTTCTTTTCTGCTATCGTCCGCTGGGAGAAAGATCTTTCCACCTGTACAAAGTCAACGTTGACGGAACCAACTGCCGTCAGCTGACCAAGGGCGACTACGACGACCTCGACCCGATTTACACGCCGGACGGTCACATCGTCTTCTGCTCGTCTCGTCAAGGCAGCTACGTTCGCTGCATGCCCATGACGCACGCGTTCGCAGTTACCCGCTGTGACGGCGACGGAAAGAACATCTACGTCATTTCCGCCAACGGCGAACCGGAATACATGACCAACATGCTTCCTGACGGCCGCGTTATCTACACCCGTTGGGAATACACCGATAAAGCTCTGTGGCGCGTTCAGTCCCTCTGGACCATGAACCCGGATGGAACCAACACGCAAACCCTGTGGGGCAACCAGTCCACCTGGCCGGACGTCTTGACCGAAGCCCGCGCCATTCCGGACTCCAAAAAGATCGTCTTCACCGCTGTTGGGCACCACGCCTGGTTTAACGGCTCAATTGGATACGTTGACCCGACTCGCGGTTTGAACTACCCGGACGGCTTGGAACGCATTACTCGAGAAGTCGCCTGGCCGGAAGTCGGCAACGGACCGCAAGACCCGGCTCCTTCTTACGATTACCATCAGGCGGGCAAGTACTTCGCGTACAAGTCCCCGTATCCGCTGTCTGAAGAATACATGCTCGTTTCCGCTCGTTACGGCGGACACCTTTACAACGGTCCGCACAACGGCTGGTTCTTCATGGTTTATCTGCAGGACGTCTACGGAAACAAGGAACTGATTCACAAGTCCGAAAACGCCAACGCGTGGTACGCGATGCCGCTCAAACCGCGTCCGGTTCCGACTGTCGTTCCAGACAAAGTCGACTGGCCGAAAATCGGTTCTGGCGAACAGCCCAAACCGGGATATCTGTACTCCAACAACGTCTTTGACAACGCTCCGGAAATCCTGAGAGAAAAAGGCAAGGCGATTCGCGTTGTTCAGATGGACCCGAAAAACTACACGACCTGGGTTAAAACTGTTCAGCACGACGGTCCCGCCGTTTCCGTCTTCCAGGCTGAAGGCGTCAAACGAATCCTCGGCACCGTTCCGATTGAACCGGACGGAAGCATTTACTTCGAACTGCCCGCCGGCAAGTCCGTCTACTTTGAAATGTTAGACGAAAACGGCATGGCGATTCACGTTATGCGAACCTTCACCAACGTCATGCCGGGCGAAACCCGCGGATGCTTTGGCTGCCACGAATCCAAGCTCAACACAAAGAGCAACCCGCAAGCCAAAAACATGAACATGGCTATGAAGAAAGGCCCGCAGAA